>CAMOYC010000085.1 GCA_946629665.1 uncultured Lachnospiraceae bacterium
AGCAGCTTCTCCGCCAGGATCGGATCTTCATCGGTGTGCAGAGGGAGATGGGAGGCTAACTCCTCCTCCTCGATCTCTTTGATCTTATCCCTCTCGAAAAATGCCAGCGCGATCGCACGGACATCATAGTCGTATTGTCTGTCATTCTGAAGCAAGTAAATCATGCAGCTTATCTCTTCACAAAAGGATTGGTCTTTCTTTCCTGACCGATGGTGGTCTGAGGACCGTGACCCGGGAAGACGATCACCTCATCCGGGAAGGACATAACGATGTCATTCACGGACTTGATCAGGGTATCATAGTCTCCGGTCGGGAAGTCAGTGCGGCCGATGGATCCTGCAAAGAGGGTATCGCCGGTAAAGAGCCAGCCTTCTTCCTTAAAATAATAGCAACATCCGCCCAAAGTATGGCCGGGTGTGTAGAAGACCTGGCAGCGATGGGCACTGGTCACCTCAAAGATATCCCTGTCGTTCAGCATCATGTTGGCGTGGGTGGTGTACCCTTTTCCGAACATGGAGCTTAAATTATAGTCTGCTACCATGAGTACTTCCTGCTCCGGCTTTGCTGCGTAGACGCGCAGATTCCAGGAATCGTAGAGCTCCCGGAGTCCGGCAAGACCGCCGATGTGGTCGTGATGACCGTGGGTCAGCATGACACAGTCCAGGGTGTAACCGCCCTCATTCAGATAGTTCGCCAGCTCCTTGGCGCTTCCGGCAGGATCGATGATCACTGCCTCCTTGATCTCATCATCCATCAGGATGTATGTATTGGTATCAATCGGCCCTAACTGGGCGCAAGCAATTTTTAATTCTCCCATTTTATACCTCCTCACAGGCCCTTTCGAACCGGGTCATGTCCTAGCCTGCGTTTCTTTCCACATCAACGACACTCTCGATTCCCCGGAGCTTGTTGACAATATGGTTGAGTTCATCTTTGCCGCCGATCTCAAAGGAAAGCAGGATCGTTGCCAGCCCCTGCTTGCTGGTCCTGGTGGAGATTGACTTGATATCCACCTTCTCCTCCATGAAGATTTTGGAGATATCCAGCAGGATACCGGTGCGGTTGTGGGCGTAAAGGATGATTCCGGTCATGTAGAGTTCTCCGTTGCCGGAGACCGCATCGCCTTCCCACTCGGCATCGATCAGGCGGGTCCGCTCCGCAGCGGGCATGTTCACCACATTCACGCAGTCCGTCCGGTGAATGGACACGCCTCTGCCCCGGGTGATAAAACCGATGATCTCATCTCCGGGTACCGGATTACAGCACTTGGAGAAGCGAACGGACACATCATGGATTCCTTTTACGGTGATGCCGGATTTCTTGCGGATACTCTCAATCTGTTTTTTCCGGTTGCTCTCGATCTCAGCAACAGCATCCTCATCTGTCATCTTCGCCTTGTGGTCTTTCTCATATTCCTCCACAAGTTTATTGACAACCTGGCCCTCTTTTAATCCGCCGTGTCCTACGGCAGCCATCACCTGTTCCCAGGTCTTCAGGCCGTACTTGGTCATGACCTTTTTCTGGTACTCGGGCTTGGTATAGTCTGACAGATTCAGGCCTCGTGACTTGGCATATTTTTCTGTCAGTTCCTTGCCTTTTTGAATATTTTCTTCTTTGTTCTGGGTCTTGAACCACTGATTGATCTTGGACCTGGCCTGGGAACTCTTTATGATGTTCAGCCAGTCGCGGCTCGGGCCCTTGGAATTCTGCGAGGTGATGATCGCCACACGATCACCGTTTTGCAGAACATAATCAATGGGTACCTGCCGGCCGTTTACGCGGGCACCGATCATCCGGTTGCCGACGGCGGTGTGGATCAGGTAAGCAAAATCTATCGGGGTCGATCCGACAGGCAGGGCTTTCACGTCTCCCTGAGGGGTAAAGCAGTATACCTTGTCGGTAAAGAGGTCCAGCTCGGTCTTGATCATGGAGAGGAACTCCCGGTTATCGGACATGTCCTGCTGCCAGTCAAGAATCTGGCGGAGCCAGCTGAGCTTCTCCTCTTCCTTGTTGATGCTGCCGCCGCCTTCCTTGTACTTCCAGTGGGCAGCGATACCGTACTCAGCCGTCCGGTGCATCTCAAAGGTTCGGATCTGAATCTCGAAAGGGGTGCCGGAAGAACCGATCAGTGTGGTGTGCAGGGACTGATACATATTCTCCTTCGGCATCGCAATATAGTCTTTGAAGCGACCCGGGATCGGCTTGTACATCTCATGGATCACACCGAGGGCTGCATAACAGTCCTTGACCGTATCCACCTTGATCCGGACCGCGAAAATGTCATAGATCTGATCAAAAGGCTTATCCTGCTTGATCATTTTCTTATAAATGCTGAAAAGGTGCTTCACCCGGCCATCAATCTCGGCCTTGATGCCGGTTTCCTCGATGTGCCGGCCGACCTCCGCAACGATCTTGTTAATGAACTCCTGCCGGTTAGACTTGGTCTCTTCCAGATCTTTTTCCAACTCTGCGTAAACGTCAGGCTGGAGATACTTCAGGGAGAGGTCATCCAGTTCCGTCTTGATCTTGGAAATACCCAGACGGTTGGCGATGGGAGCATAGATGTCCATGGTCTCCCGGGCCTTCTCTCTTTGTTTCTCCGGCTTCATATACTGGAGAGTCCTCATGTTGTGGAGCCGGTCCGCAAGCTTGATCAGAATCACCCGGATATCCTTGGCCATAGCCAGGAACATCTTTCGCAGGTTCTCCGCCTGCAGGTCCATCTTGTCCTCGGAATAGGACAGCTGGCCCAGCTTGGTAACGCCGTTGACAAGCAGGGCAACCTCGGCATTAAAGACTTGACTGACCTCCTCTAAGGTCATGGTGGTATCCTCCACCACATCGTGGAGCAGACCTGCAACGATCGTCTCCTTATCCAGCTCCAGCTCCGCAAGAATGATCGAGACACAAAGCGGATGAATGATATAAGGCTCACCGGACTTCCTTTTCTGATCCTGATGGGCATCGCGGGCAATCCGGGAGGCTTTCTCGATCATGCTGATATCCGTGGAGGGATGATAAGCCTGGATCGTCCGGATCAGCTGCTCATACAGCGCTTCGGGATTCGTAAAATCCTCAGGCTTGCTGATGGTCTTTTCCGTTCTTTTCACTTTTGAGATTTGACTATCCAAAACGCGTCACCCCACATTCCGTACTTTTCGAGTTCATCCTAAATGTAAAAACCAGAATAATAGCTAATTATACACTATTATTTCTCATTATGCAAAACAATCTTCGCCTATTTTCTTAGTAGTCTTTCTGACTGCTTTTCCTGGATTCGCAGTAAGCACAGCGATACACGCCCTGCTCGGGGTCCGTCAGGCGGAAGATCTGGTCTAAATCCGTGTCCGTGCTGGTGATACAGCGCGGATTCTTGCAGCGAATCACATTCACCAGCCGGGAGGGAAGTTCCAGATGTCTTTTCTCCACGATCTTGGAATCCTTGATGTAACACACCGTGATGTCAGGATCAATGTAACCCAGCACATCCAGGTTGAGATTCAGGGTGTCATCGATTTTGATGATGTCTTTTTTACCCATTTTGTTGCTGTGGGCGTTCTTGATGATCGCCACGGAGCAATCCATGTCATCGAGTCCGAGATACTTGTAGATCTGCATGCTTTTTCCCGCCTTAATGTGGTCGAGAACAATTCCGTTTTTAATGCTGTCAATGTTCATCTACGCTCACCCCCAGTAAAGTCATGATCAGAGCCATCCTGATATATTTTCCGTAAAGTGCCTGTTTGAAATAGCATGCCCTCGGGTCCTCATCCACCTTCTTGGAGATTTCATTGACCCTCGGCAGCGGATGCATGATACACAGGTCTTCCCTGGCATCCGCAAGCTTCTTTTCATCAAGAATAAATGTATCCTTCAGGCGGATATAGTCCGCCTCATTGAAGAAACGCTCTCTCTGGACTCTTGTCATGTACAGGATATCCAGATCCGCGATCACTTCCTCGATCGTGTGCACTTCCTTGTAAGGGATCTTTTTCTTCTCCAGCACATCCTTGATGATATAATCGGGCAGCCGCAGCTCCTCCGGAGAGATCATAACAAAATGAATATTCTCGTATCTTGCCATCGCCTTGATCAGGGAATGAACCGTACGGCCGAATTTCAGGTCACCGCACAGGCCGATGGTCAGGTTATCGAGTCTTCCCTTTTCCTGATGGATGGTCAGAAGATCCGTCAGAGTCTGGGTCGGGTGATTGTGGCCGCCGTCTCCGGCGTTGATCACCGGACAGTTCACATGAAGAGATGCGGCGTAGGGTGCACCTTCTTTGGGGTGGCGCATCGCGATGATGTCCGCATAGCCGGATACCACGGTTACGGTATCGCTGACGCTCTCTCCCTTCGACGCAGAAGAAGAATCCGCAGAAGAAAATCCCAGAATACTCCCTCCGAGTTCCAGCATCGCAGCCTCGAAGCTCAGTCTGGTCCTGGTGCTGGGCTCAAAGAAAAGTGTAGCCAGCTTTTTGTGCTTGCAGACTTCCTGATATTTCTCCCGGTTGAGCATAATATCATCCGCCAGCTCCAGAAGCTGATCAACTTCCGCAACTGACAGGTCCATTGGATCGATTAAATGTTTCATGCTGCCCTCCTGTGCTTGGTTTATATCTCATTGTTTACGTATTTCACTATGTCTGTTTTACCATATTTCTTAGCACGATGGCTCTTTTCTTTCCATCGCGTACCCCTTTTCCAGCAGGTAAAGGGGCTTGTAGGATAGTTTAGCCGTTCGCAGGCCCTGGTCCCCGGTATCATCTTCCCGGTTCACATAGAGGCAGTCCCCGGCTTCATGGACCAGAAACTGCTGGTTAATGATCGCATAGGCCCCTCGGTATTCTTTCAGGGCCTTCTCGATATGAACAACAAAGGTATCGGAGTTGTGCTTCTCGCCGATGGCGAGAGCCACGATCTTGCCATCCACCCGGATCAGACCTCCCTTTTGCTCCAGGAAATCCATCTCCCTGAGATAGCATTCGCTGATCTTCAGCTCCCCTCGCTGTCTCGCGTTCAGCTCTCCCTTCTTCTCTGCCCACTCGTCCAGCATGGCGAAGCATTCCTCCCGGTTTTCATCGGTGATCGCTTCATAAGTCCAGTTGTAAGCCTTGTTGAACTGGTTTACATGGTTTTTCTTGCCATGATATTTTCTTCCGGACAAAGTTTTCAGCTTCTCACAATCGTAAATGTAGTCAGCCAGATCCCGGTTGTAGCTGATCAGGAATTCTCCGGGAAAATGTTCCTGCAGCCATTCTTCCTGCTCCCGGTACACGTTGTCGATCACCAGCTTCCGGCCGCGCCCGTTGGCGTATGCCTTCAGCTGTCGGATCGCCTTTACCTTGTCCCCGTCTCCGATGGGGAAAACGAAGCTCAGCCAGGAATCCGTCTCACTTTTCATTACCAGATTATCCTCCACGATCGCATAGGCGGTGTGGAAGGTATCCCGCCATACGTAGTAGGTGGCAAAGCACATATCACAGCTGCGGGAGTCTGTTTTCTTCATATAGTTAACAATCGTTTCTTTAGCATCCGCATCCAGCGGAATAAAATTCATAGTATCCTCTTTTCTAGTTCTCTATCCCATATTATTTCCATATCATTTTCCATTCATTATTACACAAGAAAACCACAGCATCAAGAAAAAATAGATGCCATGGTTTATTTGTGTGGATTATAACAAATTTTCAAGATTTGTGCGGACTGCTTTTATGAATTCTTCACTGCCCACCTTGTTGACATGATCAAGGGTTGTAATAAGGGCCAGGTCGCCCGTCATGGTACCGCTCTCGATGGTGTCAATGGTCGCCTGCTCTAACTTGTCCGCAAAGACAGCAAGCTCCTCGATACCGTCCAGGTGTCCTCTCTTTCTAAGGGCGCCGGACCATGCAAAGATCGTTGCCACGGAATTGGTGGAAGTAGGTTCTCCGTTCAGGTGCTTATAGTAATGCCTCTGAACAGTTCCGTGAGCCGCCTCATACTCGGTCGTTCCATCTGGTGATACCAGGACGGAAGTCATCATTGCCAGAGAACCGAAAGCAGTGGCTACCATGTCGCTCATGACATCGCCATCATAGTTCTTGCAGGCCCAGATATAGCCACCCTCAGACCGGATCACGCGGGCTACCGCATCATCGATCAGGGTATAGAAATACTCGATGCCTGCTTCCTCAAAGCGCTCTTTATATTCTGCATCAAAGATCTCCTGGAAGATATCTTTGAAGTTATGATCATATTTCTTGGAAATCGTATCCTTGGTCGCAAACCAAAGGTCCTGGCCGGTCTCTAAGGCATAGTTGAAGCAGGATCTCGCAAAACTGGAGATGGAAGCATCCACATTATGCATGCCCTGCACGATGCCGGGACCATCAAAATCATGGATCGTCTCTCTCATCTCGCTGCCATCCTCCGCGGTGTAGACGATCTCCGCCTTGCCCGCCGCCGGAATCTTCATCTCCACTGCCTTATACACATCACCGTAGGCATGTCTGGCAATGGTGATCGGCTTCTTCCAGGTGCGCACGGTAGGCTCGATTCCCTTCACAACAATAGGCGCACGGAAAACCGTACCATCAAGAAGGGCACGAATCGTCGCGTTAGGGCTCTTGTACATTTCCTTCAGATGATATTCCTCCATGCGGGCAGCATTAGGGGTGATCGTCGCACATTTCACCGCAACGCCGTACTTCTTTGCCGCAAGAGCAGAATCCACCGTCACCTGATCGTTCGTTTCATCTCTGTATTCCAGGCCAAGATCATAGTATTCCGTCTTAAGGTCAATGAAAGGGAGAAGCAGCTCGTCTTTGATCATCTTCCAGAGGATCCTGGTCATCTCATCTCCATCCATCTCTACCAACGGGGTTGTCATTCTTATTTTATCCATGCCTTTGGCTCCTTTCGCGTTCTCATTATCTGGTCCTCCTGCAAAATACAGGATACCCAGTGATTATTATATAGTAAATCCCGGGGATAATGCAAGTTCTTTCAGGGAATTATTCATTTTTCCTTCTATAGCTCATCCGTATCCAGGACTATGGTAAAAGGACCGTCATTGACCAGGCTCACCTTCATATCAGCGCCGAACTCACCGGTTTCCACTTTGGGGATAATCTCCCTGCAATCTTTTGCGAATTCTTCGTACATATTCTTGGCATGGTCCGGATTACCCGCCTTGATAAAGCTGGGGCGGCGGCCTTTGCGGCAGTCGGCAAGTAAAGTAAACTGGGAGATCACCAGCATCTCTCCGCCGATATCCTGCAGGGACAGGTTGGTCTTGCCATTCTCATCCTGACAGATCCTCATCTCCGTGATCTTCCTGACCAGCAGCTGGCGTTCCTTTTCCGTGTCCCCATCAGCAACCCCCAGCAGGACAAGGTAACCGTAGCCGATCTGGCCGATCACCTTGCCATCCACACTCACCGAAGCCTGACTTACTCTTTGTATTACTGCTTTCATCTGTATTATCTCCTTGTATTATCAAATTAAAGAAAACATGGATTAAAACCTTTTTTGGCACTGGTTTTATCGTTGTTTTTTGGGTAAACACCAGTTAATCATTAGTTAACTATCAATTTTCTTATGGTTTAACAAAGGTCATAGGGCGCTGCAGCTAACTAAAATAGGCCATATTGGCTTTGAGCACGGCATACTAGCTAAGTTTCTTGATAAAACCCTTTGTATTTTGAAGGTTAATCCAGAATATCTTAAAATCGTGAGGGCCCCCGGCAAGCAGGCCCCCAGCAAGCAGGAAGTCGCCCGGCGATCGTAAGAAGCCCAGGCAAACAGGGGACCTGATGCAATCCCTTTATTATCAAAGTTAACTTTTTATATTCAAGGCCGGCCCTCTATTTTCGACGCCGGCCCTCCATCTTCAAAGTTATATCCTGCCATTTAAAGAAAACATGGATTAAAACCTTTTTTGGCACTGGTTTTATCGTTATTTTTTGGTTAACCACCAGTTAATCATTAGTTAACTATCAATTTTCTTATGGTTTAACAAAGGTCATAGGGCGCTGCAGCTAACTAAAATAGGCCATATTGGCTTTGAGCACGGCATACTAGCTAAGTTTCTTGATAAAACCCTTTGTATTTTGAAGGTTAATCCAAAATATCTTAAAATCGTGAGGGCCCCC
>CAMOYC010000086.1 GCA_946629665.1 uncultured Lachnospiraceae bacterium
GGAGCTTCTGGGTAAGCCGATCATCTATCATACCCTGAGGGCTTTCCAGGAAAGCTGGGTGGATTCTGTGATCCTGGTCGTCGGCCCCGAGGAAGTCGACTATGCCCGTCAGGAGATCGTCGACCGGCATGACTTTTCCAAGGTGAAAAAAATTGTGATCGGCGGGCGGGAACGCTACGAATCAGTCTATCTTGCCCTGAAACAGGGAGAGGAACTTGGAAAAGGCGGCTATGTGCTGATCCATGATGGAGCAAGAGCCTTTATTACTCCGGACCTGATCGGCAAATGTATCGAGAATGTAAAGAAAGATAAAGCAGTGGTTATGGGTATGCCGGTGAAGGATACCATAAAGATCGTGGATGAGGATCATTTTACCTGCAAAACTCCGCCCAGACGTCTGATCTGGCAGGAACAGACGCCCCAGTGCTTTCTCTATGACGAGATCCTGGAAGCGTATCAAAAGATGATGGATGCGGGAGATGAGACGACCACTTCCGAAGCGCTGGTGATGGAAGCCTACGGCCATCGCCGGGTCAGGCTGATCGAAGGCAGTTACGAGAACATGAAGATTACCACCAGGGAGGACATTCCACTGGGCGAGACCATCTTGAAAAACAGGAAGGCGGATTGATTGATGGAAGATAAGGATAAATTACTGGAAGGGTTATTCCAGGAAAATGCGCAGGATGATCCGGATGATGATGCTGCCGACTACGACGATGATGAGGAAGAAGAGGACGGCGAGACTCTGGAAGGGTCTGTGGACGAAGAGGATCCGGAGGATTCCGAGGACAAGAAATTTGATTCCTGCATGGTCTGTCACAGGACAGAAAAGCAGGGGGCCAAATTGATCCGCATGCCGAACAATATGAGCATCTGCACGGACTGCATGCAGAGGTCATTTGATTCCTTCGGTTCCGGTTTCGGCGGCCCGGGGATCCAGTTTTTAGATCTGTCCGGCATGGACATGAGCAAACTGGGAGACCTGAACCTGGGCGAGCTGCTAAGCGGCAGCCTGACCGGCAACCAGAAGCCAAAACCCAAGAAGAAGAAAAAGAAGAAAAAGAAAGAGAAGGCGAAGCAGGAGGAAGTTTTGTCCATGAAGACGATCGCGCCTCCCCACAAGATCAAGGCCAGCCTGGATGAGTATGTCATCGGCCAGGATTACGCCAAGAAGGTGATGTCCGTGGCGGTTTACAACCACTATAAGAGAGTGATCACCAACACCATGGATGAGATCGAGATCGACAAGTCCAACATGCTGATGATCGGACCTACCGGAAGCGGAAAGACCTACCTGGTCCGGACTCTGGCCCGGCTGCTGAACGTGCCCCTGGCAATCTGTGATGCCACCTCCCTGACGGAGGCCGGCTACATCGGAGATGATGTGGAGAGCGTTCTCTCCAAGCTTCTTGCCAACGCAGACAATGATGTGGAGAAGGCGGAGACCGGTATCATCTTCATTGATGAGATCGATAAGATCGCCAAGAAAAAGAATACCACCAGCCGGGATGTCAGCGGGGAATCCGTACAGCAGGCCCTGCTCAAGCTGCTGGAAGGCAGCGAGGTGGAGGTGCCGGTAGGTGCCAGCTCCAAGAATGCGATGGTGCCCTCCGTAACCATGAACACGAGAAACATTTTATTCATCTGCGGCGGAGCCTTCCCGGATCTGGAGAATATCATCAAGGAGCGCCTGAACAAGCACTCTTCCATGGGATTTGCGGCAGATCTGAAGGATAAGTATGACAATGAGAAAAATCTTCTCCGCTATGTAACCCTGGAAGATCTCCGTAAATTCGGCATGATCCCGGAGTTCATCGGCCGTCTGCCGGTGATCTTCAGCCTGGATGCGCTCTCAAGAGACATGCTGGTGCAGATCTTAAAGGAGCCTAAGAATGCGATCTTAAAGCAGTACCAGAAACTGCTGGCCTTAGATGAAGTGGACCTGCAGTTCGAGGATGGAGCCCTTGAGGCGATCGCGGACCAGGCCCTGGAGAAGGATACCGGGGCGAGGGCCCTTCGGGCGATCATCGAGAAATTCATGCTGGATATCATGTACGAGATCCCCAAGGACGATAATATCGGCCGGGTAACGATCACGGAAGACTATATCCGCAACAACGGACTGCCTCTCATTGAGACCAGACAGTACCTGAGTCTGGAAGAAAAGAAAAAAGACCAGGCCCTGGAGACAGAAACAGTCGAACAGGATTCATAAGAGAGAGTGAGCCGGGCCCTGCCCTTTTCGGCAGGGACCCGGTTTTCTTTTTTAATTCCCGGAAAGTCCCGAATTACGTTTTACAAATTGCTGGGAATCGTATATAATTATAGAATCTATGTTTGAAGGAAAAAATGTTTGATATTTCATAATGGGATAAAAAGAAAAGAATGGAGATTTGTATGGGGAACGCTACAGCAAAGGAAACTAACAGCCTGAATCTTAAGTTTTTACAAAGTTTATCAACCCAGTATCCGAATATCGCAAGCGCCTCCACTGAGATCATCAATCTCAAGGCCTTACTGAACCTTCCGAAGGAGACGGAACATTTTGTTTCAGATGTCCACGGCGAATATGAACAGTTTTTTCATGTGATGAGAACCGGATCCGGCGCGATCCGCAACAAGATCGAGGACGTGTTCGGCAAAACCTTGAGTGCCCGGGAAAAGAAGAGCCTGGCAGCCCTGGTTTACTATCCGGAGGAGAAGATCAAGAGAGTGCAGCGCGAACTGTCCAAAGAGGATCTTCAGGACTGGTACAAGGTATCCCTCTACCGGCTGATCGGAGTCTGCAAGGAAAGTTCCGCCAAGTATACCAGAAAGAGACTGAGAGACAGTCTTCCCAAGGACTTTTCCTACATCCTGGAAGAGCTGCTCAGTGAGAACAACCGGGTGTTCCAGAAAGAAGAATACTATAACGAGATTTTTGATACGATCATCGACATCGGCAGAGCGAAGGACTTTATCATCGCCCTGGCCAGGGTGATCCAGAGCCTGACGGTAACAACCCTTCATGTCATCGGAGATATCTTTGACAGAGGACCGGGTCCCCACATCATCATGGACTCCCTGATCGGGATGAAGAAGGTCGATGTGCAATGGGGTAACCATGACATGGTCTGGATGGGAGCAGCCTCCGGCCAGAAGGCCTGTGTCGCCAACGTGATCCGACTCTGTGCCAGATACAATAACCTCTCCGTCCTGGAAGACGGTTACGGTATCAACCTGATCCCGCTGGTAAGCTTTGCACTGGAGACTTACAAAGATGATCCCTGCACCTGCTTTGATATCCACTCGGTGGATGATCCGGATCCGAGGGAGCTGGATCTCAACATGAAGATGCATAAGGCGATCGCGATCCTGCAGTTTAAGCTGGAGGGCCAGGTGATCAAGCGCCGGCCCCAGTTCGGTATGGAATCCCGCCTGCTTCTGGAAGCGATCGACTACGAGCGGGGCGTCATCACTATAGGCGGCAAGGAGTACGAGCTCCTGGATACCAATTTCCCCACCATCGATCCGAAAGACCCCTACAAGCTGTCTCCGGCGGAGGAGGACCTGATCGACCGGCTGGTGCTGAATTTTATCAATTGCGACAAACTGCAGGAGCATGTACGTTTTCTTTTCAACAAGGGAAGCATGTATCTGTGCCATAACAATTATCTTCTCTACCATAGCTGCGTTCCGCTGGAAAAGGACGGCAGCTTCCGCAAGGTGAAGATTGCCGGGAAGGAGTACTGCGGCAAGGCCCTGTACGACATCCTGGAATACTATGCAAGAAAAGGCTACTATGAGCAGGACAATGAGGAGGAGCATGAGTTCGGCAAGGACATCATGTGGTACATCTGGTCCAGTGACAACTCCCCGGTTTACGGGAAGGAGAAAATGGCTACCCTGGAGCGTTATTTTGTGGCGGATAAGGCTGTCCACAAGGAGCGCAAGGACTACTATTACTCCCTGATCGAGAACGAGAAAGTCGTGGATGCGATCCTGGCTGATTTCGGGATCGATCCTGCCAAAGGCCACATCATCAACGGCCATATGCCGGTCCACGTCATTGACGGGGAATCCCCGATCAAGTGCGGGGGCAAGGCCATGATTATTGACGGTGGTTTTTCCAGAGCCTACCAGAGCACGACCGGAATTGCAGGCTACACCCTGATCTATAATTCCAGGGGCCTTCGCCTGGTAGCCCACGAGCCCTTCACGTCCACCAAAGATGTGATCGAGAAAGAGCTGGATGTGCATTCCAGTGAGGTCATCCGGGAATTCTCCGCAGACCGGGAGAGAGTCGGAGATACCGATGAAGGCCGGGAGATCCGGGAGAAGATTGAAGACCTGCAGGAGCTGCTTCGGGCCTACCGGACAGGCCTGATCCTGGAGAAGGCGCGTTAATAGAAGAAAATAGTTCATTTTATCAGGAGGATTTAATATATGGAACTACTGAAGACAGGGGCCTATCTGATCGACGGCACTGAGATTATTGAAGATACAGCAGAAGCTCCGGCCAGATTGGCCGCCCTGCTGGGACCGGAAGTTCCGGCCAGGGAAGAAGCAGCGCGGGAAACCATCGCTTACGGGATCCTGGAAGCGCATAACACTTCCGACAACATGGAGAAGCTGAAGATCCGTTTTGACAAGCTGACTTCCCATGATATCACCTACGTCGGCATCATCCAGACCGCCAGGGCCTCCGGCCTGACCCGGTTTCCGATGCCCTACGTGCTGACCAACTGCCACAACAGCCTTTGTGCAGTGGGCGGAACCATCAACGAAGATGACCACATGTTTGGACTGACCTGCGCCAAGAAATACGGCGGGATCTACGTACCGCCCCATCAGGCAGTCATCCACCAGTTTGCCAGAGAGATGCTGGCCTGCGGCGGTGGCATGATCCTCGGTTCCGATTCTCATACCCGCTATGGCGCCCTGGGCACCATGGCCATGGGCGAAGGCGGACCGGAGCTGGTAAAGCAGCTGCTGAATCAGACTTACGATATCAACATGCCCGGCGTGATCGCGATCTACCTGGAGGGAGAGCCCATCAAGGGAGTCGGCCCCCAGGATGTAGCTTTAGCGATCATCGGCGCCGTATTTAAAAACGGTTATGTAAACAATAAAGTCATGGAATTCGTAGGCCCCGGCGTGAAGAATCTCTCCGCTGATTTCCGGATCGGCGTGGACGTTATGACCACCGAGACCACCTGCCTGTCTTCCATCTGGCAGACTGATGAAACAATAAGAGAATTCTATGAGATCCACGGAAGGGTCGGAGATTACAAGGAACTGAAACCGGGCCATGTCGCTTACTATGACGGTATGGTCAAGATCGATCTGGGTCAGATTCGTCCTATGATCGCGATGCCTTTCCATCCCAGCAACACCTATACCATTGAAGATATGAACAAGAACCTGATGGACGTTCTCCATGACTGCGAGCAGAAAGCCCTGGTCAGCCTGGACGGTCAGGTTGACTATAAATTAACGGATAAAGTCCATGACGGAAAGCTCTATGTGGACCAGGGAATCATTGCCGGCTGTGCAGGCGGCGGATTTGAGAACCTGGTGGCAGCGGCAGACATCATCAAGGGACACTCCATCGGAGCGGATGCCTTTACCTTAAGCGTCTACCCGGCCAGCACTCCTATCTTTATGGAACTGGTAAGAAATGGTGCCGCAGCTGACCTGATGGCCAGCGGCGCGATCGTGAAGACTGCCTTCTGCGGCCCTTGCTTCGGCGCAGGCGACACCCCTGCCAACAACGGCCTCAGCATCCGTCATTCCACAAGGAACTTCCCCAACCGTGAGGGTTCCAAGCTGCAGAACGGACAGATTTCCTCCGTTGCCCTCATGGATGCCAGGTCTATCGCAGCCACCGCAGCGAACAAGGGCTTCCTGACCCCGGCAACGGACCTGGATGTGCAGTACAGTGGAAAGAAATATCATTTCGATGCAGAGATCTACAAGAATCGTGTCTTTGACAGCAAGGGCGTAGCGGATCCCGATGTCGAGATCCAGTTCGGCCCCAACATCAAGGATTGGCCGAAGATGAGCCCGCTCCCGGAAAACATGATCCTGAAAGTGGTTTCCGAGATCCATGATCCGGTCACCACGACCGACGAGCTGATCCCGTCCGGCGAGACCTCCTCCTACCGGTCCAACCCGCTTGGACTGGCTGAGTTTACCCTGTCCAGAAAGGACCCGGCTTACGTGGGCCGCGCCAAGGAAGTAAGAGCAGCCCAGCAGGCGATCGAAGCAGGCAGCCCCTCCGTGGACGCTCTGCCGGAGCTCGCCCCGGTTGCCGAGACCATCCGGAAGAGCTTCCCGGATATGTCCGATGCCAACACCGGCGTGGGCAGCACCATTTTCGCAGTAAAACCGGGTGACGGATCCGCCAGAGAGCAGGCCGCTTCCTGCCAGAAAGTATTAGGCGGCTGGGCAAACATCGCCAACGAGTACGCTACCAAGCGCTACCGGTCCAATCTGATCAACTGGGGCATGCTGCCCTTCCTGATCGAGGAGGGAGACCTTCCCTTTGCGAACGGCGACTATCTCTACCTGCCGGATGTGAAGAAGGCCGTCACAGAGAAAGCAAGCGACTTCCAGGCCTATCTGGTCAAGGACGGTCAACTGAAACCATTTACTCTCCATATGGGAGAACTCACAGATGATGAGAGGGAGATCATCCTGAAGGGATGCCTGATCAACTATAACAGACAGTAAGATACGATCCATCAGATCATCGGAGAAGATTATCTCAGTAGATTATCGGAAAAATCATCGAAAAACAGATAGAAACACGAGGTGAAATAGATCATGAAGATTTCAGGGAATCAGCTGTTCGTGACAGCGATGAAAAAAGAAGGTGTAGACACGATCTTTGCATACCCGGGAGGTATGGTCGTCAACCTTCTTGACGCGCTCCACGATGCGCACGGCATTGATCTCGTTCTTCCAAGACATGAGCAGGGAGCCATCCACGCCGCAGACGGCTATGCGAGGGCGACCGGCAAGGTAGGCGTGTGCCTGGTAACCAGTGGTCCCGGAGCGACCAACCTGGTAACCGGAATCGCCAATGCCAACTACGACAGTATCCCGCTGGTATGCTTCACCGGCCAGGTCCAGACTGACCTGATCGGCAATGACGCCTTCCAGGAGGTGGATATCGTCGGTGTAACAAGGAATATCGCAAAATTCGTTATCATGGTCCGGGATCGTAAGATGCTGGCCCAGCGGATCAAGGAAGCATTTTATATTGCAAAGTCCGGCAAGCCGGGCCCGGTACTCGTGGACCTTCCCACCGATATCATGGCGGAACTGGGATCCACTTCCTACCCCACTTCAGTCTCCATCCGGGGCTACAAACCCAACAAGGGCGTTCATGTGGGCCAGCTGAAAAAGGCCATCGCGCTGATGAAACGGGCGAAAAAACCCATGTTCCTGATCGGCGGCGGCGTGAACCTGGCCGGAGCCCAGGAAGAGATGACCCAGCTTTGTGAGAAGCTGAACGTACCGGTTGTCACCACCGTCATGGGCAGAGGAGCGATCTCCACAGAACATCCTCTCTTTGTCGGAGACATCGGTATGCACGGGTCCTATGCGGCCAACCGTGTCGCTAACGAATGTGACCTGATGTTTGCGATCGGATGCCGTTTCGGAGACCGGGTAACCGGAGAGATCAAGTATTTTGCGCCCAATGCCAAGGTGGTCCACATTGATATTGAGGCTTCCTCCATCTCCCGAAACATCACGGTAGATATCCCGATCGTTGCGGACGCCAAAGCCGCCATCAAGAAAATGCTGGAGCACACGGAACCCATGACCCACGAGCGTTGGGTCAAGCTGGTGAAAAGCTGGGATGAAGAACACCCGATTGCCATGAATGTCAAGGCAGGAGTGAGCCCTGAGACCATTATCAGAACCCTCAACAAAATATACGCCGACCGGGATACCATCTACACTTCCGACGTAGGCCAGCACCAGATGTGGGCTTCCCAGTACCTGAAACTGGATCCGACCCACCGCCTCTACCAGAGCGGCGGCCTCGGTGCCATGGGATACGGTTTCCCCGCAGCAATCG
>CAMOYC010000087.1 GCA_946629665.1 uncultured Lachnospiraceae bacterium
ACATCCAGCAGGATCCCCGCTGTATCGAGAGATGTAAACATCGTTACTCCATTCATAATAGCACATTTTCGGATCTCCACACCATCTTCATAGTGGATTCCGGACAAAATGGCTCTGGTATTCAGAATATAGCTTACATACCCGGCCCGGATCGACTGCAGGATCTCATCGCTGCCTTCACTGAGCTTGCCGCGGATCCGGGTATGGATCCCATTTTCTTTCAGATAAAGGCCGGTGCCCACGGTCGCCTCGATGTTGAAACCGAGTTCATAGAATCTTCTGACCAGAGGAAGGGCTTCCTCCTTATCTTCATCCGCCAGAGTGACCAGGACAGTACCGTATTCTTTCACTTTGACCCCGGAGGCCTGCAGTGCTTTGTACAAAGCCCTTTCCAGGCTTTTGTCATAGCCGATCGCCTCCCCGGTCGACTTCATCTCCGGCGAGAGATAGGCGTCCATTCCATTCAGCTTTTCAAAAGAAAATGCAGGTGCTTTTACATACCAGAGCTCCTCTTCCGCCGGCTGGCTTCCCGCCAGTCCCTGTTCTTTCAGACTGATCCCCAGCATGACTTTTGTCGCGATGTCAACAAGGGGGATCCCTGCAGATTTTGACAGGAAGGGTACGCTCCTGGATGCCCGGGGATTGACCTCGATCACGTAGACATTTTCTTCACGGTCCACGATAAACTGAATGTTATAAAGGCCGATAATGCCGATCCCGACTCCGAGTTTTTCCGTGTATTCCCGGATGGTCTGCTTTACTTTTTCCGAGATGGAGTAGGGGGGATAGACGCTGATGCTGTCCCCGGAATGGACCCCGGTCCGCTCCACCAGTTCCATGATCCCCGGCAGAAATACCTCTTTTCCGTCACAAACTGCATCGACCTCCACTTCCTTGCCGACAATGTACCGGTCAACGAGGACCGGCCGGTCCTTATCCACGGCAACCGCACTTTTCAGGTATCTTACCAGCATGTCACGGTTGGCAACGATCTCCATGGCCCGGCCTCCCAGAACAAAAGAAGGCCTGACCAGAACCGGATATCCCACTTGCTCTGCTGCCCGGATCCCATCCTCCAGGGTTGTTACCGCCAGGCCTTCCGGGTGAGGGATCTCCAATTGCCTGATCATGTGCTCAAAGGCGTCCCTGTCCTCCGCCCGGAAGATGGCTTCCGGAGGGGTTCCGATCATCCTGACGCCGCACTGCTCCAGCGGTGCCGCCAGGTTGACGGCTGTCTGTCCTCCCAGGGAGGAGATCACGCCCGCCGGCTGTTCCAGGTGGATGATGTTCAGGATATCCTCCACGGTGAGCGGCTCAAAATACAGTTTGTCCGCCGTGGTATAATCGGTCGATACGGTTTCCGGGTTATTGTTGATCACGATCGCGTCATAGCCCTTGTCCTGAATGGCCTTGACCGCATGGACCGTCGAGTAATCAAATTCCACCCCCTGCCCGATCCGGATCGGCCCGGAACCCAGGACGATGATCTTCTTCTTATCCGATACCACGGATTCATTTTCTTCCTCATAGGTGGAATAAAAGTAGGGAACGTAACTTTCGAATTCTCCTGCGCAGGTATCGATCATCTTGTATACAGGGAAAATGTCATACTGCTCTCTTAGTTTTCTGATATGGGCCTCTTCAAAGCCGGTTAATTCTGCGATATAGGAATCGGAAAATCCCATTCGCTTTGCCTGGCGGAGCAGGTCCTCATCGGGTACCGCCCCTTCCAGTTTTTTCTCAAAGTTCACGATCCTCCAGATGGCATCCAGGAAGAACATGTCAATCTTGGTCCGGTTAAAGATCGCCTGCTCATCTACATCCAGCCACAGGAGTTCCGAGATCGCGTAGATCCGGTCATCGGTGCCCTCCTCGATGTAGGCCAGGAGTTTTTCAACTGCCTCTTTCCGGCCAGCCTCCCCTTCCTTGTCGGAAAGGCTCTTTACATCGAATTTCTCCAGATGGATATGGTTTTTTCCGTCCTCGAGGGAGCGGATGGCCTTCAGCAGGCTTTCTTCCATGGTCCGGCCGACCGCCATGGTCTCCCCGGTGGCCTTCATCTGGGTGGACAGGACATTGGATGCCAAAGTAAATTTATCAAAAGGAAACCGGGGCATCTTGGTCACAACATAATCGAGTGCCGGCTCAAAGCAGGCCGGTGTGTTGGCCAGCCGGATCTCCTCCAGTCTCATGCCGACAGCAATCTTGGCCGATACTCTGGCAATCGGATAACCGGTGGCCTTGGAGGCCAGGGCAGAAGATCTGGATACCCTGGGATTGACTTCGATCACATAATAATCGAAGGACTGGGGATCCAGAGCGAACTGGACATTGCAGCCCCCCTCTACCTTCAGGGCCCGGATGATCTTCAGGGCACTGTCTCTGAGCATGTGATATTCCTTGTTGGTCAGGGTCTGGCTGGGGGCCACCACGATGGAGTCCCCGGTGTGGATTCCTACCGGATCCAGGTTTTCCATATTGCAGACGGTGATCGCGGTGTCGTTGGCATCCCGGATCACCTCATATTCAATCTCCTTGAAACCCCGGATGCTTTTTTCCACCAGGACCTGACTGACGGGGGAGAGCTCCAGGGCCGTTTTCATTCTCTCTGCCATCTCCTCCGGGCCGGAGGCAAAGCCGCCCCCGGTCCCGCCCAGGGTGAAGGCCGGCCGTAAAATGACCGGATATCCGATCCGGTCTGCCGCTTCCAGCCCCTCCTCCACGGAATTGGCGATGGCGGAGGGTACTACCGGCTCTCCGAGTTCCTGACAAAGCTCCTTGAACTGCTCCCTGTCCTCCGCCCGTCGTATGCTCCGGGCGTCGGTGCCAAGGAGTTCGATCTGACATTCATCCAGGACTCCCTTTTCATAAAGCTGGAGAGAAAGATTCAGGCCGGTCTGCCCTCCGATTCCCGGAACAATGGCATCCGGTCTCTCGTAACGGCAGATCCTGGCCATATACTGCAAGGTCAGAGGTTCCATATAGACCTTGTCCGCGATCGAGTGGTCTGTCATGATCGTCGCCGGATTGGAATTCGCCAGGATCACTTCATAGCCTTCTTCCTTTAAAGCAAGGCAGGCCTGGGTCCCGGCATAATCAAATTCCGCCGCCTGTCCGATCACGATAGGCCCTGATCCGATGACAAGTATTTTTTTGATATCCGTCCTTTTAGGCATCTTTGTTCATCTCCATCATTTTGGTGAATTTCTCAAACAGATAACTGCTGTCGCAGGGTCCCGGCGCACTCTCCGGATGATACTGGACCGAGAACATTTTGTCCTCCTCACTGTAAAGTCCCTCCAGGGTTCTATCTAATATATTGATATGTGAGACGGAAAGTCCGGTTCCGGAAAGGGATTGTTCATCTACCGCGTAACTGTGGTTCTGACTGGTGATCTCAATCTTTCCGGTCCGCACATCCAGAACCGGATGATTTCCTCCCCGGTGTCCGAATTTCAATTTGTAAGTTCTTGCTCCACAGGAAATGGCCATCAGCTGATGACCGAGACAGATTCCAAAGAGAGGAATCTTTCCCCTGATCTCCCTGAGCATGCCGGAAACCTCCGGAACATCTTCCGGGTCCCCGGGGCCATTGGAAACAAAGACGCCGTCCGGCTTCAGAGACAGGATTTCTTCACTTCCTGTATTCCAGGGCACGATCGTGACATTGCACCGGTTCCGGTTCAGCATCCTGACAATATTCGTTTTCATACCGCAATCCACTGCCACCACCTGGTATCTGGGATTGGCGGTCCGGCTGTACCATTTTTTTCGGCAGCTGCACCGTTTCACCGCATCATGGGGAATCTCTGTCCTCCGGATGATCTCCAGGCCTTCTTCCAGCGGCCGGTCTGCTCCGGTGATGAGTCCTCTTCTCGCCCCCAGGTCCCGGATGCTCCTGACCAGCTTTCTGGTGTCAACTCCATACAAGCCCGGCACATCATTTTCTTCCAGGACTTCCTCCAGGGTCCTTGTCGCCCTGAAATTCGAAGGATTCTCATTCCGATCCCGGACGATCAGGGCAGAAGGGGATATCAGCTTGCTCTCATAATCCTCATCACAGATTCCGTAATTTCCGATCAAAGGGTAGGACAGCACGACTGCCTGGTCCATATAGGAAGGATCGGAGAGGATCTCCTGATAGCCGACCACGGAAGTATTGAAGACCAGCTCACATACCCGGTCCTTCTCTGCTCCGAATCCGATTCCATAATACTGACTTCCATCCTCCAGGATCAGTTTTCTGTCAGTTCTCATCCTTCCTCGCTCCTTTTTCGTGCGGCTTTTATGAACTCCCGGAATACCGGGTGGGGCCGGTTGGGTCTGGACTTAAATTCCGGATGGTACTGGACACCCAGATAGAAGGGGTGACTTTTCAGTTCCACCGTCTCCACCAGCCTGCCATCCGGGGAAAGTCCGGACAGGCACAACCCTTTTTCTGCAAGGATCTCCCGGTAATCATTATTGAACTCATAGCGATGGCGGTGTCTCTCGGTGATCTCATTCGTCCCATAACAATGCTCCATCAGGGTGCCCGGGAGGATATGGCAAGGGTAGCTGCCCAGGCGCAGGGTCCCTCCCTTGTCCACCTGGTCCGACTGACCGGGCATAAAATCGATCACTTTATCATCTGTGGCATCATGGAACTCGCCGGAACATGCCTGGGGAATTCCGGCTACATTCCTGGCAAACTCGATCACGGCGATCTGCATGCCCAGGCAGATACCCAGGTAGGGGATCCCCTCCTGTCTTGCGTATCCGGCAGCGAGGATCATCCCTTCCACGCCCCGGTCCCCGAAGCCGCCGGGAACCAGGATTCCGGAAATCCCGGCTAAACGGTCTTTTACATTTTCTTCGTCGATCTCTTCGGAATCGATCCACTCAATCTCCACGTGGGCATCATTGGCGTAGCCTGCATGTGCCAGCGCTTCCGCGACAGACAGGTAGGCATCATGGAGCTGGACGTATTTGCCCACAAGCCCGATGGTGATCTCCCGGTCATGGGCTCCGATCCGGGCAACCAGGTCCTTCCATTCCTTCAGGTCCGGCGGAGGCGCATCGATTCCCAGCTCTCTGCAGACAACGCCGGAAAAATTATTTTTTTCCAGCATCAGGGGAGCTCCGTAAAGAGAATCCAGCGTCCGGTTTTCAATGACACAGTCCTCCTTTACGTTACAGAACATGGAGATTTTCCGGAAGATACTCTCTTCCAGAGGCTCGTTGCAGCGCAGGACGATGATGTCAGGCTTGATCCCCATGCCCTGAAGTTCCTTTACGGAATGCTGGGTCGGTTTTGATTTATGTTCTCTGGAACCGTGAAGATAGGGTACCAGGGTCACATGGATGAAAAGGCTGTTCCCGGATTCCTGTTCCAGAGAGATCTGTCTGGCTGCTTCCAGGAAAGGCTGGGATTCGATGTCACCGATGGTTCCACCGATTTCCGTTATCACAATGTCCGCGTCTTTCTCCTCCCCGGCCCGGTAGACAAATTCCTTGATCTCATTCGTAACATGGGGGATTACCTGGACGGTCGATCCCAGATACTCTCCCCGCCTTTCCTTATTCAGGACATTCCAGTAGACCTTTCCGGAGGTCAGATTGGAAAACCTGGTCAGATCTTCGTCAATAAACCTTTCATAATGCCCCAGATCCAGATCGGTCTCCGCACCGTCTTCCGTCACGTACACTTCTCCATGCTGGTAGGGACTCATGGTGCCCGGATCCACATTGATGTAAGGATCCAGCTTCTGGGCAGCGACCTTGAGCCCTCTTGCTTTCAGCAGTCTTCCCAAAGATGCCGCCGTGATTCCCTTACCCAGACCGGAAACAACTCCTCCGGTCACAAAAATATATTTCGCCATATTCCTGATCCTCCTTCCCGTTTCCGGATACTTATCATAGCCTCCGAGTGATCAGAGGTTGGTATATCCCATCAGGGCCCGGTCGACAGCCTTGGCTGCGTTCCGGCCTTCTGCGATCGCCCACACAACAAGGGACTGTCCCCGGTGCATGTCGCCTGCTACATAGATTTTTTCTTTTGATGCGGCGTAGTCCCCAATCTCGGTTTTCACATTGGAGCGGGCATCCGTCTCCACGGCAAAAGCATCCGTCACATATTTCTCACTGCCCAGAAAACCGGCAGCGATCAGGACAAGCTGGGCCGGGATCGTGCGTTCCGACCCTTCCACCGGCTTCATCATCCTTCTCCCGGTCTTCTCATCCAGGCAGGACTCCAGGGAAACCAGTACCAGTTCTTTCAGACAGCCCTTCTTGTCTTTTCGGAATTCCTTGACTGTCGTCTGGTAGATCCTTGGATCTGCTCCAAACAGATGGATGGCTTCCTCCTGGCCATAGTCAGTCTTCAGGATCCTCGGCCACTCCGGCCAGGAATTGGAAGGCAATCTCTCCGCAGGAGGCTCCGGCATCATCTCAAGCTGGGTCACGCTCTTCGCTCCCAGTCGGATACAGGTACCCGCACAGTCATTGCCGGTATCTCCTCCGCCGATGATGACCACATCTTTATTTTTCGCCAGATCGACCGGAATCGATTTAAAATCGGAATCCAGCAGCTTTCTCGTTACCTCAGACAGGAAATCCACGGCAAAGCGGATTCCTTTCGCATCTCTTCCGGGGGCCTTGATATCCCTTGGCTCAGAGGCTCCGCAGGCCAGGATGATACTGTCGTATTCCTTCGTCAGTGTCTTCGCGTCGATATCCTTTCCGATATCCGTATTCAGAACAAAATGTACTCCTGCCCTCTCCATCAGCTGCACCCTTCGGTCGATCAGGGATTTATCCAGCTTCATGTTGGGGATACCGTAGCGGAGCAGGCCCCCGATCCGGTCATGGCGCTCGTACACGGTTACCTCGTGGCCCCTTCGGTTGAGCAGCTGAGCCGCTGCAAGCCCTGCCGGGCCGCTGCCGACTACGGCAACCTTCTTTCCGGTCCGGACTGCCGGGGGCTCTTCCTCCACAAGGCCCTGGGCAAAGGCATACTCAATCACTGCTTTTTCATTTTCTTTGGTCGCAACGGGCTCATCGTGGAGGCCGCAGGTACAGGCCGCTTCACACAGAGCCGGGCAGACACGGCTGGTAAATTCCGGAAAGCTGTGCGTTTTCGCCAGCCTGCGGTAGGCCGCTTCCATCCGGCCCCGGTATACCAGGTCGTTGATCTCCGGCACCAGATTATGAAGAGGACATCCGGACGCCATTCCTGCGATCATAACTCCGGCCTGGCAGAAGGGGATGCCACAATCCATGCAGCGGGCAGCCTGCTTCCTCTGGTCTGCCGGGGCAAGGCTTTCATGGAATTCCCTGAAATCTCTGATTCGGTCCGCTTCCGGCCTGACCGCTCCATCTTTCCTGTCATATTCTAAAAAACCTGTTGTTTTACCCATCAATCCTCACTCCCTTCTACAAAAGCCCGGAATGCAAGCTCTTCCGCCGTATCCTGATCCGCTCCCTGCTCCCGGAATCCGGCGATCCCTTTCAGCATGCGCTTATAATCAGCGGGGATGATCTTCTTGAACATGGACGCGTAGGCATTGAAATGTTCGAGAACATCTTTTCCCTTGGCAGATCCGGTGCATTTCACATGCTCCTCGATGATAGCCCTCAGCTCCTGCAGATCATTCTTATGCTCCACCGGTTCCATGCTGACCATTTCTTTATTCAGGTTCTTGTACAGTTTATTATTCTCATCAAGCACATAGGCGATTCCGCCGCTCATTCCCGCTGCAAAGTTCTTTCCGGTCTCACCCAGGATCACAACAATACCTCCGGTCATGTATTCACAGCCGTGTTCTCCCACTCCTTCTACAACGGCGATGGCCCCGGAATTACGGATACAGAATCTTTCTCCTGCCATACCGGCGATGAAGGCCTTGCCGGAGGTCGCTCCGTAGAGGGCTACATTTCCTGCAAGGATATTTTCATGGGGATCATAG
>CAMOYC010000088.1 GCA_946629665.1 uncultured Lachnospiraceae bacterium
CCTGCCACAATCTGGTGGAGACAGACGGGAGCGCAAAAGAGATGCTCAACCTGATCGATACCGACGTGCAGATGACCCGGAAGCTCTCCATGCAGTTTGGCTATGTGACGCTGACTGCGCTTAAGGATACCGCATTTTTTGCGAAAGATACAAAGATCCGTGCCCATGAATTCCACTATTCCAAGGCGACGGAGCGGGGAGATTCCTGCCGGATCGAGAAATATTCCGGCAAAAACTGGACAGGCATTTACGCCCAGGGACATGTGCTGGCCGGTTATCCGCACTTTTATTTTCACAATTGCCGGGAGCTGGCAGAGAATTTTGTAAAGCTGGCAGAACCTTTCTACCCGGAACGATAAGACAATAACAGACATACTGCGGGAGAATACAATGACACTGCCTTACGCTATGGTCCTGGGGTTCCTCCTTGATCTGCTGATCGGAGATCCCCGCGGACTGATCCATCCGGTTCAGATCATCGGCTGGTTCATCACAAAAATAAAAAATGGTCTGCAGAAGCTGATCTATGGCTGTTCCTATGAGGAGGCCGGACAGAAAGGACTTCCCAGAAAGGAAACCGCCGAGTTGCTGGCGGGCTACCTGCTGACGACAGTAATCGTGCTGGGCACTTTTTGCATCGTTTCAGGGCTCCTGTTCCTGGCCGGGATGATCCATCCTCTTGTGCGCTTTTGCCTGAACGTGATATTGATCTGTCAGATCCTGTCCACCAAGGGACTGAAAAAGGAATCCATGAAGGTCTACTACAAATTAAAAGAAGGAGACCTTGCCGGGGCCAGAAAGGAGATCTCCTACCTGGTGGGAAGAGATACCCAGGAGCTTGACGAAAGCGAAGTGGCCAAGGCGGATGTGGAGACGATTGCGGAGAACACGGCAGACGGGGTAGTCGCCCCTCTGTTCTTTATTGCTTTGGGAGGGGCCCCTCTGGGCTTTGCCTACAAGGCGGTAAACACCCTGGACTCCATGGTGGCCTACCGCAATGAGGAGCTGATCCACATTGGGCACGCCTCCGCTAAGCTTGATGACATCTGCAACTTTATTCCGGCCCGGCTGGCGGCGGTCATGATGATCCTCGCATCGGCGATCCTGGGTCTGAATGTAAAAGGGGCAATCCGTATTTTTAAAAGGGACCGTTTTAATCACCTGAGTCCCAACAGCGCCCAGACGGAATCCGTGGCGGCCGGCGCCCTGGATATCCAGCTGGGAGGAACCCACAATTATTTCGGCAAGCCGGTAGTCAAACCGACGATCGGGGATGACATCCGGCCGGTGGAATACCAGGATATCAAGAGGACCAACCAGCTGCTTTATGTGACTGCATTTTTAAGTCTGCTGGTCTGCTGCGGGATAACCTTCGGGCTCTACGGGCCCTTTACGCCCTGGTAAAAGCATAGATAATACAGGAGACAGAGAACATGAGTAAAAATACCCACGGCGGAAACATCTATAAAAAAGCAAAGGAGCTTGGAATCGCTTCCTCAGAAATCCTGGATTTCTCGGCGAACATCAATCCGATCGGGCTCCCGGACCACATCCGGCAGGCAATGATCGATGCGATCGACGGGATCATCAACTATCCGGACCCGGACTGTGAGGACCTGAAAAGTGCGATCGCGGTTTCCGACGGGGTCAGCCGGTCCGCCATAACCTGCGGCAACGGCGGGGCAGACCTGCTCTACCGGATCGGCTTCGGACTGAAACCGAAGAAAGTGCTGCTGCCGGTACCGGCCTTCGTGGAATACGAGGAAGCCCTGACCGCGGCCGGGGCCGGGATGGATTATTACTATATGCAGGAAGACTTTGTCATCCGGGAAGATTTTCTTGCCCGCATCGATGAGGAGACGGACCTGCTGATCATCTGCAATCCGAGCAATCCTACCGGGATCCTCACGGAGAGAGAGTTTTTGCTGCGGGTCCTGGATAAGGCCCGGAAAACCGGGACCCTGGTCATGGTGGACGAATGTTTCCTCGAGATCGTAGAAAATGAGGCGGCATACACCTTGAAGCCTTTCGTGAAAGACTATGATAACCTGATCATCTTAAAGTCTTTCACCAAGCTCTACGCGATACCGGGTGTGAGGCTCGGCTACATCATAGCGGGCGATCCGGATATCATTGAGAAGGTGAACCGGGCCGGCCAGGCCTGGTCCGTCAGCCACATTGCCCAGGCTGCGGGGCTTGCGGCGCTTAAGAATACAGAGTATAAGAAACAGGTGATCGAGACTACCTCCAGGGAACTTGCCTTTATGAAGGAAGAACTCGGCAGGCTTCCCATCCGGCTCTATGACGGAGCTGCAAACTATCTCTTTTTCCGGGCTCCCGGGATCAGTGACCTGGACCGGAGACTGGAGAAATACGGGATCATGATCCGCAATTGCAGCAATTATGTAAACCTGGGAGACGACTACTGGAGAGTGGCCGTAAAAAGCCGGGAAGAGAATCAGAAGATCATCGGGGCCCTGCATCAGGTTCTCGGTTAACGTAAAAAGATATTTCCAATGGTACAGGAAATGATATAGGAAATAAGAAAAAAGGAAGAATGAGAAAGGGAGTGGGATCGATGGCAAAAGCAATCATGGTACAAGGGACCATGTCCAATTCCGGGAAATCCTTTGTGACGGCAGGCTTGTGCCGCGTCTTCAGGCAGGATGGCTACCGGGTGGCTCCGTTCAAGTCACAGAATATGGCACTGAATTCCTACATAACGAAAGAAGGGTTGGAGATCGGCCGGGCCCAGGCGATGCAGGCGGAGGCGGCCATGATCGAGCCGACCCACTGGATGAACCCCATCCTTTTAAAGCCGACCAGCGATATGGGATCCCAGGTCATCGTTAACGGAGAAGTCTACGATAATCTGAGTGCGGTCGACTACTATAAAATGAAACACAAGCTGAAGCCGGAGATCATGAAGGCATTCAATCACCTGGCGGAGGAGAACGATATCATCGTGATCGAGGGAGCGGGCTCTCCGGCGGAGATCAACCTGGCGGACGATGACATTGTCAACATGGGAATGGCTGCCATGGCGGATGCACCGGTGATCCTGGTCGCGGACATTGACCGGGGCGGAGTATTTGCTTCCGCATACGGAACCATCAAGCTGCTTCCCCAGGAGGACCAGGACCGTTTCTGCGGAATCGTGATCAACAAGTTCCGGGGAGATGTGGAGATCCTGAAACCGGGCCTGAAGATGCTCGAGGACCTCACCAGCAAGCCGGTTCTCGGTGTACTGCCCATGGAAAAGATTGATATCGATGATGAGGACAGCCTCTCCGACCGGCTGAATCAGAGAGAATATACGGAAGGCCTTGATGTGGCCGTCATCCGTCTTCCTCACATATCTAACTTTACCGATTTCAGTGTGTTTGAGCTGATCGAGGGTGTTTCCCTCCGCTATGTTTCCTCCAAAAAGGAACTGGGCGATCCGGACCTGATCCTGCTCCCCGGCTCCAAAAATACCATGGGAGACATGGAATGGCTGATCGAGTCAGGCCTGGAAGGCGCGATCAAAAGGGCAGCCAGACACACCAGAGTGATCGGAATCTGCGGCGGCTTCCAGCTGATGGGCAAGGAACTCAAAGACCCCGAGGGCGTCGAGCATGGCGGAGAGATGAGAGGACTTGGACTTCTGGATATCTCTACTACCTTCCAGGGGGACAAGACCAGGACCCGGATCCATGGGGAGATCCTCCCGGACCGCAACCTCTACGGCCTTGACAAGCTGGACCTGGAGGGCTATGAGATCCACATGGGAACGACGGAGAATCTGGGAGATGCCTGCCCGATGATCCGTTTAGAGGATGGAAGAACGGATGCCTACATGACGCCGGACGGCCGGATCTGGGGCAGCTACCTTCATGGGATCTTCGATAACGAAGAACTGGTCTTCGGCCTGGTCCACGACCTGATGAAGGAAAAAGGGATCGACCCGGGAGCAGACCAGCTGAGCCTTGCAGAGTATAAAGAGATCCAGTATGACAAACTGGCAGACCTGATCCGCAACAATGTGGACATGAAAGCGGTCTACGACATTTTGTTTGGACCGGAGAAGCTCGGCTGCGGCGGCAAGCCGGATGACAAATCCGGACGCGGCCTGGTCCACCTCTACTGCGGTAACGGCAAAGGGAAGACGACTGCCAGCATCGGACTGACGATCCGGGCGGCGGGCAGCGGAAAGAGAGTTCTCTTCCATCAGTTCCTGAAGGATAACTCTTCCAGCGAGAGAAATATTATTGATAATCTCAAGAACGTCACCGTAATCCAGGGAGTTCCGCTGGCCAAGTTTACCTTCCAGATGACGGCCCAGGAGCTGGATGACATATTGGAAGCGAACAACAGAAGGCTTGTTGAATTATTTGAGAAGGCGGCAGATTATGATGTCCTGGTGATGGACGAAACTCTGTACGCGATCGATCGAGGCTTGCTTTCTGAAGAAAAAGTGATAGAATGCTTAGAGAAGAAACCCTACTCCCTGGAGGTGGTAATGTCCGGAAGGAATCCTTCCAGGAACATGATCGCCCACGCGGATTATGTATCCGAGATCACCAAGATCAAGCATCCATGGGATCAGGGGATCAGTGCCCGGAAGGGTATCGAGAGATAAGACGATCACTGGAAAGGACCCGGAAAGAAGGATGGCATATTTTCCGTTTTTCATGGATATCAAGGAGAAAACATGTCTCATCATCGGCGGAGGTCAGGTTGCCCTGAGAAAGGCCAGGACCCTTAAGGCCTATGAGGCCCTGGTCACTGTGGTTTCCCGGGAGATCTGTCCGGAGATCCGGGAGATCCTTCCCCCGGACCGGTGTCTGGAGAAGAACCTGGACCCGGATACCCTGAAATCCCTGTTTGAAGGCGGGGCGGAGGGAGAGCCGGTGCTTGTGGTCGCTGCCACCAGCAGCCGGGAGATCAATCATCAGACTGCGGAGATCTGCCGGGAGCGGGGGATACCGGTCAATGTGATCGACATGCCCTCCGAGTGCAGCTTTATCTTTCCTGCCGTAGTGCGGCGGGGACCGGTCAGTATCGGGATCAACAGCGGCACGGAAAGCCCGGCCCTGTCAAAAAAGATCCGGCAGGAAGTGGAAAGAGCAGTCCCGGACCATTACGGGCAGATCGCGGTCTGGCTGGGCAGCCTCAGGGAATATGTGAAAGAACAGTATCCTTTGGAGGCAGACAGGAGAAGGATCCTGGGGGCTGCGGCTTCAGAAGCCTTCCGGCTTGAGCGGCCGCTGACAGAGAAAGAAGTGGAGGAACTGGTCCGGGATATCGGATGAAATACAGATTATGGTGCAATTGGTTGAGGACAAACTGGATATTGAGACCTACATGGAACTCAGGGAGTCGGTGAATTTCCACAGGCTATCCTGGGACCAGGCGAAAAAAGGATTGGATAACAGTCTTTACACCCTTGTGGCCTACAAGGACGGAAAGGCGGTCGGCATGGGCCGGATCGTCGGTGACGGAGCGATCATCTGCTATGTGCAGGACCTGATCATCCGCCCGGAGGTGCAGGGACAAGGGATCGGAGGACTGATCCTGGAAACCCTGAAGAGCTTTGTGATGCATGAAGGCTATGCAGGCACCATCATGATGTTTGACCTGATGTGTGCCCGGGGCCGGGAGAAATTTTACAAAAAACATGGCTTTATCGCCCGGCCGACCAGGGACTTAGGCCCCGGAATGATCCAGTACCTGCAACTTTGACAGAGTATTATGAAACTGCTTAACTTACATAAAAATAAATGAGAAAGAGAGAAGGGATATTATGATAAGAAGAAGACGCTTACGTGCCTCTGAGAACCTTCGGGCGCTTGTCCGTGAAACCCATGTGAATGTATCGGATCTGATCTATCCTCTGTTCGTGATCGAAGGGGAAGACCTCAAGAATCCGATTCCTTCCATGCCGGGGATCTACCAGTACTCCATCGACCGGGTGGATGAGGAACTTGACCGCATCCGCGAGGCAGGAGTAAAGGCAGTTCTGCTTTTCGGCGTACCGGCCCACAAAGATGAGGTGGGAAGTGAAGCCTACAATGAGCACGGCATCATCCAGGAAGCCATCCGCCACATCAAGAAGGTCTTCCCGGAACTTGTTGTGATCGCTGATATCTGCCTGTGTGAGTACACCTCCCACGGCCACTGCGGCGTGATCGACCACGGTATCATCTTAAATGACGAAACCTTACCGCTGCTGGCAAAGACAGCAGTAACCTGTGCCCAGGCAGGGGCAGATATGGTAGCACCATCCAACATGATGGACGGCCATGTTGCTGCGATCCGGGAGGCGCTTGACGAGGCAGGCTGTGAGATGACACCGATCATGTCCTACAGTGCCAAGATGGCATCCGGCTACTACGGACCTTTCCGTGATGCGGCTCATTCCGCACCGGGATTCGGCGACCGCAAGACCTATCAGATGGATTTCCACAATGCCCGTGAGGCATCCCGCGATATCTGGGATGATATCGAGGAAGGCGCAGACATTATCATCATCAAACCGGCACTTTCCCTGCTGGACATCTTAAAGATGGCTTCCGAAGAAACCAATATGCCTTTATGTGCCTACAATGTATCCGGTGAATACTCCATGGTGAAGGCTGCCGCAGCCAACGGCTGGATCGACGAGAAAAAGATCGTGCTTGAGAACATGACTGCCTTTAAGCGGGCAGGTGCTCATATGATCATCACCTATCATGCCCTGGACGTGGCTAAGTGGATCAGGGAAGGCGAATAAGAAGACGAATCGAATAACGGATCAGATTGATCACTGCAAAAAACGGATCGCTTTTACAGCGGTCCGTTTTCCTGTTCATTGTCATTATTCTGGTTGTGACCCGGATTCCCGTTACCGTCCTGTCCCGGCAGCTGGAATTCAAAGGGCATATTATCTCCGGGATTAATCGTGATGTCTCCTTTGTGGAATGAAAAGAAAAAGATGCTCATCGTTATGAGAAATACAACCACGGAGATACCGGATAAGACCAGCCCTGTGATCGTGTTACCGGACCGGATGCCATTCTCATCTTTCGCCAGGATCCCGCATATGACCGACGCGATGGCCGGCACAATGCTGGCCCAGGACAGGCAGCAGGAGATCGCCATGACGATCGCAATGATGCCCAGCACCAGGCAGGCGCTTCCTAAGCCATCCGGGCTTGTATGATTGGTCTCATTGTCATATCTGTGCTCCCGATAATAATTCGGGTCATAAGAACTATTTGCCATTTTCTTCACCTTCATTTCCAGTATGTGTTCATTCTACGTTGTTGAAGATAAAAATACAAGAGAGGACAACAAAAATTCATAGAATTCGTTATCGCGCTATGGTATGATATTAGTTAAGAAAATGCATGAGGAGGTTGCTATGGGATACCATGTGATAGAAAATGATGTATTGAAAGTGACGATCGCGGATGCCGGCGCGGAGCTTATCAGCGTGATCGATAAAAAGACCGGAGAGGAGAAAATGTGGGATGCCAACCCGGCAGTCTGGAACCGCCATGCCCCGATCCTGTTCCCCTTTGTGGGCAAGGTTGCGGAGGGATGTTACCGCTATCAGGGGAAAGAGTACCCGATGAAGACCCAGCATGGCTTTGCCAGAGACCGGGACTTTACCCTTGCAGAAGAAAATGCCCTGGCGGTTACCATGGCCCTGAAATCTGACGAGGCTTCCCTTGAGATCTATCCCTTTGAATTTGAACTCCTGGTTACCCACGCTTTAAAGGCAGGGTACAGCAGGAGCCTGGAGGTGAAGTGGGAGATCCGGAATAAAGGCGGAGAGGACATGTATTACTCCATCGGCGGCCATCCGGGCTTTAAGACTCCGAACAGGGAGGAGTATTATCTGGAATTCCCTGGAAAAGACAGCCTGGAATACCTTCTCCTCAACACGGACACCGGCCTTGCGGTAACCACCA
>CAMOYC010000089.1 GCA_946629665.1 uncultured Lachnospiraceae bacterium
GAGATTATGCTTCGCTCGATGGGAGCACATAGTGCGTAATCGAGCGAGGACTTATCACTTGATTCCAAAACAAAAGCAGGAAACATGCTTGTTTCCTGCTCATTTTTTATTATTCTTTTTTCTAGACCACAACTCCGTTAATATTCATCTGGTCATCATTATTCCCCTCACCATAGCCAAGTTTATCATACTGAGCCTTGACCGTCTCCCAGGGCAGGACCTCATGCTCTTCCTTGAGGTAAGAAATGATATCTGTTATGCCTTCTCCGGTAAAGGAGCTGGTCATAAAGATCTTCTTGCACCCGGCCAGCCGCAGCCATTCGGCTGCCTGCTCCGGATCACCGGCCCAGTGGTCGCATTTTGTTACGATCCCGACCACCTCTCGGTTTGCACAGCTGGTGACATTGGGGGGATACAGGGAAAAGGGTTCGGTGGAGCTCATAAGCAGGCCGACAACATCTGCTTCCGCACTGTAGACAGCCAGGGAACCGGCCAGCTCCTTTGTTTCCGCGTACTCTCCCGGAGTATCAATGATCACATCATAATGATTGATATACTGGGTCTTGTGGTAAGTGAGTTTCTTACCCTTCATAGCCTGGGTAAGAGTAGTTTTGCCTGACTCACTTCGACCGATAAAGATAATTTTTCGCATTGTAAGCAACCTGTCTCTTTCCTTTTGTCTGTCTGAGCTGTCTTCCGGGCGCAAGGCCGTATACAAGCTGGCATCCGCTGAAAGAGAGGACAAGTCCTAAGGCAACATCAAATACGGAATGCTGTTTCAGGAACATGGTGGACAGACAGATCAGGACTGCAAGGATAAATGCCCCATACTGTACCGGGGTGTTCTTCTTAAGTCTGTCACATTCCTGTACCGCAAAGAGGGCACAGATGGAATTATACACATGGATGGAGGGAAGTACATTCGTGGAAGTATCAATCGAATACAGGTACTTCACCGCATCGGTAAAAATATTATCCCTGGCAAACTCTGTCGGCCTGATGTCCAGACCGTTCGGATAAGCGAAGGAAACCACAATGAAGATGGTCATTCCGATCATCAATGTATAACAGAATCTGCAAAAGCCTTCAAAGTCCACGAAATACAGGTAGACTGCCGTGCCTGCGATGAAGGCAAACCACAGGAAGTAGGGTACAACGAAATACTCTATAAAAGGAATATACTGGTCGATACTGCAGCTGATGATATGCAGTCTTTCCGGCACATGGTGCTCCAGATATTCAAATGACATCATATATGCAATAAAATAAAGGGCAATCGGCAGGAGATTCTTGATCCTCTCGCCCTGCCCTAACTGATTCTTCATGTCAATCAACCTCACATTGTTATACAACCAGCGTAATAGTCACTAATGCAAATTTACAGCAATTATTGATAGAAGTCAATCAAATTTTAAGAGTTTAAGAAATTAGTTATATTTTTCCCGCTTAGGCTGGGCCAGATTAACAGGCGGGAGATTATAGGTCTTAAAGATCTGATTAACATTTTCTTCCACCGAGGCGATCGCCTGGGGCAGGCAGATTGTTTTATAAATACTGAGCAGGTCCTCCCGGGCCAGAGGTTCGCCCGGTCCGTCCGTATCTTCAAACATGCATCTCTGCTCAAAATAGAAATACAGAGGCTCAATAGGGCTCCCCAGCATCATCCGGATCAGAATGTTCCCGGCCTGGTTAGGGGATGGCGGATTGGACAGGTTGATATTCGTATTCACCTTGATCTCCGGATTGACGGACATGCCCTTACTCATATTATTCTGAAACTCACTTTTTAAAACCCTGTGGGCTGTTAATCTTATATTCATAACGGTCTCCTGTCTTTAAATCACATAATCGTTGCCGTTCCTGGCATCATGCCAGTCGATCAGGTCTTCCAGGGTAACATGATCCACTACGCTGCTGATCGCCTCATTTAATTTCCTCCAGACAAGGATCGTAGCGCAGTCATCCAGTCTGTCGCACAAGGCCCCGTCTTCTTCCACGCAGGCCACCGGAGCCAGACTCCCCTCCGTCAGCCGAAGGATCATTCCTACCGTATAGTCGCCGGGCAGCCGGGTCAGCAGGTATCCTCCCTGAGGGCCCCGGATGCTTCTGACGTAGCCCGCCTTATTCAACACAGCTATGATCTGCTCCAGATATTTTCTTGACAAATCCTGACGCTGTGCGATGTCCTTGATCCGAACCGGTTCTCCATCTTTCCCGTAAAGAGCAATATCCAGCATTAACCGCAGTGCATACCGGCCCTTCGTCGAAATCTTCATGTTATTTCCTCCAAGTTGGTTTTCTTCTATACATATAACAGGGAAATAACTCCCCATTTTCATACTAATATAGTATAAATTATAAGGCTTTCTTTCCTCTTTTTCAAGTAAATGAGCCGGAAAGCTTTTTTCCGGATTTTCCCCTCCCCCGAAGATGGACGCCCCTCTTCGGATCTGTCTCTTATGTGGTCAGCAAAATCTTGCCTTTTATTAGCAAATGTACTAAAATAATAATAGGAAAAAATGTAAAACGGAGGTGTTTTCATGGATAAATCTTCTTTCACCAATGATCAGATCCTTTCCTGGCTGGATTATTACTCCAGAAAGTCCGGAATGGATATAGAAAAAATCAAACTGATCGATATCAGCAAAAAGAAAAAGAATCTGATCCCCACAATCGAGACCCACAAGCGTGTTATTGTCTTCATCGATAAAGGTCATCCCGGATTTTTCTTTGACCTCTGGGAGAGCGACTTAGGTGAGTGTGAACTCTGGTTTAAAACCGGTCTGGAACCGGAGGGTGATGCTAAGATCTCCAGGATCTCCGACATGATCGACCACGAGATTGAAGAACCTTCCGTCATGCTGATCGTCAACCCTTCCGCCCGCAGCTCCTACCGCCTGGGTATCCAGAATACGAACTTTTCCCAGGGTTCGGTCCGCTACGTTGCCAGCGAGATCCGCGCGATCATCATCAACAAGCTCCATCTGGATGACCAGGACACCATCTGCATCATCAGCGGAGAGAGTATCGCGGTAGAATCGGCGATGATCGCCAGCGAGGGCCATATCATTGCGGTGGAATATAATAAGAATGACCGCTATTCCATGGAAGAAAATGTGACCAAGTTCGGACTCCATAATGTTTCCATTGTGGAGGACACCGACAGGGAGTCCATGCGCAACCTGCCGGTACCTTCCCTCTCCTTCATCGTTGCGACCAAGAAGTTTGAGGAGGAAGTACAGAATCTGCTCCGCCTGAATCCGAACATGAAGTTTGTAGTCTATACGCTGGAGCTGGATATCCTCTCAGATATCCTGAACATTTTCAGCAAGTACCATATCAAGCAGACTGAGGTTATTCAGATTTCCATGTCCAAGCTGAACAACAAGGGAGTATTTGAAGCGAAACCGGCTCCCTGGATCCTGTCCGGCGAACCACAGTAAAACAAAAGGTCTCATAGGAACATTTCCTATGAGACCATTTTTTGTCTTCGATTTCCGCCCGCCTGTTACCAGGGGGTCTTTTTTACATTCTGCATCAGAATGCTCTCCGCTTTCAGGTAAGCTTCATCCACCGCTTTTCTCTGGTCACTGTCAAGCCCTCTGGAATCTGCGAAAGTGTTCCAGGAAGCCATAGCCACCAGAAGATCCGTCATGGACTCTGCACTCACCATTTTCTTTCGATAGCTCTCAATCTGCTGCTCTAATTTTTCCATGAGTTGGTCCTCCCTTGATTACGATCATTATCTCTTCTTATTATAAAGTATTCTCTGCAAAATATCCACACCGCAACAAGCTGCTAACCGTACTTATTCTTCCTCCGGCTCCGTCAACTGCTTCCTGCCCAGCCGCACCTCCTCCATGTGGCGGGCCAGTTCTTCATCTAACGCATCGAAAAGATAATTCCTGTCAGACAGCTTTCTCTCTTCCGTGATCTCATGGATCTGTTCTTCCACACTTCTGACTTCAGCAAGAAAATCTTCCGCGGATATCTTTCTTCCACCGGCTCCCATCACGATCACCTGCTCCACCCCGTCGGAGGTAGCAACCAGCACATCATGTTTGCCGGCAATCTCATGGGTGGTCTTTTCAATATACTGGTCGGCAGTTTCCGCTTCCTTGGTATAGACCACGTAAATGTTCCCATACTTCAGTGTGGAACCGGTACCGCCCTTCACCTTGTAGGCATCAAATACCGCGATCAGGGTACAGCCGGTAAAGCCCTGGAAGTTCGCAAGGATATCCAGCAGCTTCTGCCGGGCTGCATCCAGATTCTCCTCTGCGATCGTCCGAAGAAAATCCCAGGAAAAGATGATATTGTAACCATCCACCAGCAGATATTGTTTCCGGCCTTCCCTGTCTTTCCGTCTCAGGAAAGACCGACGTGGAGAACCTCCCCCGGATCTTGTCTGAGAACCATCCCCTGATGGGTCTGATTGTCTGCGAAATCCACTGTAGCGGTCCGCCTCTTTCCGGGCAGAACCGAATTCTCTTTCGTAGATTGCCTGAAAGGCCGCATCTTCCACATAATGGGAAGACCGTGACCGGGTCGGCGGCCCCGTCTTTTCCGATGGTCTCTCAGCCAGCCCCACCTGCAGGTGGGCATGGTCCTCCACCTGGTCCCAGGGGACATAATAGCCCGCCCCGTGAGCACAGAAGATAGAACCGGTGGGATTATCCACATCGTGCTCACTGTCATAGCCGACCGCTTCCAGCACTTCCGCTTCATTATGGCAGGGTTCATACCCTTTCAAAGAAAATGCGATCCTTCCCCGTCCGCCGGTGTAGGCCAGCACTTCTTTCTGGTAATCGGTCATCTCTACAGCCGGGGCTGTTCCCCGAAGAATGGTCATGTCCAGGGCCGTCTCCGTCAGCTCATTCTGAAAGCTGCCGCTCATCTTCTGTATGTCTGCCATAGCCCTGCCGACCTGGTCGGAAGGTACTTCCAGGGTAAAGGAATAATATGGTTCCAGAAGAAGGTTCTCCGCCCGCTTCAAGCCCTGCCGGACTGCCCGGTAGGTGGACTGGCGGAAATCCCCGCCCTCGGTATGCTTCAGGTGAGCCCGGCCGGCCACCAGAGTAATCTTCATATCTGTGATCGGAGACCCGGTCAGTACTCCCGGGTGGTCCCGCTCCATCAAATGGGTGAGGATCAGTCTCTGCCAGTTCCGGTCCAGATCGTCTTCGCTGCAGGCAGAAGCAAATACCAGACCGCTCCCCCTTTCCAGAGGTTCCAGCAGCAGCTGCACTTCCGCGTAATGGCGAAGGGGCTCATAGTGCCCGATGCCTATAACAGGATTCCGGATCGTCTCCTTGTACATGATCTGGCCGGCACCAAACTCTACCTTCATTCCAAACCGGTCTTCGATCATACTCTTCAGGACTTCCGTCTGGATCTCTCCCATCAGCTGAACATGGATCTGTCCGGAGGAAGCATGGTAGACAATATGGAGCATGGGCTCCTCTTCCTCCAGTTCCCGTAGTCGGGGCATGGCCTTAAGCGTATCCACGCCTTCCGGCAGGATCAGCCGGTAGGATAACACCGGTTCCAGCATCGGTGCCGGGGAATCCTCACAATCTCCCAGGCCCTGGCCTGCCGCAGTTTTGGTCAGCCCGGTCACCGCGCAGATCGTTCCTGCCTCCACCTGCTGTACCGGCTCGAATTTCGCGCCGGAATAAAGGCGGATCTGATTGATCTTCTCAGTCTCTGTATCTTTTTGCCGGGAACCGTCAGCTTCCTTCCCGTCGGAACCGTGGACAGGAACCGCATCCTTCACAGCCAGCCTGCCTCCGGTCACCTTTAAAAAGGTAAGCCGCTCTCCCCGGTCATCCCTGGAGATCTTGTAGACCCGGGCTCCAAAAGAATCCGGATAGACTGCCGGCTCCATATAATCCACGAAACCTTCCAGAAGGGAATCCACTCCGACCACTTTCAGGGCGGATCCGAAATAACAGGGAAAAACCTGCCGGCTGCGGATCAGCTCCAGGATTGCTGTCTTGTCAACCTCCCCGGTCTCCATGTAGATGTCCAGCAGTTTGTCATCACAAAGAGCCAGGTCTTCCAGCCTGGCCTGAGGATCGCTTCCCTCCCCGAAATCCACACAGCCGGCATCCAGCCTCTCCTTCAATTCTTTAAGAAGAGCTTCCCTGTCAGCTGTGGGCTGGTCCATCTTATTGATAAATAAGAAAGTGGGAATCCCGTACCGGCCCAGCAGTTTCCACAGGGTCTCCGTATGCCCCTGGATCCCGTCAGGGCCGCTGATCACCAGAACGGCATAGTCAAGCACCTTCAGAGTCCTCTCCATCTCCGCGGAGAAGTCGACATGTCCCGGTGTGTCCAGAAGGGTGATCTGCCGGGATCCCACCGTGAATCTGGCCATCTTGGAGAAGATGGTGATTCCCCTGGTCCGCTCCAATTCATAAGTATCCAGAAATGCATCTTTATGATCCACCCGTCCCAGTTTTCTGATGGAACCGGAACGGAACAGCATGGCCTCGGACAGGGTCGTTTTTCCCGCATCCACATGGGCCAGTATTCCAATTGTCAGATTATCCATATGAATCCTCCTTGCCTTGTCCACACAGGCTTCCATCGAAGAAAATGTCTGTGAAAACATAAAACGACACAGCTAAAAGCTATGTCGCCGGCAAAAAAACAAAATGAAAACGGAGATGGAGGGATTTGAACCCTCGCGCCGGTTATCGCCGACCTACCGCATTTCGAGTGCGGACCCTTCAGCCACTTGGGTACATCTCCTGATCTGTGCCCAGTCCATACCGGACCTGGCAGATACGTCGATAATTATAACAAGAATCCATAAAAAAAGCAAGGCGGCCGCCGGATTATATTCCGGCGGTCCGCCTTATATTAATTTCTGTTATCGGATCATTCTCTGTGCATAGAGAAGGAATCCAGATCATAAGCAGAAAGGTTCTCAAGGATCAGTCTGCCGTCCGCTTCCTTAATCAGCTTATCACGGAACCGCTTGGTCTCCTTCTCCGAACGATGCTTGCTCGGTCCGCCTACGCATCCGCCCGGACAGATCATACCTTCCACGAAGTCTTCTTTTAATCTGCCCTTGGACAGCATCAGGAGAGCCTTCTTACACTCGTCGGCACCGTTGCAGACATTCACGGTGATATCGGTGCTTTCATTCTCTTCCTGGAGAGACTGTACAACCGCTGCGGTAACACCGCCGCTGTTTCCGAAACGCTTACCGAATACGGAAGATTCCTGATAATCGTTGGCCATCTCTTCAATTTCGATCCCCTTCGCCCTCAACAGAGACCGGAACTCGCCAACGGTCAGAACGTAATCCGCGTTCCCCTCAATGCCGACTGCTGCTTCACTCTTCTTGGCAATGCAAGGTCCCACAAAGACAGTAAGTGTCTCAGGATCCTTCGCCTTCACCATACGGGAAACCGCACACATGGGTGATACCGTCGTGGAAATATGAGGAACTACCTCAGGATAATGTTTGTGGATCATATTGACAAAGGCCGGGCAGCAGGATGTGGTCATCTTCTTGCCTTCCTTGTAAGCCTCCGCCCACTCAGCAGCCTCCGCTGCAGCAGTGAGGTCTCCGCCGAGACCAACTTCGATCATGTCGGTAAATCCAACCTTCTTGGAAGCCTCCTTTAAGCTTTTCATGGTAATCTTGTCCCCGAACTGACCTTCCAAAGCAGGGGCAAACATAGCAACGATCTTCTTGCCGTCACGGATCGCGGAAGCAACTTCCACGAGGTCTGTCACTGTTCCGATCGCACCGAAAGGACAGCTGTGTACGCAGTGACCGCAGGAGATACATTTCTCATCATCGATCACCGCAATGCCGGTCTCCGGATCAACAACCAGAGCATCTACCGGACAGCTCTTACGGCAGGGGCGGAGCAGGTCCGCGGTTGCATTATAAGGGCAGGCCTGGGAA
>CAMOYC010000090.1 GCA_946629665.1 uncultured Lachnospiraceae bacterium
CGGGAAGAGTGTGATTGCTTTCGGCCGGTTCACCGAAAAGGAAAAAATGGTCATCCTGGTCAACGGCAGTTTTGAAGATGAGGAGATCAAGGTTCCGGTCTGGGAGGTCGGTGTGACCGACGAGGAGATCATGAGGAGGATTGTGATCAGCGATGCTGAGGGCTACAGCATGCATAACATCGAGTACCGGGTGGAACATGGATCCGTGAATCTCACTGTTCCTGCTACCGGAGCTATTGTGCTGAAGGCTTACCACAATGCCTGAAAGGCCAATTAATACTTGATTTTTTTGCTGTATTACTATATAATTAGTCGGTGTCAGATATCTGACATCCGATTATGGGTGGATTCCCGAGTGGCCAAAGGGGGCAGACTGTAAATCTGTTGCAACTTGCTTCGGTGGTTCGAATCCACCTCCGCCCATTCAAGAAGAGTCCCTTAGAAGAGTGTTTTGGGGGCTCTTCTTTTTTATCGAGGCTGAACGGGGATCGACCCCTCGGATTTTGACAAATAATGACATGATTCTGTCCTGAGAGTGTGGAATATAGTCAAAAAAGTATCTTAATGTTACATTGCATTATTTCGTCTGATAATTTATTATATATATAGATTATTCTGATTTGCTATGTGGCGGAATGGATTTCCGGCCGCAGGCGATCACTTGATACGAATCTTGTTTGATAAAGTATTTGGGAGGTAACTTATGCTAACTAATATGATCAATAACCTGAAGAAGGTTCCTCGTACTATTGTTTATCCGGAAGGCACTGATAACAGAATCCTTTACTCCGCATCAAGACTGACAGAGGAGGGAATCCTTGGTGTCATCCTTTTAGGTAATGTAGAAGAGGTTCAGGCGGCAGCGAAGGCAGGCGGATATGATATTTCCAAGTGTGAGATCATCGATCCCGCTACCTATCCTGAGATGGATGCGCTGGTTGAAGAGATGGTTAAGCTTCGTAAGGGCAAGATGACTGAGGAGAAGGTAAGAGCTGCTCTTTCCAAGACGAACTATTTCGGAACCATGCTGGTTAAGGCCGGCAAGGGTGACTGCCTCTTAGGTGGTGTTACCTATTCCACCGCAGACACCGTACGTCCCGCACTGCAGCTGATCAAGACCAAGCCGGGCAACAACATTGTAAGTTCCAGCTTCGTTATGGTTCGCGGCGATGAGAGATATCTGTTCAGTGACTGTGCGATCAACATCGATCCTTCCGAGGATGACCTGGTTGAGATCGCGATCGAGTCCGCTAAGACCGCTAAAGTATTCGGCGTAGAGCCTAAGGTTGCTATGCTTTCCTACTCCACACTGGGCTCCGGCAAGGGACCTTCCGTAACGAAGGTTGCCAACGCTACAGCTAAGATCAAGGAGATCGCTCCTGATTTGCTTGTAGAAGGCGAGATCCAGTTTGATGCATCCGTAGCACCGGAAGTTGCTTCCATCAAGTGTCCGGATTCACCGGTAGCAGGACAGGCTAACGTATTCGTATTCCCTGACATCAATGCCGGTAATATCGGATATAAGATCGCTGCCCGCTTCGGCGGATTTGAGGCAGTAGGTCCTGTACTTCAGGGCCTGAATGCTCCGATCAATGACCTGAGCCGTGGATGTAACCAGGATGAGGTTTACAAGATGTCTATCGTAACTGCAGCTCTTTCCATTCCTGAGGAAGAGGTTGTGGATGAAGTTGATCTTGAGACCATCGTTCGCGCTGTAGTTGCTACCATGAAGGCAGCCGGCCAGATCAAATAATTCAGAGATGATCTTTGGTTTAAGAAAGAAGTTTATATAAGAAAGAGAGACAGGCATGCCTGTCTCTTTTTCTTTGTCCTTTTTATTTTAGGTACCTGGTACCTTTTGTGGTATAATAAAAGCAGAGAGGAGGGCTGTCAGATGATGGATTTTGCTGCGGAATATAAAAAGAAACTCCGGACGCCGGAGGAGGCTGTCCGGGTCGTAAAAAGTGGTGATTGGCTGGACTATACCAGCTCTGTCGGCAAGCCGGTCTTGCTTGACCGGGCTCTTGCAGCAAGAAGAGATGAACTTTTCGATGTGAAGATCCGGGGGAATCTGATCGATGGTCCGATCGAAGTGGTTGAATGTGACCAGAGTCAGGAGCATTTTATTTATCATTCCTGGCATTGTTCCTCCTATGAGCGTAAACTCTGCGACAGAGGACTTTGTTATTATATCCCCATGGTATTCCACAATAATGCGGCCTACTATGAATTCTTCCTGGATGTAAACGTTGTTATGGTCAGCGTTTCTCCCATGGATAAGCATGGTTATTTTAATTATTCGCTGAATACCGGTGTTGCAGGCCCCATCGTGGAGGATGCTGATATCGTGATCGTGGAAGTGAATGAGCATATGCCTAAGATCCACGGCGGCTACGGGGAGTGTGTCCATGTGTCCGAAGTAGACTATATCGTCGAGGGGGAACATGAGCCTTTTCCGGAGGTCAAAAGATATATTCCGACCGAGACCGACAAGAAGATTGCGGAGAATCTGCTGCCTTACATCTGTGACGGAGCCACCTTGCAGCTGGGGATCGGGAACATACCGGACGCGGTCGGTCAGATGATCGCTCAATCGGATATCCGTGATCTTGGTATGCACACTGAACTTTGTACGGATCCTTATCTGTATATGTACGAGGCGGGGAGACTCACCAACAAAAAGAAGACGATCGACAGGGGAAAGGGCGTTTTCGGGGTAGCGATCGGATCAAGAGCCCTCTATGACTGGCTGGATGATAATCACGGGATTGCAGCCTATCCTTTAGAATATGTGAACCGTCCCTATGTCATTGCCCAGATTGACAACATGGTTTCCATCAACGGTTGTGTAGCAGTGGACCTGTACGGTCAGGTCTCCTCCGAGAGCTTAGGATCCAGGCAGATCAGCGGGACCGGCGGTCAGCTGGACTTTCTGATCGGGGCTTCCGCCTCCAAAGGCGGAAAAGCTTTCCTGTGCATGAATTCCACCTTCCGGGATCGGCAGGGCAGGCTTTCTTCGAGGGTGGTGCCCCAGTTTAACGGAGATATTATCACCTCTCCGAGGAGCCAGGTATATTTTATGGCGACGGAGTACGGGGTGATCAATCTGGAAGGCCGGTCAACCTGGGAGAGAGCGGAAGGGATTATCTCTCTTGCCCATCCTTCCTTCCGGGAAGGCCTGATCCGGGAAGCAGAGTACCGGAAGATCTGGAGAAGGTCCAACAAGAGATGATCAGTATGTTGATAAATATTTGATATCTCTTTGGAGCATCGAATGATATATATACAAAAAAATCCTTCATAAACCACAAAATCGGCAGCTTAAGCTGCCGATTTTGGTTTAAGAAAGGAGAAGTATGAAAAAAACATATTCAAATATGTGGTAATTTCTTTTTTTTATGGCTTTATCTTAACGGGAGAATGTGAAAAAAATGTGTCTAAAACCATGGAGTAAGAAAGGGTTAAGGAATGAAAGGTTCTCGAAAGATACTTACGAAAATAGTGTTTACTAATGTCAAAATTAAAGTTTGAATTGCAATAATTAAAGATTAAAACAAGTTTTGGTATGATATAATTTAATGTGTATAATGTGAATTTGATGTAAAAAGTATCAGCACAGCTCATGGATTGAAGGGAGCCAGGGAGGGTGCGTTATGAATATCGGAATATTAGAATATGATAAAAAGATAGCGCAGCAGCTGAGGACTGTAATCATCGAGATGTATCCTCATAATCAGGTGATGGTCTGGGACCAGGCCAGTCGGCTGAAAGAGGATATCAGCGGCGGGTGTGTGTGCAAGATTTTGTTTTTGTCCCTGCAAAAAGATTCCAAAGGGATCATCGATTATTCGAAACGTCTGCAGGAGCTGAATCCGGAGCTGAAGATCATTTTTATGACAGATCTGAATGATAGTATCTTTGAGGTGTTTCACGCCAGTCCAACCTATGTCCTGGCTAAGCCACTGGATGAGGAGCATGTGAAAGAAGCACTGCATAAGGCGCTCCGTGAACTAAGCCTTTCCAAGGAAAAGAACTTTACCATCATTAACCGGCAGGGTATATTCACCATCCCTTATACCCGGATCTATTATGTGGAAAGTGATAAGAGAAAGCTGAATATATTCGGCAAGGAAGGTCTGATCAAGTCGATCAACCTGAAGATTTCTGATTTTCTCAAGTTTGAGCATGGGAATTATTTTCTTCAGTGCCATAAGAGCTATGCAGTGAATCTGATGCATGTCTCCCGGATCGAAAAGTTCGAGATCGTGCTTACCAACAATGTGGAGCTGCCCATCAGCCAGTCCCGCTACATGGAGACAAAGGCCGGGTATGTAGCTTTCCTTGAGAATGAATAAGAATAGTATTGATATGATAATATAATGAACATGCAGGCGAAAGCCTGCATGTTTTTTAGTCTGTAATCTCAGTCTGTAAGAAAATTCACCCAGTCCATGATCATCTCATCAATGTTTTCATATAACTTGTCAGTCATGCGTTCATCCTGGTCGGGTACACAGATTCCTCCGGTGACCAGTACATTTTTCCCGGTCTTCCGGCAGAGCCGGTCTGCCACATAGCTGCAGAAGAAGGGGGAGGGATCTTCCTCGTCGGTAATGACCCGGCTGACCACGTCGCAGACGGTGTCTTCTTCCTCTTCCGAGAAAACCGGTTTGCAGAGGGTGGTGCAGGCGAGATATGGCTGATCGCCCGCCGTCATAAGCACATGCAGGTCGTCTCCTACCGGCGTAATATCCATTTGAATCGATGTGAACAGTAATACTCTGTGAAATTTCATGGGAACCTCCTTGTCATGGTCAGTCATTGCTTTCCCCGCCCGGATCAGGTGGAACTGTCCCACCTGCTATGTCTGATTATAGCCTGCCTTGGTTGCCGGTTCAAGAGGTTAAAATGACCGAGGACAATAAAAATGATGTTTTTTAGCAAAAGAATATCTCATATATTGATGCGATATGTGATATACTATTGTAGATATTGCGATTGCTCTGTAACAGATGGCAGCATAGTGACAGAAAGGTTGAACATCATGATAAAAAGAGAGAGAGAAGCCAGGAACATGATTTATTTTAAGGCTCATGGACTGTATTTTTTTGCCGGTTTAGTCCTTTTGTGCCTTCTGATGATCAGGTTTGTTCCCTGTCAGGTTCAAGCCATGACAAAAAGGGAGCGGACGGAAGCTCAGATTCTTGCCAGTGAGACGACGACGGAGAAAGTGGTTCCGGATATCACGCCCGCGGAGCCGGCAGGCAGTGATCTGAAGATCCTTCATACCGTAACAAAGCTTTCCGGCAAGCGGTGGATCCAGTCTTTCGCTTATGATTCCAATTATTATTATTATATTCAGATGATCAACCCCTACAAAGGGCATCTTCGCCTGACCAGGGTCCGGTATACGGGAATCGGCAGTTATACCAGACAGTATATGGATCTGAAGCGGTTCGGTCACGGGTCCAACCTGGATGTATCCATTTCCGGCGGACAGACCTGGATCTGGACCGGCGGTGACTGCAGAAAGAATACAGACGTATCCCGGTCCATCACTGCATTCAAGTTCAGGAAGGGTGCCAAGCTGGTAGGACACGGTCCCATTCGCTACTGGATCCCGCGAGGGTACACGCGAGGGAGCGCGAACAATGTCTATCCGGCGATCAGCAGGACCAGCAAAAACCTGTGTGTCCGCTTTACCCGCGGCAGTCGGCAGTACTTTAAGTTTTATAAGTTGTATAACGGGAAGTATATCCGGGCAGGCAGACCTGTAAAGACAGTGGTCCGGCCCGGAACAAACGGAGACTTCCAGGGCTTTGACATCTATGAGAAGACGATCTACACGATCGAGGGCAGCCCCAGAAAGTCATTCCTGAGAGACTATGACAAAACCAGAGTATTCCAGCCGACCATTATCCGGAGTTTTGATTATAAGAGCGGACATTATACCCGTCAGGTGATCTATGGGGCCAGCAAGCTTTCCTTCCGGGAGCCGGAGGGGATCAAGATCGGAGCAAAGAGGAAAAAGATCATGATGTATGTGTCCCACACATTGGAAGACCAGTCTGCAAACATCTACAGAGTGATCAAGTAAGACCGGCGAATAGAAAGGCAAGGAGGAAAAAGAACATGATAACAGTAAGAGAATTGTTTCAGAATCCTGAGGCATATTTTGATAAAGAGGTGACAGTAGGCGGATGGCTGCGCAGTGTGCGCGGATCGAAGAATTTTGGTTTTCTGGTCCTTCATGACGGAACCTGTTTCCAGACTCTTCAGGGCGTATACAATGCAGACATGGATAATTTTGCAGAGATTTCCAGACTGAATGTCGGTACTGCAGTGATCATGACCGGAACGCTGGTGGCAACGCCGGAAGCGAAGCAGCCTTTTGAGGTGCAGGTGAAGTCCCTTGAGGTGGAGGGACCCTCCGCTCCGGATTACCCGCTGCAGAAAAAGCGCCATACCACAGAATATCTCAGGTCCATTGCCCATCTGCGGCCGAGGACCAATCTCTTCCAGGCTGTGTTCCGGATCCGGTCTTTAGCTGCCTTTGCGATCCACAAGTTCTTCCAGGAGAGAGGATTCGTGTATGTGCATACTCCGCTGATCACAGCCAGTGACGCAGAGGGAGCCGGTGAGATGTTCCAGGTGACAACCCTGAACCTTAACGAGATTCCCCGCACTGAGGACGGAGAGATCGATTACACGAAGGACTTCTTCGGAAAGCCTGCCAACCTGACTGTCAGCGGTCAGCTGAACGGAGAGATGTATGCCCAGGCCTTCCGGGATATCTACACTTTCGGACCGACCTTCCGGGCGGAGAATTCCAACACCGCAAGACATGCGGCAGAGTTCTGGATGATCGAGCCGGAGATGGCTTTCACGGACCTGGAGGGCAACATGCAGGTTGCTGAAGATATGCTCAAGTATATCATCGAGTTTGTACTTGGACATGCACCTGCCGAGATCGATTTCCTGAACCGCTTTGTGGACAAGGGTCTGAAAGAGAGACTGAATCACGTGCTCAGCTCCGAGTTCGGCCGTGTGACCTACACAGAGGCTGTCAGAATCTTAGAAGAAAATAATGACAAATTTGAATATAAGGTTTCCTGGGGCGTTGACCTGCAGACCGAACATGAGCGTTACCTCACTGAGGTGGTATTTAAGCGTCCGGTATTTGTAACGGATTACCCGAAGGAGATCAAGGCTTTCTACATGAAGCAGAACCCGGATGGAAAGACCGTGGCAGCCATGGACTGCCTGGTTCCCGGAATCGGCGAGATCATCGGCGGAAGCCAGAGGGAAGATGATTATCAGGTTCTTCTCGACCGTATCCATGAACTGGGTATGGAAGAAGAGACCTATGCAGCCTATCTGGATCTGCGCAAGTACGGATCCACCAGACATTCAGGATTCGGGCTGGGATTTGAGCGCTGCGTGATGTACCTGACAGGCGTTGCCAACATCAGGGACGTCCTTCCTTTCCCTCGTACCGTAAAGAATTGTGACTACTGATAATCTTGAAAGATAATGACGAACATGATGGCTGATTGATCAGCCGGCAGGAGGTTGAATAGAATGCCGAAATGGGTGGATTTGAATACAATTGATGAGGACGAGATCCCGGTTCAGAGAAAGGTCAGCCTTTCCGGGGATTTCACATCTTACAAGGCGCCGGTATCCCAGGAAGCGGTGGAGGAAGATTTCCTTGATGCCATGGAGCCGGCCAAGAAGAGCATGACGATCTTCTTTCTGATCGATGTATCCGGAAGTATGAAGGGAACCAAGATCGGGTCTCTCAACAGCACCATGGAAGAACTGCTCCCCTCTCTGATCGGTGTGGGAGAAGCTTCCACGGATGTGAAGATCGCGGTTATGAAGTTTTCCACGAATGTGGA
>CAMOYC010000091.1 GCA_946629665.1 uncultured Lachnospiraceae bacterium
GGCCCCCGGCAAGCAGGCCCCCAGCAAAAAAAGGATGTCGGGAAATCCCGACACCCTCCTGCTAAAACTCTGTTTTCTTATCCGATCACGTCGCTCATATCGTAGAGTCCGGCGGGTTTGCCTGCGAGATGCTTCGCTGCAGCTACGGCTCCCTTGGCAAAGATTGCTCTGGAATAAGCCGTATGCTTGAATTCGATCACCTCATCGGTGCCCGCGAAGATAATCTCATGCTCTCCGACGATCGTTCCGCCGCGGACCGCGGAGATACCAATCTCATCAGCCGGACGCTGCATCCTTCTCTCACTGCGGTCAAAGGCATAGCTGTAGCGGCCGCCGGCAGCTTCGTTGATGGAATCTGCCAGAGCGATCGCGGTGCCGGAAGGTGCATCCAGTTTCCTTCTGTGGTGCTTCTCCACGATATCAATATCAAAACCTGCCTGACCGAGGATCTCTGTGGCGGTCTTCACCATCTTCAGCAGAGTATTCACGCCCAGGGACATATTCGCTGAACGGAGAACTGCGGTTTCCTTGGAAACTGCCTCTAAGTGGGCAAGCTGGTCTTCGCTCAGGCCGGTGGTGCATTCTACCAGAGGAATCTTCTTTGCTGCCGCATAATCCAGGACCGCATCCACTGCGGAAGCGGAAGAGAAATCAATGATGGCATCCACATCCACGTCCACCTCATCGAGGCTCTTAAATACCGGATACTCTTCTGCGGCATCCCCGAAGGGGTCAACGCCGACAGCGGTAACGATTCCTTCTGTTTCATTAACGATGTCCCGGACCACTTTACCCATGTGTCCGTTACATCCGTAGATCATAATCTTTATCATAAGAATCTCCTCTTATCAGATTAGGCAAGGTTGTCAGATTAGGCAAGGTTGTCAGACTAGGCAAGAATGCCGGTCTCGATCATAGCTTTCTTTAATCTCTCCGTGTGAGCAGGTTCCATCTCTGACAACGGTCTTCTCAGATGAGGACCGTAAATCTTCATGAGTTCAAGAGCCTTCTTTACCGGAATCGGGTTTACCTCGCAGAATAAGGAATTGATCAGTTCTGTGTACTTGATCTGCAGGTCTTTTGCCTTGTCCACATTCCCTGCAAAGTACTCTGCACAGATATCGTGGGTCTCCTGGGGTGCCACGTTGGACAGGACGGAGATAACGCCCTTGCCGCCGATGGAAAGCATAGGCACGATCACATCGTCGTTACCGGAGTAGAGATCAACATCTCCCTGGGTATCGTACATGATCTGGGTAGCAAATGCGAGGCTTCCTGTCGCCTCCTTCACGCCGACGATGTTGTCCACATCCTTAACCAGGGAAGCGATCGTTGCTGCCTCCAGCTTACAGCCGGTTCTGCTCGGCACATTATATAAGATGATCGGAAGATCTGTCTTACCTGCAATGTAAGTGTAATGCTCGATCAGGCCCTTCTGGGTCGCCTTATTGTAGTAAGGAGTCACGATGAGCGCTCCGTCAGCTCCTGCCTTCTGCGCTTCCGTGGTCAGAAATACAGCGGTCTCAGTATCGTTGGAACCGGTTCCTGCAATTACCGGGATCCGTTTGTTCGTCCGGTTCACGCAGTAACGGATCACAGCCAGATGCTCTTCGTGGCTTAATGTAGAAGCCTCACCGGTTGTACCGCATACGATGATCGCATCAGTTCCATTCTCTACCTGGAAATCAATAAACTTTCCAAAGCTCTCATAATCCACGTTATAATTCTGATCAAAGGGTGTTGCAATGGCAACGCCTGCTCCAGTAAAAATAGCCATCTTATCCTTCCTTTCCTGTATCTTCAAGAATGTGCCTTTCGGACTCTCTTTCCTTGATCACGTAATAAATGTTATCAGAGATCTCCCGGATCTCGTCCGGCAGTTTCCGGCCGGTCAGGATCAGATCCATGTAATCATCTTTCCGGTTCAACAGATCAAGGAGCTCCTCGATGGTGACAAGCTCATAATCCAGGAGACCGAAAACATTATCCAGGATCAGCAGATCACACTGGAATGTATCGACCACTTTTCTGGCGTAACTTAATCCCAGCCTGATATTTTCTTTCTGTTCTTCTTTCTCTTCATCGGATAGCAGCGAATAGTTCGCAGCTGCATTTTCAAAACGGAATATCTGCAGTTCAGGTTCAAGTCTATGAAGGAAATCCAGAGTGTCTGAATGTTTCTTCTTCAGAAACTGCACCATGATCACTTTCTTCCCCATGCCTGCAGCCCGGATCCCCAGGCCCAGGGCAGCGGTGGATTTTCCTCTTCCGTTCCCGTAATATACTTGTATACTTCCGTCCATACTTTACCCTTTCGCAACAGATATGCATAAGTATGCATGCCTGTCCCCGTAAATGAGTTGTTAATTAATATTTATAAGATAATATCATAAATGCAAAAACAAATCTACTATTATTCATCCTGCTGGCCAAACATACGGACATCCTCGTCCCTTCCCAGAACCAGGAAACCGTCATATCCCTGCTCTTCCATGCGGTTCAGGAACTTGCCAAGTTTCTTAGGTTTTATGTAGAGCGCCGTATCATATTCCGACCGGAGCTCTTCCGCCCGGCGGATCGCCTGCCCGATCTCTGCTTCCTCATAGATCAGGACTACTTTCTTCTTCCGATCCAGGCCGTACCCTTCCTTTTTCGACAAAATGGAATAGATCCTCTCAAAGCCAATGGAAAATCCCACGGCCGGAACAGAATCTTTCAGGAACTTGCCGATCAGATTATCGTATCTGCCGCCGCCTGCAATGGAACTCCTGAAATCCATGGACTGGATCTCGAATACCGTACCGGTATAATAGCCCTGGCCGCGGACCAAAGTCATGTCATACTCCACCTGGTATCTTCCGTCTGCCAGCTCATTGGAAACCTCAATGATATTGGAAAGAGAATCAATGGCGGAAGAATCCTTCACAACGGAAGCTGCATAGTCGAGAGTAAAAGGAGCATGGGAAAGAAGTTCCATAAACTTCGTGATCACCGCAGGGTCAAACCCTTTCTCTGTCAGCTCTTTCTCTACTCCTGCCGCCTTGATCTTATCCAGCTTATCGAAGGAAATGCATACGCTGTCAAGCTGGTCCTCCTCGAACCCGAGAGAACTTAAGATCTCCCTGAGGATCCTGCGGTCATTCACTTTGACTTTAAAGTTCTCAAGGCCGATGGCCAGGAGCGCTTTTGCCGTGGTGTGGATCAATTCGATCTCACAGGTCGGGGACTCCGAACCCAGGATATCGATATCGCACTGCATGAATTCACGCATGCGGCCCTTCTGGGGACGCTCCGCCCGGTACACCCGGTCCATCTGGATCACCTTAAAAGGATTCGGCAGCTTCGCCCGGTTATTGGCATAGTAGCGGCTCAGGGGAAGGGTCAGGTCATAGCGAAGGCCCATATCAGCGATCTGAGCCGGGTCATCCTGGTCCAGAGCTTCTTTCAGCTTATCCCCTCTCTTCATGATCTTAAAGATCAGGTTCAGATTATCTCCGCCCTCACTCTTATCCAGATTCTCGATATCTTCGATGATCGGGGTGCTGATGCGGGTAAAACCGCTGTTCTCATACACCTCGCTGATCTTATCCTGAAGATAGGCGCGGAGCTGGGCCTGCGCCGGCAAGTAGTCATTCGTTCCTTTTAAAGGTTCTATCCTCATTGTTTCTTCCTCATCTCTTTATGTATTCTTTTATCTTACTGATCCTCAGCCACCCTGGCAGGCTCTGCCTCCGGCTGGCTGACGCGTTCTAAATGGTTCACCGAAATCTCGTAAGCATTCCTGCTGACATATTCCCCCTCGGCAATCTTCTGGCGGAAGACCCGGCTCTGGGCCCTTCCCCAGAGTTTCAGGCAGGTCCCGACCGGCTGCCTCGCCACATAGGCGGCATTCCTCCCCCACACGATACAGGGAATATAGTCCGACCTTCCGTAGTCCCGGGGGACTGCCACCATCACATCGGTGATCGACCGTCCGTGATATGTATTCCGAAAAACGGGTTCCCGGCAGATATAACCTTCCAGAAAGATGGAATTCGGCATGTTATGTTCTTCCCCGTCAAGCAGCTTGATGCTCTTAACGAAGACGGACAGGATCAGCCGGCTCCGCTTATTGACATACTGATTGTAAGAGCGGAACTGGCCTGTGACATGGATGTATCTCCCTTCCAAGGACTCGCTGACATCGATCATCCTTTCCGAAATGATCAGAGGGATCGTGTCGTTGACATCACTCAGCCTTTTCACTCTCAGCATCACCATATAAAATGCTTCGCCCATCACACTGTTGTTATACTGGAATCCGGAGATCACTTCTCCGGCCATCTCTGCCTGATTATGCTCGTTATTTTTTTCAAACATAGTTTTTATGATCCTTTCTGTCAGATTATTCTTCCCCGGCAGCCAGGATCATCCTGCTTGTTTAACGAACAGACTCAGCCCATTCTAAAACAGAATAAGTATAATAATTCTCCTGAAAAATGTCAACCGCAGTCAGGATAAAAGTCCTTAGCTCCTGGCGAAGAAAATGATTTTATGAAGTTTTTTATTGTGCGAAACTCTTCTTTATGATAGAATTACCTAGTTTAAGTCTAAAAATTACATTAATATAGTATTCATTCAGAAAGAAGGAAATTATGAATATCTCAAGAGACGATATCCGGAATGTCGCAATCATCGCCCACGTTGATCACGGAAAAACTACATTAGTCGACGAACTCCTGAAGCAGAGCGGAACCTTCCGCAAAAACCAGGAAGTTGTCGAGCGTGTCATGGATTCCAATGACATCGAGCGGGAACGCGGCATTACTATTTTGTCCAAAAATACTGCCGTTACCTATAACGGCGTTAAGATCAATATCGTAGACACGCCGGGCCACGCCGACTTCGGCGGGGAGGTGGAACGTGTTCTCAAGATGGTCGACGGGGTGATCCTCGTGGTGGATGCCTTCGAAGGCCCTATGCCCCAGACCAAGTTCGTTACCAGGAAGGCCCTGGAATTAAACCTTCCCTTCATCGTATGTATCAATAAGATCGACCGCCCGGAAGCAAGGCCGGACGAGGTCATGGAAGAAGTCCTGGAACTGTTCCTGGAGCTGGAAGCAGATGACGACCAGCTGGACAGCCCCTTTGTCTACGCTTCCGCCAAAGCAGGAATCTCCATGCTGGAACTGACGGAAGAAGGCACAGACATGACTCCGCTTTTCGAGACCATCATCGACTATATCCCCGCGCCCACCGGTGATCCCGAGGCAGATACCCAGGTCCTGATCAGCACGATCGACTACAACGAATACGTAGGCAGGATCGGTGTCGGAAAAGTGGATAACGGATCCATCCGTGTAAACCAGGAAGTACTGATGGTCAACCACCACAATCCGGAACTGCAGAAGAAAGTAAAGATCAGCAAGCTTTACGAATTCTCCGGTCTGAACAGGGTGGAAGTAGAGGAAGCTACGATCGGCTCCATCGTTGCGATCTCCGGTATCAGTGATATCTCCATCGGAGATACCCTCTGTTCCCCGGACAACCCGCAGCCCATCCCCTTCCAGAAGATCTCCGAACCGACCATCGCGATGCAGTTCCTGGTCAACGACAGTCCTCTTGCCGGCCAGGAAGGCAAGTATGTCACCTCCCGCCATCTGAGAGACCGCCTCTTCCGGGAGCTGAACACCGATGTCAGCCTGCGCGTGGAAGAAATGGAATCCACGGACTCCTTCAAGGTATCCGGCCGAGGCGAGCTTCACCTCTCCGTCCTGATCGAGAACATGCGCCGGGAAGGCTACGAATTCGCAGTCAGCAAGGCGGAAGTCCTCTACCGGACTGACGAGAATGGCAAGCGGACCGAACCCATGGAGATTGCTGTGATCGACGTACCGGAGGAATTTGCGGGAACGGTCATCGATAAATTAGGACAGAGAAAGGGCGAACTGCAGAACATGACCATGTCAGGCACCGGCAGCACCCGCCTGGAATTCTCCATCCCCTCCCGGGGTCTGATCGGTTACCGGGGAGAGTTCATGACGGACACCAAGGGTACCGGCATCATCAATACCCTCTTCGACGGCTACGGCCCCTACAAAGGAGATATCCAATACCGCAAGCAGGGCTCCCTGATCGCCTTTGAATCCGGAGAAGCCATCACATACGGCCTCTTCAACGCCCAGGACCGCGGCGTCTTGTTTATCGGCCCCGGCGAGCGTGTGTACGCCGGTATGATCATCGGCCAGAATGCCAAGACGGATGACATCGATGTCAATGTCTGCAAGACCAAGAAACTGACCAACACCCGGGCTTCCGGCTCCGACGAGGCATTAAAATTAAGCCCGCCCCGCATCTTGAGTCTGGAGCAGGCACTGGAATTCATCGATACCGATGAGCTGCTGGAAATCACTCCGAAGAATATCAGAATCAGAAAGAAAATATTAGATCACACGGCACGTTACCGTGCCAAAAGAAATGAGCAATCACAATCCTGAAGAAGGATCAGTGAAACCAGGCGGGGGAGCAGATCCCCCGCTTTTTTAAATCCTGGCAAAACCGGACGATATCCTTACTCCTCAAACAGGACAGGCTGGCCATCCACTTTGCCAAAGTACACCGCTTCCGTCTCGGTTATGACCGCCCTTCCGCTGGTGGCCTCCGTCAGCTTCTTCCTCATCCGGTCCTTCGTCTCATCCGCAAACAGGGCATGGACAACCACCTTATCCGTATAATCCGTGGACTCTGTAAGAACGTCATTCTGGGCAAACAGGTACTGGATCTTGCCGATATCCGTGTAATCTGTCTGGATCTCTACTCTCTTTCCGGGGATCTTCTCCACAACCACTGACTGGTCAATGCCGGCTTTGGAAGCATCCGTGTAGGCCCTCACCAGGCCTCCTGTCCCCAGTAAAGTCCCGCCAAAATATCTGGTCACCACGATCACCAGATCATGAAGTTCCTGACCCAGGATCACCTCAAGGATCGGCTTCCCTGCGGTACCGCTCGGCTCTCCATCATCACTGCACCTGGTCACAGTCCTCTCCACACCAACAGAAAATGCATAGCAGTTATGGCGTGCATCCCAATATTCTTTCTTAATCTGCTCGATAAACTCCTGTGCTTCTTCCACGGTTTTTACCGGTCTGACATGGGCTATGAAACGAGACTTCTTCTCGACAATCTCCCCGCTGCCGCCCCGGTAGATCGCTTTGTGCTTTATCATATGGTACCCTCCAATCAAACAGGAGCCCGGGCCCCCGTCTGCTACTTCTTCTTTATGTATCTTATAGTAAAGCACGAACAGAAATTCATCAAGACAATCTTATTCTTCTTCCCGAAAAGCGCAATGCCAGTCATCCACTAATTCCAGCAGGGACATGGGAAGTACTTTCCCTTCCGCCAGCATCCTGACAAACCGAACCGCTTCACTATAGTCTTCCGTAAAACCCTTCACCTCCGCAGTTTCCTCCTGCCGGAAGCCGGGGCACTTCTTGTACTTATCCTCGAACCTGTACTCTCCGCCTTCCCCCAGTCTGAGACCGGCCGGCGACTGCCGCACCGACACCCCATAGCAGACGCCACCACCCTCGTCTGCATCTTTCTCAAAGATACTGACATCGTAATCCAGATCGTACAGGCTCCCGTTAATCATAACACGACTATCAAAATGCATACCCTTACCTTCACAACCAATCCATTTACACACCTTACTAACTCCTGCTTAACTAAGTAAAAAATACAGCGATCGCAATTGTTATAAAGTAACCTTCCATTAGAATGAAAAGAGTTGTCAACCCATTATTAGTAAGAATACCCATAATTTATTCTAACTGTAAATATATATATCATATCCTTATATT
>CAMOYC010000092.1 GCA_946629665.1 uncultured Lachnospiraceae bacterium
GGGAACTGCTGCAATCCCTCATGGCTTCTCTGCAGGCCGGATATTCCCTGGAGAATGCCTGCCTGGCTGCAGTTACCGAACTGGAGGAGACAGGCAGGGGCAGAAAGCCGGATGTTTTTTTGATCCAGATGAGAAACCTGGAGAAAGGGATCAGGCTCCACGTGGATATTTCCAGACTTTTTGCCATTATGGCAGAAGAAACCGGCGTGGAAGAGATCCGGGAACTTGCAGCAGTTATTGAAATAGCAGCCAGGACCGGAGGCAATATCGTGGAGATCATGCGCTGTGCCTTGGAGCATATGCGTACCAGGATGGAGACCACGGAAGAGATTCGCGTGGCGATGAGCGGCAAACTCTTCGAGAAGAACATCATGCTTCTCATGCCCTTTCTCATTTTGTTCTACCTGCGCCTTACCAATCCGGAATATGTCAGGGTGTTCTATGAGAGCATGGCAGGCCATGTGATCATGGCCGTGATCCTTCTGACTTCGGTTGGCTGCTACTTCTGGTCAGAAAAGATCATGGCTATCGAATTCTAAGGGCAGGATCTGAGAGAGGGGGGCGGCGGATTTATGAAAGAGGTGATCATCTTTCAAAAAGAGAAATCATTTTATAAGCCAAAGCAGATTATATAAGAAGATATATTACCGGATGAAAGACCGGGCATACATAGATAATGAGGACCAGCTTGAGGAGGAAACAGAGATTTTCCTGAAAAAGAATCTGAGTTTCCTACTGGTCGGGTTCCTGGTCATGGCCCTGATATTTGTCGGTATTGCCGCTTATTATGTCAGGCAGAGTCGTAAGGATGCTCTGAATCTTTCCAGGAATTCCTTCGGGCAGGGGTCCCGCAGTGAATCCCTGATCCTGGAAAAGGGCGACAAGACCCGCAGGATCGAGCTGTCGATCGAGGAGCAGACTTTGTCAAAAAAGGAGCAGAAAGCTCTGTTTAAGACATTTTTTAAAGATCTGGGCCAGGTCATGAAAGGGGAGAATCCTTCTCTGCTGGAAGTAAACAGCAGGCTTGTTTTCCCGGATAGCCTGGACGGATATCCATTTGCACTCCAATATGAGTGCTCGGACCCTGACTTTATCCTTCTTGACGGCAGTCTGGAAGAGCAGGCACTAAAACTGGATCCCGGCCAGGAGAAAAGGGTTTCTGTCACCGTGACCGCCCGTTGGGGCTCTGTGGAGGAGAGCAGACGGTATGCAATCCGGATCATACCTCCCGCAGGGAAGAAGACGGGTTTATTTGACCAGGTCTACCGGGCAGTCCTTCAGGAGGAGGAGAAGAAAAGAGGGCAGGAGATTTTGAGCCTTCCTGCAGAATACAAGGGAGTCCGGATCCGGAAAGCTGACCGTGACCAGTCTCTCTGGGGGTTCTGGATCCTTGGACTGTGTCTGGTGGCCTTTATTCCCCTGCATCGATATTTCGCATTAAAGGAAGAAGGGGAGAAACTGCAAAAGGAAGCGGAAAGAGATTTTTCCGCAATTGTACACTATCTCGTGATCTACATCGAGGCAGGTCTGGTATTCCCTTCTGCGGTCAGAAGGATCCGTGAAGATTACTACCGCAGGAGAGGACCAAGAAGATATGCATACGAAAAGATTGTTCAGATGGCGGACCGGCTGGATTCCGGAATCAGTCAGAGGGAGGCATGTTTGCGGTGGGGAGAGCAGTTCAGAAGCAACTCGTACCGGAAACTATCTCAAACCTTGATCCAGTCTTTTGATAAAGGCTCCCGGGAAACAGCGGAGATCATGGACCGGCTGGAAGCGGAAGCTTTCCGCATCCGTGTGGAGCGGGCCAAAAAGGAGGGGGAGGAAGCGGCTACCAGACTGCTGTTTCCGATGATCCTGCTCCTCTGTCAGGTGATCATCCTCGTGATGTTTCCTGCGCTGATCCGTTTCCAATCCTTCTGAAAAAAGTACAGAAAACTTAATGACAAGAAAGGGAGGAGTCTGAACGGATGAAGAGGATCGATCAATTACTGGTGTATACGGGTTGTCAGCTTAGAGAGCGGTTAGGCACCCTGTTTTCTGAAGAAACAGGAATGGGCGTAGTGGAAGTCATTTTGATCATTGTTGTTTTGATCTCGTTAGTCATCATCTTTCAATCGAATATGAAGTCTCTGGTGGCTTCTATATTCAAGACGATCACACACAATGCAGCAACAGTCAAGTAACAGGCGGCCGAGGCGCATTTTCTTCTTAACAATTTTGCCGGAAAGGGAGAGCGGCCAGATCACTGTCTACGCCGCATTGTCTTTCCTGATCATCATGGGGATCAGTTTTCTTGTACTGGAAGGAATGCGGGATTATCAGATCAGCCTGCTGGAGGAGGATGCGGTTGCGGGAGCGGGAGAATATATCAAGGCAAATTATGATAATGCCCTGTTTGCCCGCTATCATATCCTGGCGCTGGATCCCAGGGAAAAGGCGTATCTGGAGACGGATGCGAAGGAGTATTTTGAAGGATACTATGGTGCCGATACCTTTTTTGGGCTCAGTTGTCTGAGTGTATTAGCGGATGAGCAGGTAGCCATAACGGACGAGGACGGGAAGATTCTGAAATCCGAGATTCGGGAATGGATGAAGTACCGGAAGATCCGGGAGGCAGGATCAGTCCTGAAAACTTTTCTGCTGGAGAGTGACAGCGCGGATAAAGGAGCCAAAAGATGGAAGGCAGAAATCGGCCGTACGGACAATGAATCAGCCGGACAGGATTCTTCGGAAGGGGGAGACAGGGCTTCCCCGGAATCCGGAGATAACCCGGATCCCGGAAAGGAAGAAAATGCAGTGACGGATCCGGAATCAGCAAAATACCGGATTTGTTTTCAGGAGATCAGGGAGACTCTGGAGATGGTCATGAGGTCCGGTACCCTTTACTATGTGGCAGATGATGCGGGAGCCTTGTCAAAACTCAAGGTCTCGCTCCATGAGCTTCCTTCCAGGAAGGAGGGTCTGGCCGGACCGGTTTTGAAAAGCGGAGAGACAGCATTTTCTTTTGGAAACGTTCGAAGCCTGCTCCCTCTGTTTTCGGCAGACGGTGCCGGAGAGTTTGACTTTGATGACGGGATCAGACTTCTGGAGGATGAGTATCTGACACTTAGTTATGCCAAGGATTATTTTTCTTCTTATTTAGGTGAGGGGGAAGTGGTGAAGAAGGACCAGGATGACAGTGAAGACCATCCGGCTCAGCATGCGCTGGCTTATGAGCGTGAGTACATGATCTGTGGTTCCGGCTCGGATCTTGAGAATCTCAGAACAGTCGTAAACCGGATCTTACTGATCCGGTTTACAGCGAATTATCTATATGCCAGAACGGATAGCGAGATCAGCACAGAAGCAAAAACGATGGGAGCCTGCCTGAGCGGTATTTTAGGACTGCCTGAAGCGGAAAAGGCGGTGGAACTTCTCCTGATCGGGGCTCTTGCCTACGGGGAGACTCTTTTGGAGATCCATGCCCTCCTGTGCGGGGAAAAAGCAGCTCTTGTTAAAACTTCGGATAACTGGAATCTGACCTTTGCCAATGCCGCTAATAAACTACGGGATAAAAGTCCGGTAAAAAATGCAGGGAAGATGGTCAGCTATGAGGATTACCTGACTTTGTTTCTTATTGCCGGAGGCAGTAATAAAAAGCTTTATTATCGCATGATGGACCTTATGCAGCTAAATATTGCACTGGAAGAACCCGGTTTTTGCATGGAGGAAGCCTTGTTCTCTTTTCGGCTGCAGGCAGAATTCAAGACAGGAAAATGGTTCTCCCGAATCCCCGTATTTGGTCTGAAAGCAGGTCCCTTCCTTCGTATAAAACCGGAAAGGATCGTCACTTATTAACCAGAGAATGATCGTAACAACAGGAGGTGAGGCAGGATGCTCTGTATGATCAGCAGACCGGCAAAAAAGCGAATGAATCAAAAACAATTGAATATTTTAAGGTCTCTCCAGGTAACAAAACGGATTCATCGATGCTGTCACGGTAAGAGCATCCTGCCTCACCCCCTGGAAAAGCCGGAAGATGGTCCGGAAAGGGAAGAAGGTTCTGCCACTGTGGAGGCAACGCTGGTAATCCCGGTATTTTTTGCTTCCCTTTGCAGCCTGATCTTGTTGGGACAGTTTCTTCTTGTGGAAGCAGAGATCCAGTACACCCTGTCCCAGACAGCCAGGATCTGTGCAAGGAGAGAGGGAGCCGGCAGATGGGAGAACCGGGAGAAGGAAACTTACGGAGGGGAAGCAGTTGCTTCCGTCGGAGCCGCTACCATATTTTATTCCCTTATGGACAGGTCCTCTTTGAATGGAGCCTGTATCCGCGGAGGAAAGACCGGCATTCTGGTAACCTTGACGCCGAAAAGCGGCGATATCCTACAGCTTGAGGCAAGGTATAACCTGAAATTATCCTTGCCTTTTTTGAGACCGGTCTCTCTTCCCCGTAAATTGAGGATCTGCCAGAGAGCCTATGGTGGCTTTGTGCCCCATGAGGGGCAGGAGGGAGCCTATGATCCCACGGTATATATCACTGAAAACAGGGAGGTCTATCATACCAGGCTGAGCTGTACCCATATCTGCCTGACGATCCGGGATGCGGGAACCATTAAAAGTATTATGGCTGCTTCCCGGTACAGTGCCTGTGAGAAATGTATCGGCAAAGGAGGGATTCCTGCTCAGCTTTATGTCACCCCTTATGGAGATTGCTATCATTCTTCCCTAAGCTGCAGCGGGTTGAAAAGAAGTGTCCATGCAGTGAAACTCAGCCAGGTAGCCGGGCTTCGACAGTGTTCAAGATGTGCGGGAACATCCCATTAAGGAGAACGGATGAAGAATCGTCGAGAGAGTGGCATGATCACGATTGAAGTATCGGTGATCGTGCCTTTGATCACCATGATCATGGCAGTCGTCCTGGTCTTCCTGCTTTTTCTGCTGGATATGGCAGTCACCAAGGAGGAAGCCCAGAGGTCTGCTCTGGAGGTCGCCGCAGCCTGGAAAAACCAGGGAGAATTATCCGCCGGCCTGTACGAGATCGAAAAACTGAATGATCGGCCGCTTTCCTACAAACTGACAGCCGGACCGGCAGCACTTCCTGCGGAAGGGAAACGCCGTCTGATCCGGAGGATCAACCAGAGAACAGCTCTTGTCAGATGTTCAAAGGCAAATATCAGAGTCAGATTGAGCGGCGTAACAGTAACAGTGACATTGAAAACGGCAATCCCGTTTCCGTCGGGAAGGGCGCTGGCCGGAACAGGCGGGTGGAAGTATGTCTGCAAGGCGAGAGCTCCTCTTGAAGACGGAGAGGAAGCACTCCGCAGAGCAGCCTGCAAAAAGGGGGAATGATCTTTGGAATTATGTCGCGAAGGCCTGAAAGAATTCTATCGATTAGAATTGGGACAGGGGACCGGTGAGAAGAAGCCCGGAGAGGATCCGGGCCAGGAAGTGGCAGATCAGCAGGAGTATTTTATCGAAACAGAATATCACATACTCCGCCAAGGAAATCTCCATTGTTTTCTCCCGGTACAGCTTCGGGAAAGCGATGGAAAGAAAGAACTGTTATATGACATCACCGGGCTGGTCAGTCTGCGGGAGGAAGCAGGAAAAGGCAGCTTGTCCGGAAATCTTTGCCGGGAGATCGTAAAAGGGATCCTGGCACTTTTTGAGGAACTGGAATCGAATCTGCTGGAAACCAATCATGTCAGCTTCGATCCGGGAAAGGTTTTTTACAGTGGACGGGAAGGCCTGCTGTGGATGTATCTGCCGGATTCCGGTGGAAACCCTTCTCTTGCCGCATCCCTGGAAGATCTGTTTTCCTGGATGCTGACCGGCGTGGATTATGATGACGGTAATGCCGTCAAATTTGTGTATCAGGTTTTTTGGCGGGTCCGGCGGCAGGGCTGCTCCAAAGAAGTATTGGAAAGATGTCTTCTTGGCAGTCTGAGCCAGATCCAGGACCGGGAAGAGCACCCCTCAGAGGGCATGAAAGAGCCTTCCGGAGAAAAGGCAGATTATGATGCTTTTTTCGGGATGTTGGATGAGGCGGATGGGAAACAGGACCCTTCGAGATCATGGACAGGGCAGACAGACCGGAAAGAAAGTTCCTCCGGAGAAAAGAAAGAAGGAAACAGATGGCTCCTGCCTGTCCGGATTATCCTGATCATTTTAGGAATCCTTGCCTGCCTGGGGGCAGCTTTTTTTGCTGGGCTGGGACTTCTTAAAGGGTTCACGGATGTCACATTGGCTTATTTTGCGGGATGCATCCTTCTAGGAACCGCCTTTCTGGTCCCGGGAATCCGGGCAGGAAGTTTTGGAAAAGATAAAATAATGGAAGAAATACCCCGGGACAATAAGGAATTGCTCGGGCAGGAGCCTGTCCGGGAGCCTTTTCCTGATTTCGGGGACCCAGGGAAAACCATGCTCCTGTCCTCCAGGAGGGAGGACTGTTATGCATCCCTCCGGGCTCTGGATTCCGGCCAGCTGTTCCTGATTCGGGACAATCCCTATCATATCGGAAGTGATGAATCCTTAAACCATCTGGTGATCCATTCCGGCACGATCAGCAGGCAGCATGCAGTAATCTGCTATGATGAGCTGGAGGAGAGTTACCTGTTGAGCGATCTTGGCTCTACCAACGGAAGCTGGGTTGACCATATGCGGTTAAAGCGAGACCAGATAGTCCCCCTCAGGGACGGCTGCCATATCCGATTCGCACAGGAAGAATATGCTTTTGGGAATCCCCGGGTTTGACATGGATCCGGCTGTGGTGTAAAACTACAGTATGGATTTTATACATTATTTACATGATTATCTGACAAACAAGAATTATATAAAGATTCCGTATCCGGGGCAGGAGAGGGAAGAGACCCGGCGAATGCACATCTGGGTGAGAGAGTCAGACACGAAGATCCGGGCTGTTTATGCCTTAGAGGAAAGTCTGCCGGGACAGAAGGAGGTCCCTTTGCAAGAAAACCTGGACAGGATGAAGGCAGTCACCCAGAGACTGATGCTGCTGAAGGGTAAGCCGGTCCAGGACCTGATGCTCCTGGTGAAGCAGGATATGCCGGACGAGGAGACGGTGGAGATCCTGACCTCCAGTCCTCAGATATGGTACACGGATCTGCGGGATGGCAGAGTGTTTCTCTACGAAGCCCAGACTGACCGGTTTGGGGAAATCCGGGCAGACGATGTGGAGGACCTGATCCGGACATATAAAAGTGCAAAACAAAAGCAGAACCGGAATGAATTGGTAAGAACATTCACGCCGGTCAACACCAGCCTGGTTTTGATCAATATCTTCGTTTTCCTCCTGGAGTGGTTCCTGACAGCTTCCGGTGTAGGACTGTCTCTTGATGATCTGTTTGCAATGAACTATCATGCCATTGCAGAGAACGGTGAGTACTACAGGCTGTTCACAGCCATGTTCCTCCATTTTGGAGTCTACCATCTATCCCAGAATATGCTGATCCTGCTGGTGATCGGCAGCAGAATGGAGCGGATCCTTGGCAGATTCCGCTACCTGGTCCTCTATCTGCTGTCGGGCCTTGGAGCTTCCCTTGCCTCTCTGTATTTTACCCTTGCTCCGAATCCGGGAACAGTGGCTGCCGGTGCTTCGGGTGCGATCTTCGGCGTGATGGGGAGTATGCTTGCCGTGGTTTTATCTGAACTGATCTCCAAAAGAAAGAGAAGGACTCAGGAGATCGGCATGATCGGAATCATCTTTATGATCGGAGCCGCACTTTCCTATGGCTTTACCTCCACCGGCGTGGATAATGCAGCCCA
>CAMOYC010000093.1 GCA_946629665.1 uncultured Lachnospiraceae bacterium
CGATAAGTTGCGAAGCAACGAAAGCAATTCCGGACTGATATACCTATCATTTGAAGTAACGAGGAGGCAGCATGACCAAAGAGAATACACAGCTAAAGAAAAGATCGGAGATCGATCCCGCATATAAATGGCACATAGAGGACCTGTACGCTTCAGATGAGCTCTGGGAGCAGGATTACAAGACCGTGGAGGAGGGCCTTTTAGAGCTCTCATCCTTCGAGGGCCGCCTTTCGGAAGGCCCGGACGTTTTCCTGACCTACATGGGCAAGAAGGAAGCGGTGAGCAAACGCTTTGAATCGGTTTATGTTTATGCCAACCAGCGTTACCACGAGGATACCGGCAACGCTGCTTATCAGCAGCTGACCGTAAAGGCCCAGTCCCTGGCAGTAAAGATGGAAGCGGCTACTGTGTTTGAGGAGCCGGAACTTCTGGCGATCGGCCGGGAGACCATCGATGAATGGATGGAGCGGGAGCCCGGCATGGAGCTCTACCGTCGTTTCTTCTATGAACTCTTCCGCCAGCAGGACCATGTGCTGGATAAGAAAATGGAATCGCTGCTGACGGATGTTTCAGATCTGACTTCGGATATCTCGACCATTTTCTCCATGTTCAATAACGCGGACCTGCGCTTCCCTTCCTTTAAAGGAAAGGACGGGGAGGAAATCCCGGTAAGCCATGGAAGATACACCCTGCTTCTGGAAAGCCGGGACCGGGATGTGCGCCGGCAGGCCTTTGAATCCGTCTATTCCCAGTACGGCCAGTACCGGAATACCTTAGCAGGCCTGTATTCCGCAAACCTGAAGAATGCTGCATTTTTTGCGAAAGTCCGCAAATACGATTCCTCCCTGGCCATGGCTTTGGACGGGGGAGAGATTCCGATTAGCGTATATACCCAGCTGATCGATTCCGTCCACGAGCATCTTTCCCTGATGCACCGATATGTTTCTCTGCGGAAGAAGGCACTGGGCCTTGATGAACTTCACATGTATGATCTTTACGCCCCCATGGCGGAGAATGTGACCATGAAGATCCCGTTCGAGGAAGCGAAAGAGATCGTAAAGGCGGGACTTGCGCCTCTGGGCCCGGAGTATGGTAAGGTATTGGCAGAGGGCATGGACGGAGGCTGGATTGATGTTTATGAGAATGAGGGAAAACGCAGCGGGGCTTATTCCTGGGGGGCTTACGGCACCCACCCTTACGTGCTGATGAACTACCAGGACAACCTGAACAACGTGTTTACCCTGGCCCATGAGATGGGACACTCCATGCATTCCTACCACTCTGATCTCCACCAGCCTTACATCTACGCAGGCTACAGGATCTTCGTGGCGGAGGTAGCCTCCACCTGCAATGAGGCTTTGCTGATGGAATATCTGCTTGGCAAGGCGGAGGACCGGTCGGAGAAAATGTACCTCATCAACTATTTTCTTGAGCAGTTTAAGGGAACCCTCTACCGCCAGACCATGTTCGCGGAGTTTGAGAAGATCACCCACGAGATGGCGGAAAAGAGGGAGCCGCTGACAGCGGAAGTGCTGAACGATATTTACTATAAACTAAACAGACTTTACTTTGGGGATGACATTGTCCTTGATGAGCAGATTGCCTCAGAATGGTCCCGGATTCCTCATTTCTATACACCTTTTTATGTGTACCAGTATGCGACCGGGTATTCTGCGGCGATCGCGATCAGCCGTAAGATTCTGTCCGGAGACCCGAAAGCCAGGGAAGGCTATTTTCAGTTCCTAAGCGGCGGAAGCTCCATGAACCCGATCGACCTGCTGAAACTTTGCGGCGTGGATATGACCACCAAGGAGCCGGTGGAATCGGCACTTGCTCTCTTTGAGGAGCTCCTTGACCAGATGGAAGAGATGCTTGCTTAAGTATCCGAGGACAGGAGGATAATATGTACGAATTTTCTTTGCAGAAAAGTTTATATTTTGAATTGGATCCCACGAAAATGGATGGAGTTACGGAAAAGGAAGAGGATAAGGGAAAAAAGACCTTTCGGACTTTGCCGGTCAGCTATGAATCTGTTCCGGAGATCACATCGATCACGTCGGAGGAGAGAAAGCTGCCCTATCTGGTCCGCTATTATATCTACGTGAATGACGAAAAGCGGCCGGCAGATATCCATCGGCCTGAGGTGACTCAGATCATCTATGAATTCTATAAGGACCATTTTCCGGACTATCTCAAGGAAGGATTACCGGATGATGTTCGGGGAAGCGATATCCTTGACTGTTTTGAAGTCTTTCATATGCCAAGCTACCGGCCTGAGTACGCCTGGCCCGGAATCGTGCATTTAGATGACCTGCGGGCCGGCCGGGTACCGGATAAAAGACCGAAGTATGCTTATCCCGGCCTGGAGGTCCTGGAAAATCGGGACAAACTGGCGGCAGAGATGTCGAATAAAGGCGGCGGAGCTGCCCTTGCGGGACTTTCCATGCTCTTTAACAGGAGTGACCGGGATCCCGATAAGCCGGCCATTTCCGAATATGACGGTTATGAGGAGCTGGATGGCGATCTGGGCAAGACCCGGAGCAAGATCGAGGATATGAAGAAAAAGCTGGCTATGGAGATGAAAGCCCTGAATATTGATGAACGGTTAAAGGATATCCCGGAGGCCCAGGTAGACAACACCAGAGACGTGCTGGACGAATACAAGAAAAAAGGTGATCAGGCAACTTCCGGGGAAAGTCATGGTCCCGGAGATCGGGAAGGACAGGAGGAATAAGGATGCATCATTCTGTCGCGAAATTAATTGTATATAATAAGCTGCCGGAGAACAGCATCCTGGGAAACCTTGCAGAAATCTTCCGGACCTTTGAGTCCTGCCATTACCGGGATGATGAACTGATCACTTCCATCTACCGGGAAGTAAAGAGGATCCTCGACCTGGGGACGACCTACGGTTTTGACCAGAATCTCTGGCACAACTATCTCACCTACGAGCTGATCACCAATGAGAATTCTTTTACCCTGACCAGCGAGAAGGTGGGAGCGACACCGGGCGGGACCGTGAACCATTTTGTTAAAAATGACTGTAAGATGTTCATGCAGCTGTTCCACTATGACTTCCGCCAGATCGAGGAAGCGCTGGGAATCGATTGCTTCTCTACCCTGCTCCGCTATCATGCGATCGGGAAGAAGGAGCGCATGTACAATAAAAATGTGAGCGAGAAAGTCAGGGCTTTGTCAAAGGTGCTGGGCGCAACCCAGAATGTCGACGAGTTCTTTGAGGCATTGTCCGGTTTTTACCGGGATTACGGGGTAGGGATGTTCGGCCTCAACAAGGCCTTCCGGATCGATACCGATAGCGGCCGGCTTGACCTGCTGCCTATCAACAACCTGGACAAGGTTGTGCTTGACGACCTTACCGGCTATGAGGTCCAGAAGAAAAAGCTCATCGCCAATACAGAGGATTTTGTGGCGGGCAGGCCTGCCAACAACTGTCTCCTCTACGGAGATGCCGGCACCGGCAAGTCCACCAGTATCAAGGCGATCCTGAACCAGTACTATGATGACGGCTTGCGGATGATCGAGATCTACAAGCATCAGTTCCGCTACCTGAATGCGGTGATCAGTCGGATCAAAAACCGGAACTATCGCTTTATCATATACATGGATGACCTCTCCTTTGAGGAGTTTGAGACTGAATATAAGTATCTGAAGGCAGTGATCGAGGGCGGCATGGAGACCAAGCCGGATAATGTGCTGATTTACGCCACATCAAACCGCCGCCACCTGATCCGGGAGACCTGGACCGACAGGAATGAGGGAGATAACGAACTCCACCGGACCGATACCATGCAGGAGAAATTATCCCTGGTTGCCCGCTTCGGAATCACGATCAACTATTCCAGGCCCAGCCAGAAAGAATACTACGATATTGTGCGGAATCTGGCCGCAAATTATCCGGAGATCACGGTCTCCGAGGAAGAACTCCTGGCGGAGGCCCACAAGTGGGAGCTTTCCCACGGCGGACTTTCCGGCAGGACTGCCCAGCAGTTTGTCAACTATATGGCAGGCCGCTCCGGGCGATGACGGCCTTTTGTTAAGCAGCCCCGGACCGGGACCTGCAGTTTTGAGATGTTAAGGAGGAAGAAGAATGGGCGTTGTGATCGGCAGACTTGACGGCCAGGTTGCAAAGATCTTTCTTGGCAACAACCTGACTAAGTCCACTACGGATTATGAGAAGATGCTGGAGGATGAGAACCTTTCCGAGGAGGAAAGAAAGCGGATCCTTGAGGCAAAGAAGAAAAAAGAAGAGGATGATATCATCCTGTAGGGAGAGAAAAAAATGATTTCAGTAGCTATGGCCTACTACAACGGGGGAGAGTACATAAGGGAGCAGGTGGAGTCCATCCTGCCTCAGCTGGGACCGGAAGATGAACTTATCATTTCCGTGGATGCGGCGGAGGACGGCTCCCTTGACCTTCTGAAAGAAATGAACAGGGAAGATGACCGGATCCGGCTGGTCCGGGGTCCCGGCAAGGGAGTTGTGCGCAATTTTGACCATGCTATCAGCCGCTGTGCCGGGGATTTCATATTCCTGACGGACCAGGACGATGTCTGGGTGGGCGGAAAAGTGGAAAAAGTGATGGCCTGTTTTGAGGACTCGGAGGTAAAGGTGGTCCTTCATAATGCGGTGATCACCGATGAGCATGGGGCAGAAACCGGCGAGACCATGTTTGCCCTGAGAAAGAGCCGGCCCGGCATCCTGAAGAACCTGGTCAAAAACTGTTATGTGGGCTGCTGCATGGCTTTTCGCGCAGAGCTTCTTTCCCTGATCAGGCCGATCCCTAAGGAAATGTATATGCATGATTACTGGATCGGTACCGCCGCGGAGCTTTCCGGCAAGGTAGCCCTCATCGAGGAACCCTTGCTGCTCTACCGCAGACATTCTTCCAACGTTACGGATCTCCACCATGGCAGCCTTTCTTTTATGGTGAAGAAAAGAGTAGATATGGTGCGGTGCCTCCGGCTTTTGAAAGAAAGAATGAAATGAAGAGAATCAAATGATAAAAGGAAACTGACATGAATGTACTTGAAAAACATATCAACAGGAAAACCATAATTCTGATGTCCTTTCTGTTTCCTCTCGGGGTGCTGGTCGGCTGTATGATCGCCTTCGAAGTAGGTTTCTTCGGGGATTATTCCTTTGTGATCATCGACGGACTGCACCAATATATGCCTTTCTTTTCCGTGCTCTACGATAAGCTGAAAAGCGGGGGCAGTCTGTTCTATACTTTTCGCGCGGGACTGGGCCTGAATTTTCTGGCGCTGATATCCTATTATCTTTCCAGTCCCCTGAATCTGCTTATCCTGCTGTTCAAAAAATCACAGCTGAATACCGCGGTCAGCCTGCTGATCGTGTTGAAGTTATCCTTGTCCGGCCTGTTTGCCGGCATCTATTTTAATTCCAGAACGAGGCGGCCCAACCTGATCGTGCTTGCGGCGGCGATGGCCTACGCCCTGAATTCCTTTATGATCGGCTACTGCTGGAACGTGATGTGGCTCGATGCGATCATGGTCCTTCCCCTGATCATCATGGGGATTGAGCGGCTGATCCAGGGCAAAGGCGGATGGCTTTACGGGATTTCCCTGGCCTATGCCTTGTACGGGAATTATTATATCGGCTATATGATCTGCATTTTTTCCGTGCTCTGGTTCCTGTTTTATACTTTTAAAGACGGCAGGCAGTTCTTTGTCAGGGGACTGACTTTTGCCGGGTACTCGCTGCTGGCGGGAGGCATGGCAGCTTTTATGCTCCTGCCTGCCTACATGGGGATCAAGCAGACTGCGGCAGGGGATGAGATGGTGCTGCCGGGACATTCTTTCACGGTAGGCATTGCGGAGATCATCAACCGCCAGTTTGACCTGGCGGCCCCGATCAGCAACGATAATTTTGATGGGAACATCAACCTCTACATGGGCATCTTCGTGCTCTTTGCAGCGGTCTTATATTTTTTAAACAAGGAGATCCATGCGGGGGAGAAAATAAAAAAGCTTCTCCTCATCGCATTTTTTTATCTGAGCTTTTGTGAGAACATTCTGAATTTTATCTGGCACGGTTTCCATGACCAGTATGGGATCCCCAACCGATTTTCTTTCCTGATGGGCTTTTTGCTGATCGCCATGATGGTGGATACTTTCGACCATTATGAGGGAATGAGGGGGTGGCATGTTGGTATCGCCTGCGCCCTGGTGGCCGGCCTGATGTACTATGGTTACCGCTTTGGCGATAATGCCATGGAAGACAAGATTTACGGCGTGGCAGGAATGCTGCTGCTGGCCTACGCCCTCTTTCTTTTCCTTGCCCTGATCAGCCGGAAGCACGGTTACATCTTCCGATACGGTTTCATCCTGATGGCTGTTGTGGAAATGTGTACAACCACAGCCCTGGGTTACCAGGAAGTGGGGCAGATCTCTGTTTCCAAATTTTTCTCGGGGACGGATGATATGGAGCAGGCGGTATCCGCCCTGGATGACGGGACCTTTTACCGGTCCGAGCTTGCCTCCGCGAAAATGGTGGATGAAGCCACCTGGTACCGGCTGAATAATGTAGGCCTTTTCGGGTCCACAGCCTCCGCCTCCACGGTGGAGATCATGGACAGCCTGGGCTTTTACACAGGCTGTAATGAATACCTTTATAAAGGAGCGACCCCGGTCACCAATCTGATGTTTGGCCTTCGCTATCTCTATTATCATCCGGAGGATGATCTGGTCTCGGATTTCACTTACCGCGATCAGTTCGGGGATTTTTCGGCATATGAGAATCCGGCGGCCAAAGCGCTGTCCATCGGTTATATGGTAAGTACAGATGTGGATAGCTGGTATTACGACAGCGATTATCCCTTCTATGTCCTGAATGATTATGCGGACATGGCCCTGGGGATCCAGGATATTTTCCGGGAGATCCGGATTGAAGACCCTGTTACCAATGGCTGCAGCGCAGACCGGACCAACGACGGGGAATACTATTTTACCTTTGAGGAAGCCCAGGCTGACAATCTGACCTTCACGATAGAGGCGAAAAGAAATATGCCTTATTTCTACCTGCATTTTGACGGGACCCAGGTTGAAAACACAGAGATCGCCGTGGACGGGGAAACCCGGATCACAGGGGATATTGACGGGCATATTGTTCCTTTGGGAGCTGTTGATAAGGGGTCGGTGATCACCGTCCGCATGGAACTGAAAGGGGAGGACGAAAACGGATACGTCCGCCTGTCAGCTGCCGATCTGGACCGGGAGGCTTTCCGTGAAATGGTGAACAAAGTAGCCGCCCAGACCTTTATCATTAACCGGTTCACAGATAATTCCTTTGAAGGCATGGTGACAGCCGGGCAGGACCAGGAGCTTATGTTCTCCATCCCCTACGATACGGGCTGGCAGATTACCGTGGACGGAGAGCAAACCAAGGCAGACCGGATCGGCAATGCATTTCTTTCCCTCTATCTGGAAGAAGGAAACCACTATATCACTTTAAAATATGAACCTCCGGGATTTTCCCTGGGCTGGAAGATCAGTCTGATAAGCTGCCTGCTCTTTATGGCAGCGATCGGAGGGGGATTCTTTATCCGCCTGAAAAAGCGCAGGGCTTTGCAAAAGTTGCTTGATGAGCTGGAAAGTCCGGAGCATTTTGCCCGGGCCCAGGATCCGGAAACAGAAGAATCTGCCCAGGCGCAGGCCCCGGAAACAGAAGATCCTGCCGGTAAAAACGAATAAA
>CAMOYC010000094.1 GCA_946629665.1 uncultured Lachnospiraceae bacterium
ATGCAACAGCCCTGATCATCTTAAAGATATCGGATCATATCTTTCGCTTCTTCTTTTTTGACGGTTTCCTTTATATCAAGGATCTCAGCTTTCACTGCTTTATTCCCAAACTGGATCTCCAGTACATCGCCGACCTTCACGTTCTGGCTTGCTTTGGCAGTCTTGCCGTTGACAAGTACGCGGCCCGCATCACACGCTTCGTTGGCGACCGTGCGGCGCTTGATCAGCCGGGAAACCTTCAGAAATTTATCAAGCCTCATAGATTATCACTAAAACAGATTAGTTGTTAACTTTCTCTTTTAAGGACTTCATCGGCTTAAACTTAGGAGCCTTGGATGCCGGGATGGAGATCTGCTCTTTCGTCTGAGGGTTGATACCTGTTCTTGCAGCTCTCTCAACAACTTCAAATGTACCGAATCCAGCTAACTGTACCTTCTCACCCTTGCTTAACTCGTCGCCAACAACATCGATGAAAGCCTTTAAAGCCTTATCAGCATCTTTCTTGGATAATTCTGTGTTTGCTGCAATTGCTGCAACTAAATCCGCTTTATTCATAATAATCCTCCTGTATTTCCTTTATAATAAGCATAGCTACCTCATATTTATAACGGTTTCCCAAATGTTTGTCAAGGCATTTCATTGCACTTGAAAATAATTTATATTTTTTCTTATACAGACATTGAAAAATGTTGAAATAACAGGTAGAATTAGGGCAGGAATGAAGGAAAGGGATGCCAATGAGTAAGAAAGTCAAAAAGAAAAACAGTAAGGAATTCCGTGACAGATTTCAGAAAAGATTCTTCACCAGGTCTTCAACCTTGGCTTTGATTATCGGGGTGCTGGTCCTTGTGATCGCAGTTTGTGCAACCTTCGCTTTAAAGGGGCGGGAAGCCAGACTGGATGAGAACATTGCTGAACTGAATGAAGACATAAAGACGATCGAAGGTCAGAACCAGGAATTAGAAGATGAGAAGCAGGATCTGGAGACGGATAGCTTCAAGGAGAAGATCGCCCGGGAAGTGCTGGGCATGATCGGCAAGGATGAGTACCTGCTGCAAGAGAGGGAAGACAGCGGGGAGGAGGGTACGACAAAAAAGAAGTCGGATACCGGAAAGTCCTCTTCCACCAAAAAGAAGTAAGAGTCAAAAACAGTAAGACGGCGCAGTGATCTTCTGCGTGAGAACCGGTAATCAGCGAGGGGCCGGGAATGTATACTGCTCTAATTTCGGCTTGACAGCCTCTGGATTTGATGGTATTATATTGCTCGTTGAGTGCGGCGGGATAGCTCAGTTGGCTAGAGCACACGGTTCATACCCGTGGTGTCGCTGGTTCGAATCCAGTTCCCGCTATAGATGAATGGTCCGAGAAATCGGGCCATTCTTTGTTTCATAGGAAATTTTGATTTCCTATGAAACAAGAACCCTCCGGGGGATGCGCACTCGCGCGTTCGGAAACATGTCGCTTGTGCGACCGCGCCCGGCGCGAGTGCCTCGCAAGCGAGACGCTTTGTTATAGGGAGATATGACGATGACAGATCAATTATGGAAGTCAATCGACGAATATACCGACTTGTTGCAGATGCTGGCGGAGGGAGACCGTGTCCTGGCGGCCTTTTCCGGCGGCGCGGACTCCGTATGTCTGATGAGGTATCTTCTATATAAAAAAGAACAGATGGACATCTGCCTTACTGCTGTCCACCTGAATCATATGATCCGGGGCCCGGAAGCAGACCGGGACGAGAGTTTTGTCAGGGAATTCTGCCTGGAACACGGCCTTCAGCTTGTCTCCGAAGCCAGGAATGTGAAAGAGTATGCGAAAACTCACCACTGTTCCGAGGAGGAAGCGGGGCGTCACCTCCGCTACCAGCTTTTTGAGGAGACGGCCCGCCGGCTGGATTGTAATAAGATTGCGGTCGCCCATAACCGGGATGATCAGGCGGAGACTCTCCTGTTTCGTATGGCCCGGGGGACCGGTCTTCAGGGGATGGGCGGTATCCGTCCCGTGAGCGGTGCTTATATCCGGCCTCTGCTCCATACCGGCAAGAAGGAGATCCTTGCTATGCTGGAAGCTTTGGGTCAGCCCTATGTGGAGGACAGTTCCAACCGCAGTACGGATTACACAAGGAATCATGTGAGACACCGGATTTTGCCGGAACTGGTCAAGGTAAATGAGCAGGCGGCATCCCATATCAGCGAGCTGGCAGATAAACTTCAGGAAACCTGGGATTATCTGGACGGGAAGCTGGGCTGGCTTTATGAAGAGAAGATCGAAATTCTGCCGGACAATGACCTGCTTTTCAGGAAGGCAGCTTATGAAGGCCTGGCCCCCTATGAGCAGGGAGAGATGCTGCGCCGGATGCTCTTTCAGGCGGCAGGCAGGAAGAAAGATATCCGGGCTGTTCACATTGACCAGCTGCAGGAGCTGATGGAAGGACCCGCCGGAAGAAGGCTCTCTCTCCCTTACGGCCTGACTGCGATCCGGGAACCGGAAGGACTCCGGCTTGGGAAGAGTGGGAAGATCACGGTGGATAAGGATCAGGATGAGGGCATCTGTTTTCCTCTGCCGGGACTGCCTGTGATGAACGGAGACCCGGTGGTTCTGGAGATCCCGGAGAGGGATATGACATTTTCTTTCAGGACCCTCCCGAATAAAGACCCGGATTTTTTCAAAAACAATTGTTCCCGATACTTTGATTATGATAATATAAAAGATAGATTGTGTATCCGAACCAGGCAGCCCGGCGATTATTTTGTCATGGACGGGCAGGGGAGGCACAAGTCGCTTCGGCGTTTTTTTATTGATGAGAAGATCCCGGCTGATAGGCGGGACAGGATCCTTCTGTTGGCAGAGGGCTCCCATATCCTCTGGGTGGTCGGTTACCGCATCAGCGAAGCGTATAAGATAAGTGACAGTACAAGTAGAGTTTTCACGGCAGACATTTTAGGAGGAGAAAAAAATGGCAGATAGAATCAGTGTAATGATCCCGGAATCGGTAGTAGACGCTAAGATCAAGGAACTTGGAGAGCAGATCAGCAAAGATTATGCAGGAAAGCAGGTTCATCTGATCTGTATCCTGAAGGGCGGCGTATTTTTTGCCTGTGAGCTGGCAAAGAGGATCACCGTGCCGGTATCCCTTGACTTCATGCAGGTATCCAGCTACGAAAATGCAACCAAGTCTTCCGGTATCGTTCGGATCAAGAAGGACCTGGATGATACGATCGAAGATGAAGAAGTACTGATCGTGGAAGATATCATTGACTCCGGAAAGACCCTGCATTACCTGATCCCGGTGCTTCAGCAGAGAAATCCGGCTTCCATCCGTTTGTGTGCGCTCCTGAATAAACCTTCCCGCCGGGAAGTTGAGGTTAAGATCGATTATCTTGGATTTGATATCCCGGATGAATTCGTGATCGGCTATGGCCTGGATTACGCACAGCAGTACAGAAATCTTCCTTTTATCGGGACCATCCGTCCGGATACGACAGGAGGCGGGATCGTGACAGAGGAAGTGGAAGGAGATTCGGTTGAACAGGAGTAGTATAAGAAGTGCTCTGATCCTCATCATTGTTATCAGCCTCGTCTATATGGGGATGAGCTGGTATTCCGACCGGACATTCCGGAGCAGCGAGATCCGGGATTATACCATGGAGAACCTGGAGAGTGACGCCAAGGCCGGCAAGATCGACAGCCTCGGGATAAGCCAGAACAGTCAGGTTCCCACCGGAACAGTCACGGTGATCATCGGCCAGGATACCAGAAAGCTGAACGTTACCGACGTGAATGAGATCATCACACTGGCAAGAAAATATAATATCAACTACAAAGTAAGCGATGTGAAGGGTGCATCGACGATGAACAGCATCATGCCCTGGCTCGGGACCCTCTTCTTAATGGTCATTATCTTCCTGATGTTCCAGAGGATGTCAGGGGCCGGCGGCAACAGCCGGATGATGAATTTCGGCAAGAGCCGGGCCCGGATGCAGAATCCTCATGAAGAGCAGATCCGCTTTGACAAGGTGGCCGGTCTTCAGGAGGAGAAGGCGGAACTGGAGGAGATCGTTGATTTTCTGAAGGATCCTGCCAAGTACACCCGGATGGGGGCGAGGATCCCCAAGGGAGTTATCCTGGTGGGCCCTCCCGGAACCGGTAAAACCTTGCTTGCCCGCGCAGTTTCCGGTGAGGCAGGCGTTCCCTTTTTCAGCATCTCAGGTTCTGACTTTGTTGAGATGTTCGTGGGTGTCGGTGCTTCCCGGGTGAGAGACCTGTTTGAGCAGGCCAAGGCGGAAGCACCCTGCATTGTCTTCATCGATGAGATCGATGCGGTGGCAAGACGGCGAGGCAGCGGTCTCGGAGGCGGCCATGACGAAAGGGAGCAGACTCTGAACCAGCTCCTGGTGGAGATGGATGGTTTCGGCACCAATATGGGCATCATCGTCATGGCGGCGACAAACCGGGTGGATATCCTGGATCCGGCGATCCTGCGGCCCGGACGTTTTGACCGGAAGATCAGCGTCGGCAGACCGGATGTCAAGGGCAGGGAGGAGATCCTTAAAGTACATGCCCGGGGCAAGATGATGGGTGAAGATATTGATTTAAAGCAGCTCGCCCAGACTACGCCCGGCTTTTCCGGAGCGGACCTGGAGAATCTGATGAATGAGGCGGCGATCAACGCAGCTTCCAGGAATGCATCATTTATCCAGATGGAGGATGTCAAGAAAGCCTTCATCAAGGTTGGAATAGGAACGGAGAAACGAAGTCGGGTGATCCCGGAGAAAGAGCGACGCATCACGGCTTATCATGAATCCGGTCACGCCCTGCTCTTCCATTTGCTTCCGGACATGGGACCGGTCTACACGGTTTCCATCATACCGACCGGCGTCGGTGCTGCAGGCTATACCATGCCGATCCCGGAGAATGATGCAGTCTTTAACAGCAAAAGCAAGATGATCCAGGATATCATGGCAGGCATGGGAGGCCGTATCGCGGAAGAGATTATTTTTGACGACATCACCACCGGTGCTTCCCAGGACATCAAGCAGGTGACCGATACAGCCCGCGCCATGGTGACCAAGTACGGCATGTCCGAATCCCTCGGCTTTATTAATTATGAAGAAAATACGGATGAGGTTTTCCTTGGAAGAGATCTGGGACATTCCAGAAGCTTCAGTGAAGAAGTCGCAGGACAGATCGACAAGGAAGTCAGAAAGATTGTGGATCAGTGTTATAAAGACGCGAAGGGTATCCTGCTTGAAAATCTTGATACCCTCCATGCCTGTGCGGCGCTCCTGCTGGAAAAAGAGAGGATAAACCGTCAGGAATTCGAAGCTCTTTTCGCCGGCAAAGGACAGGAAAGTACTGCCGGAAACGATGTTGAAGAGTAAAACTTTGTATAATTTAAGCGGTGAATTACCAATTAATTGGGAATTTTGCCCGCATCCTGCACAAAAAACAGGAATAATTACCGGAATGTTTATGCACACTTCAGTGAGGAGGAGTGCTATTATAATAGCCGTAACCCCCCCAATACATTATATAGTTTTGCTACACCCAATAAGTAACAAAATACCTTCTCTGAAGATGGCCGGCTTTGCCGGCCATTTTTCGTATATGTCTATATGCATGTGATGTGTAATTTTTTATGGTTAGATGGAAAATAATTGCCGGTAAAAATGACGGAGAAGAAACTCTTTTGGCATAATAGATAAAAATAATTGTGATTTCCAAAAAACTTTAGGCAGACTTTTGCAGGGACTGGTGCTATGATAATAGCGTAACCCCCCCAATACATTTTTTGATTAGCTGCAGAAATGCAGCGAATACCTTCTCCAAAGAGAGTGGCTTCCCCGCCACTCTCTTACTCGTTTATACAAATAAAGGGAGAAGATTCTTCGGCAATTTAAAGAGGAGTCTTCTCCTTTTCTGTCATTCTTCTGAATTAACCCGGATGGTCGGTTCACCCAGTTTGGTTATATATTCGCTGTTCACATATCCGGTCAGACCCTTACTCTCTCCGCTGGACACTTCCACCTGAGCAAAATTCGTTCCATCCACAAATTCCAGGACCTGCATGTGGGTCATGGGCGGGAGGCTGGCAACTTCTGAGGAGTTGCTGTCAGGCTGGGACCGCAAAGTCAGGGATTGGTGAACATCCGCCACATAGGTATCGGTATTCTTTTCTTCCGTCGTTGCGGCGGTCTTGCTTCCCTCAGTAGTCTCCGGATCCTCCACCTGCTTCGGGAGGGATATGGAAGCCCTGGCCTTCTGGCTCGGCAGAAGAAAATAGAGAGCCATAAAGCATCCAAGCACAACACATGCGACTATGGAGGCGCATAGAAGAGAGATGATTATTTTTTTAGCCATAGTATGCACTCCTTCAAAAGGGCTTAAGCAGCCCATAATTATCTGATATTTTACCATAGTAATGTGGAAAATAAAAGAATATTTGTTGACATTTTTTCTGACATGAGATATGATTGGTACTGTTATGTTCATATTTCAAGAAGAACGATGATGGAGACAGTAGGCACAGATCGACCGCCCCAGTGAGGTGAGGACAGTGGGAACTCACCGCCAGTAGACTGAAGCTGAACATCACTCCTGAGTTTTATCGCCCAACCCCTGCGCCTGCAGGTCAGTAAGCGGTGACGGAATCCCACCGTTATCCGGGAAGCATATGTCAGTATGTCAAGGTGGTTTATAAGTGATAAGCGAAGGCTTTCATCCTTACAGGGTGAAGGCCTCTTTTCATTTTTATACGAATGGAGGAATCAGTTTTGTACAAGAAAGTATCACCGAATCTCAACTTTGTAGAAAGAGAGAAAGAGACTGTTAAGTTCTGGAATGACAACGACATCTTCCGGAAGAGTATGGATACCAAAGAAGGATGTCCGACCTACACATTTTATGACGGACCGCCCACAGCCAACGGCAAGCCTCATATCGGACATGTTCTGACCCGTGTCATCAAGGATATGATCCCGAGATACCAGACCATGAAAGGGAACATGGTTCCCCGTAAAGCCGGCTGGGATACTCACGGACTGCCGGTAGAGCTGGAAGTGGAAAAACTCCTGGGCCTTGACGGCAAGGAGCAGATTGAAGAATACGGCCTGGATCCGTTTATAAGAAAATGTAAAGAGTCCGTATGGAAGTACAAGGGCATGTGGGAAGATTTCTCCAACACGGTCGGCTTCTGGGCTGACATGGACCATCCTTATGTAACATACGAAGATGACTACATCGAGTCCGAGTGGTGGGCTTTAAAGACAATCTGGGATAAGGGCCTTCTTTACAAGGGCTTTAAGATCGTGCCATATTGCCCGCGATGTGGAACCCCACTTTCCTCCCATGAGGTTGCCCAGGGCTACAAGGCAGTAAAGGAGCGGTCCGCGGTTGTCCGCTTTAAAGTAAAGGGAGAAGATGCTTATTTTCTTGCCTGGACGACTACCCCGTGGACACTTCCTTCCAATGTCGGTCTCTGTGTAAATCCGGAGGAGACTTACGTGAAGGTGAAGGCTGCCGACGGTTATACCTACTATATGGCTGAGGCACTTCTGGATCAGGTTTTAGGTAAGCTTGGCGATGAAAATACCCCTGCTTACGAAGTCCTTGAGACTTACAAGGGAACCGATCTTGAGTATAAAGAATACGAAGCGCTCTTTGAGGCGGCAGCCGAGTCCGCAGCAAAGCAGCATAAAAAAGG
>CAMOYC010000095.1 GCA_946629665.1 uncultured Lachnospiraceae bacterium
ATACAACCACCGCAGTGAATGACCAGGGAAAAATCTCTGAGGTCTTCAGGAAAGCACCTCCCGGAACTTGTCTCGATCCGGAGAGTTTTTCCGGTGGTCTCCTGGAGCCATCGGGGCAGCTTCACGGTACCGATATCATCACACTGGCGATGGTGGGTACAACCCTCCGCGATCAGAACCTTGTCTCCCTCTCTCAGCCGGCTGATCGCAGCGGCTCCTCTGACAGCGGTGTCCAGAAACCCCTTGTACCTGGCCATCAGGATAGAAAATGAGGTGAGGGGCAAATCAGGGGACAGTTCCCTGTCTACTTCCGCAAACACCTGGCTGTCGGTGATCACCATAGCCGGCCTGGTTCCCAGCCGGTTCAGAAGTCCGGCCAGTTCATTTTCTTTTACGCACACCGGGCAGGCATCATGATCCAGAAGGTCCCGGATCACCTGCTGCTGGGGAAGGATCAGTCTTCCCTTCGGAGCGGCTTTATCGATCGGGATCACCAGCACCGCAAGATCGCCCGGCCTGACCAGGTCTCCTGCCAGAGGCAGGGACTTCTGCCTGGCCTCCGCTTCCTTGCCCAGTGCCGCAATCCTCTCCTTCAGTTCATGAATCCCGGTTTTCTCTGTCGAACTGACGTAGATCACCCGGTCCGATCCGGAACCGCTTTCTTTAAGCAGGTCCGCCTTATTATATACAGTGATCCAGGGGATTGCCTTCTCCTGAAACAAGGCTAAAAGGTCCTGATCCGCCTGGCAAAGGCCTTCCACGGCATCTACTACCAAAACCGCAACATCGGTCTGGTCCAGGATCTGCCTGGTCTTTTTCACCCGCAGTTCCCCCAGGCTCCCCACATCGTCAAAACCCGGTGTATCTATGATCAGCACCGGACCGACCGGCAGTAATTCCATCGCCTTCCTCACCGGGTCGGTTGTGGTCCCCCGCGTATCGGAAACCACGGAAAGATCCTGTCCGGTCACTGCGTTGACCAGACTGGACTTGCCGGCATTCCTTCTGCCGAAAAAACCTATATGCATCCGTTCTCCGGAAGGGGTGTCATTAAGACCCATATCAATCCTCCTGTATTCACAACATTTTTCAGGTTACTTATGGTCATCCGGCCGGTCATCCTTAGGAACTGTTGCCCTGTATTCCGGCTGGCTCATTTCCTTGGCAACGAAGAAAATATTTGTCATCGCGGCAAGAAAATCGGCTACCGGTCCCGCATACATGATTCCGTCAATCCCCCAGTTCAACGGAAAGATCAGGATCAGGGGAAGCAGGAAAATGATCTGCCTGGTAAGGGACAGGAAGGCACCGACCTTTGCTTTACTGATCGAAGTAAAGAAATTGGACGTGATCGGCTGTATAAAATTACAGAATGTAAAAAACAAAAAAATGCGAAAATAATTGGTCGCAAAACGATAATACTCTTCCGATCCCGAGCCGAAGATACTGATGATCTGCCTCGGAAAAATCTGAAACAGAGTGAAGAAAAAGATTCCTAACACTGCACCGGCCGTGCAGGTCTGAAAATAAACCCTCTTAACCCGGTCAAACCGTTTCGCCCCGAAATTAAAACTGGAGATCGGCTGCATCCCCTGGGAAAAACCGATGATGAAGGACATAAAGATCATATTCACCTTCGTGATGATCCCCACACAGGCGATCGGGATCGCCTCCCCGTAAACGGATCGGGCGCCGTAATACTTCAGGGAATTATTCATAACGATCTGCACGACCATCATGGCCAGCTGGTTGGAAAAAGGCGCGATTCCCAGAGAGGCAATACGGACCACATTGTCTTTCTTCAGGATAAGGTCTCTCCTGTGCAGACGGACGGTCTTGCAATGACTAAGGAACAGGGCCGCCATGGACCCGGATATGATCTGCCCGATGATCGTGGCCGCAGCTGCACCTGCCATCCCCCAGCCAAAAACAAACACAAAGAGGGCATCCAGGACCGTGTTGATCACCGCGCCGGTAATATTGCATAACATGGTAAGCCGAGGCCTACTGTCCGCCCTGAGCAGGTGACCTCCTCCCGTAGCCAGGATCAGAAAAGGGATTCCCAATGCCGTGATCCTGGTGTAGGTCATGGCATACTCCAGCACATTATCCGGAGACCCAAAAAACCGCAGGAGGTGTGTCAGGGATAGCTCAGCCACCAGAGCAAGGACCAGACCGCATCCGAATAACAAGGTGATCGCGTTACCCATAAGGTGTGTTGCTTTCTCCGTCTTTCCCGCACCCATGGATATATTAAATGCGGCAGATCCTCCGATTCCAAACAGAAGGGCGATCGCCACACAGGATATGGAGAGGGGGAAAGCAATATTGGTAGCCGCATTACCCAGCTGGCCTACCGCCTGGCCGATAAAGAACTGGTCCACAATATTATAGAGAGAACTGACTAACATGGCTATAATGCTCGGCACAGCGTATCTGCGAAGAAGGACTTCCGTCCTCTCCGTACCAAGATCCGTCTTTCTGACAGCTTGACTCATCTTCTCCTCTCCTTTCCAATAGTTTTTGTTTACCTGCTAAGATTTTATCATTAATTCGAAAAGAGGTAAAGCCGGATATCACGAAAGGAAATCGTGATACCCGGCTTACCTGGTCCTGATATAAAATGTAAAAATTGTAATTATGTCATCGAATCACCCTATATGGAAAATTCGCAGGACTTGACGTTCACACTGTGGATCTTCTGGCTGTCAGAAGCATAGCCACAGGCTTTGAGGCCTTCCTGGATCACTGTGTTCCAGGCTTTGCCGGTAAGGTCAAGGGTCGAGCCGTCATCAAAACGGATCATGCAGGCTTCCCGAACCTCGCACTCCGGACTGCAGGCAATCTTATACATGTTCTTCCTGTTGATCGCCCCGATCTCCTCTAAGATGTTTATCATACGGTAAACTGTCGCAGTACCGATCCGGCTGTCCTTCCGGGCAGCCTTATAGTAGATCTCCTTACAGCTGGAGCAGTCCTCATTTAAGATCACATCAAGAAGCATCTTCCTCTGTTTGGTGATGCGGCAGCCTCTCTTTTTCAGTTCCTGCAATATGATTGCCTTCTGCATCTGTGATCTGTGAAAATCCACTGGGGGTTCATTCCAATTTCTTGCAGCCATTTGCAGCATATTATCTTTCCTTTCTGGTGTTTTATCTATGAGTAAGGTTATTAAAATCTCAAGGTTAGTATATACTAATTTTAGTTAGGTGTCAATATTTTCAAATGGGTGGTAAAGAATCGCTCGCTGCCTTTGTCGGCCGCTTCCTCTCATTCTTCTATCTGCGGCCGATTTTCTCTTCCCTTATCCCTGCCCCACCATAAAAAAAGCAGGATTCCATGCTACAATGCATGGAATCCTGCCGGTTGGGATAGGGTTCTTCACCCCACCCCATCATTTTTTCTCTTTATATCGATTGGAATTCATCCGTTCTGACTTCCTCTGCGCAAACAATTCCTTCCAGATAGACGGATGGAACAGGATGAGCAGTGGGAACAGCTCCAGTCTTCCGGCAAGCATGTCAAAGACAAGCACAATCTTTGAGAATGCATTCAGAAAACCGAAGTTCTGGGTCGGCCCTACCATCGAGAGGCCCGGGCCGATATTATTCAAAGTGGCAGCCACCGCTGTAAAGTTGGTGGTTGTGTCATGTCCTTCCAGCGAGATCAGTAATACGGAGATAGAGAATAAGAAAATGTAAGTCATGATGTATACATTTGTCGATCTTACTACCTCATGTTCTACGGCCTTATCATCCACCTTGATCTTCTTGATGCTCTTGGGATGGATAAAAGAATTAAATTCCTTAAGCACTGTCTTGATCAGCAGGATGATCCTGGATACTTTGATTCCGCCTCCGGTGGAACCGGCACAGGCACCGCAGAACATCAACATGACGAGAATGGTCTTGCTGCTTGAGGACCAGGTGTCAAAATCAGCGGTGGAGAAACCGGTGGTAGTAATGATGGAACCTACCTGGAAGGCTGCTGTTCTCAGGGCATCCGTCAGGCGGATCGCATGGGAGAACAGGTCGTAGGTGATCATGGCCACGGATGCTCCGATGATCAGGAAATACCCTCTGACCTCCTCCAGCTGGAATGCCTTCCTGACCTTACGGTAAAGGATATAATAATAGGCATTAAAATTCACACCGAAAAGGATCATAAATACGGTAACGACCCATTGGATATATGGCGAGTAGGAGCCAATGGAATCATTCTTGATACCAAAACCTCCGGTTCCGGCCGTTCCGAATGCGGTTGTCATTGCGTCGAAAACAGACATCCTTCCCAGCAAGAGCAGCAGGAATTCCAGTACGGTGATACCGAAATAAATGACATAGAGTAACTGGGCTGTTGATTTTACCTTGGGAACCAGTTTTCCTACGGAAGGGCCCGGGCTCTCCGCCTTCATCAGGTTAAAATTCGCTCCGCCGCTCAGGGGGATGACAGCCAGCAGAAATACCAGAACTCCCATACCTCCGATCCAATGGGTAAAGGATCTCCAGGCAAGGGAGCAGTAAGACAATGCTTCCACGTCGCTTAAGATACTGGATCCGGTCGTGGTAAAACCGGAGACAGTCTCAAAGAGCGCATCCTCAAAATTCGGGATCTCTCCGGTCAGGATAAACGGAATGCAGCCGGCCACACTGAGTAAGACCCAGCTCAGGGCAGTAGCGATACAGCCTTCTTTCAGGTAAAAGACATGACTCTTCGGCTTGACCATTGACATCATACCGCCCACGAACAGGGTACCTGCTGCTACGAACAGATAGTAAAATCCCTCATGCTCCTGATAGCAAAGTGCGACCAGGCAGGGCAGGAACATCAGCAAGCCTTCGATCTGAAGAACTCTGCCCAGCAAATTAATAATCATTGAACGATTCATAGATTCCTCCGGTTAAACAAGCATGTCTTCAATACATTCAAATCCTTCATTCTTGGTCACGATCATCACCGTATCACCGGACATGATCACATCGTCACCATTCGGGATGATGATCTTCCCGTTTCGATGGATAAAACAGATCAGCAGGTCCTTCTTCAGGTTCAGATTCTTGAGAGGTACTCCTGTGAACTTGCACTTATCCGTAACATTAAATTCAATTGCCTCTGCCCTGTGGTCAAACATATGGTAGAGGGTCTCTATGTTATTATTCGTTGAATTCTTCTTCGCCCTCACATAGGCGATGATCGCCTCGGAAGTGATGTATCTCGGATAGATCACACTGCCCAGGTTCAGACTGTTGATCACGCCCCGGAAATTGATCCGGTTGATCTTGGTGATCACCTTGGCATTCGAAACCTTCTTGGCATAGAGGGTGAGCAGGATATTTTCTTCATCAATACCGGTCAATGGCACAAAGGACTCTGTGTAGGTAATGCCCTCTTCCTCCAGAAGCTCCTGGTCAGTTCCGTCACCGTTGATGATGATAGCCTTGGGAAGAAGGATGGAAAGCTCCTCACACCGGGTTTTGCTTTTCTCGATGATCTTCACTTCAATCCCCATGCCCAGCAGCATCTTGGACAGGTAGTAGGCACACTTTCCGCCACCTACGATCATACAGTTCCTTACCCGGTCCGTCTGGAAACCGATATCCGTTAAAAATCGCAGAGCTTGCTTCCTGGTTGCTACAAAGGAAATGATATCCCCGCCCTTCAGGACAAAATCACCACCTGGAATGAAGACATCCTCACCACGCTCAACTCCGCAGACGAGAATATCCGTACTCAGCATTTTTCGGATCTGGTATACTTCAACGCCATCAAGGCGCGTGCCCTCCGGAAGCTCAAAGCGGATCAGCTCTGCCTGGCCATGGGCGAATGCGTTCACATCCAGGGCTGCAGGCACATAGAGGATACGGGATGCCTCCGCTGCCGCTTCCATCTCAGGATTGATGACCATGGCTAGGCCCAGCTGGTCCCTGAGATAACTGACGTCCGTACTGTAATCCGGTGTACGTACCCTGGCAATTGCAGCGCAGTCCCCTGTCCGTTTGGCGATCGTACAGCACAGAAGGTTCAGCTCGTCGGATTCCGTCACGGCAATGATCAGGTCTGCCGATTCGATCCCGGCTTCATTCTGTACGCTGAAGTTCGCGCCGTTTCCTACAATGCCCATGACATCATAAGTGCCGGAGACCTCCTTCACCGTTGCTTCGTTCATATCTATAACCGTAATGTCATGACCTTCTTTACTCAGTCTTTCGATCAGGGTCGTGCCGACCTTTCCGCAGCCCACAATGATGATCTTAAGGCCCGGACCGGAGTTGCCGGTCGGCTTCAGAAAATTAAACATATTTATGCCCTCCAATTAGTATCCACGTTCACAGTGAATGAATCTACTGAGATTATAACAGATTTGTTAAAGAATTCAAGGTCTGTCAGATTCGGAATGCACAATTGACTTTTAAACATTTACTGCAATCATGGTCCTGAGAAATCCGGCAGTTATCAGGATCAGCGCCCATCACATAGAGGATGGCCTTCTCCGGGATCAGCATGCCGCCGCTGCTGACCCTCACCTGAAGAGTTCCCGGTTCCAGCCCTCTTTTTAAGAGATCCAGGTAATGCTGCAGAGTTTCTATCGGGATTCCCGGATCGCCCGGATAGTATTTTCTTGTCAGGAACATGCCTCTCTTCAGGCAGTTTTCCTCCACAAGCCGGTCCATCTCTGAGGAAACATGGAACAGGATATCGTTGGCCATCTCGCTTAAAAGATACCCTTTCAGATACTCTCCTTCCTCCATGAAGGACTGGGCCCGGTCCAGGATCTCCGGCCCGAGGTGGCACAGGCAGACCCACTGTTCCCGGCAGCAGTCCGCCTGCCGGACCATGACGGAGTCCTCCCCGTGACCACGAAAGCAGAAAGCATAGATCTTTGTGATCTTTTCTGCCAGTTCCAGAAGCTCCGGGACGCAGGCCCTGGCATTCCTGTCTGCCTCATTTTCTCCATCGATATGCATTCTTTTTAAAAACCGGTCCGGATCCAGATAAAAACCGATATCATACTGTAGTACAAGATTACTCATAGGGGACCTCCGCCAGGAAAAAAACACCTGACTGGCCAGGTGTTTTTCATGATTACAGAATAAATCTTTAATTTTTAAAACTGTGGATCGGTGCAGGTATTCTTCCGCCGCGGTTGATAAAGGTGTCACAGGAGAATCCGTTGACAGGCATGATCGGGGCATAGCCCAAAAGCCCGCCAAACTCAACTTTCTCTCCGACTCCCTTGCCGATCACCGGAATGATACGCACTGCCGTCGTCTTATTATTGACCATACCCAGGGCCATCTCATCCGCAATGATCCCGGAGATCGTCGTAGCCTTTGTGTCACCGGGAATGGCGATCATGTCCAGGCCGACGGAGCAGACGCAGGTCATAGCCTCCAGTTTTTCTAAAGTGAGAGCTCCTGCATTGACTGCATCGATCATCCTCTGGTCTTCACTGACCGGAATGAAAGCGCCGCTCAGCCCACCTACATAGGAGGAGGCCATAACACCGCCCTTTTTCACCTGGTCATTCAACAGGGCGAGGGCTGCTGTGGTCCCGGGAGCGCCGGCATATTCCAGGCCGATCTCTTCCAGGATCTCTCCGACGGAATCACCGACCGCGGGGGTAGGTGCCAGGGAGAGGTCCACAAT
>CAMOYC010000096.1 GCA_946629665.1 uncultured Lachnospiraceae bacterium
CCGGATTTTCCGGAAGAGAATCCGGATATGATCTACCTGTGTTTTCCCAACAATCCTACCGGTATGACCCTGTCTAAAGAGGAGCTGCAAAAATGGGTGGACTACGCCCTGAACATCCAGGCTGTGATCATATACGATGCGGCATATGAAGCCTACATCAAAGAAGAAGGTATCCCTCACACCATCTACGAATGTGAAGGAGCAAAGAAGTGCGCCATCGAGCTGAGGAGTTTTTCCAAGAACGCCGGCTTTACCGGAACCAGACTGGGATATGCGGTCGTTCCCAAAGAGCTGAAATGTGGAGAGGTTTCCCTGAATGCACTCTGGGCAAGAAGGCATGGGACCAAATTCAACGGAGCTCCCTATATTATTCAGCGTGCAGGGGAGGCGGTTTACTCACCGGCAGGGCAGGAACAGACTGCCGCCCAGGTGAATTATTATATGAGAAATGCTTCCTCCATCCGGGATGGACTGATCGATGCCGGTTTTACCGTCTACGGCGGAAAGAATGCTCCCTACATCTGGCTGAAAACACCGGAGGGAATGACTTCCTGGGAGTTTTTCGATGAACTGCTTGACAAAGCAGGCGTAGTCGGAACCCCGGGTTCCGGATTCGGGCCAAGCGGAGAAGGTTTCTTCCGAATGACCGCTTTCGGTTCTTACGAGAAAACAAAGGAAGCGATCGACAGGATCCGGAAAATGATGGCTTAGTGGTCCTGATACGGCGTTCATTTTAAAAAAGTACATAAAATCCAGGAGAGAATACCGAATGAGCATTCTTTTATTGCAAGTATCCGGTATTCTCTTTTTTTATGATAAGGATAATCTTTCTAACGAAAGAAGAATCTTTTCAAAAATATTTCCCCCCTTTCTAAAAATATTCTTCTAAAGTTATTGACGAAAAAAAATTATACTTGAAATAACAAAGAAAGGAGGGGTTCTCAAGTGGGAGAGGATTTAATTCTTGAACTGAAAGGAATTACAAAAATATTTCCTGGCGTCAAGGCTTTGGACAATGTACAGTTTCAGCTTCGCCGCGGTGAAGTTCACGCCTTGATGGGAGAGAACGGAGCAGGAAAATCAACATTTATTAAAACGATCACGGGAGTTCATCAGCCGGAAGAAGGTCATATTTACTTCAATGGTAAGGAAGTAAGCTTCAAGGGAACCAAAGATGCCCAGGAGTTAGGAATCGCTGCAGTATATCAGCATCCGACTTCCTACCCGGAACTTACTGTAACTGAGAACATTTTCATCGGTCATGAGATCATGAAAGGTGGAATCATACAGTGGAATGAGATGAATAAGGAAGCGGAAAAGCTTTTGGGAAGACTTCATGCCAACTTTAAGGTGACGGATGAGGTTGGTGCTCTTACCATTGCCCAGCAGCAGATGGTCGAGATTGCCAAGGCATTATCTACCAATGCCCAGGTAATCCTTCTGGATGAGCCGACCGCAGCGTTGACCGCAAATGAGTCTCAGGAGCTTTACCGGATCGTGGATGAGCTTCATGAGGAAGGCGTATCCATCATCTTCATTTCTCATCGTATGGAAGATATGTACCGTCTGGCTCAGCGTGTTACCGTATTCCGTGATTCCCAGTACATCGGAACCTACGATGTTGACGGGATCACAGAGCCGGAACTGATCAAGTACATGGTTGGCCGTGAGATCACAGATATGTATCCGAAGCCGGAGGTAGAGATCGGAGAAGAATTATTCCGACTCGATAACCTCAGCAAGATGGGATTCTTTAAGGATGTCAGCCTGAACGTACATGCCGGCGAGATCGTTGGATTGACCGGACTGGTTGGTGCCGGAAGAACAGAGACGATGGAAGCTGTCTGTGGTATCACAAAAGCAGATTCCGGAAAGATCATCCTGGAAGGAAAAGAATTAAATATCAGGAGACCGAAAGATGCCATGAAAGCCGGTATCATTCTTCTCCCTGAGGATCGTCAGAAACAGGGCCTGATCATGAACTGGGGGCTTGGAACAAACGTAATCCTCCCGATCCAGGACGAGCTGGCCAATAACGGATTTATTAACAATAAAAAGGAATGGGAGATTGGAAAGCAGTATCTGGAAGACGTTGACACCAAGGCTGTCACGATCTTTGATCCCGCTACATCACTTTCCGGTGGTAACCAGCAGAAGGTTGTCGTAGCGAAAGCTCTCGTTCAGAAGAATATGAAACTTGTCATCATGGATGAGCCTACCAAGGGTGTTGATGTCGGCGCCAAGGCTGAAATCTATGCGATCATGGGAGATCTTGCCAAGCAGGGTTACGGTATCATCCTCGTCTCCTCGGAGATGGCGGAAGTACTCGGTATGAGTGACAGGATCTACGTGATGTGTAAAGGCCGCGTGACCGGCTGCCTGGATGTCGAAGATGCTTCTCAGGAGAAGATCCTTGAGCTTGCTATGGAACAGTCCGGCAAGGAGGTGGAATAATGAAAAAAGATAAATCTCTGATCAAGACCATTACAGGCTCCAGAGAAGCCAGTCTTGTAATCGTACTTATCATTTTAATAGCAGTGATCACTGTGATGAGTCCATCTTTCCTGTCACCGACCAATATTTCTCAGATCTTCAGAAATAACGCTCTGACCATGCTGATGGCACTCGGTATGCTCTGCGTTATGCTGACAGCAGGAATTGATATTTCCATCACATCCACTCTTGCATTCTCCGGTATGATCATCGGTTTAATGCAGAAATTTGACTATTTACACAACACTTTCCTTCTGTTTGTGATCGGCATCCTGATCGGTACTGCCTGCGGCGTATTAAACGGACTGATCATCGCGAAAGGAAAAGTTGCTCCGATCATCTGTACCATGGGTGCCATGTATATCTGGCGTGGAATGGCTTACGTTATCTCCAACAATGCCTGGGCATCCGGTGCTGACGTAGCAGGTTTCTCTGATTTCGGTAAGGAAGGTTCTTTCGGACCTTACATTATCCTGATCATTGCCTACATTGCATTCTTCGTAGTAATGAAATGGACCAAATTCGGCCGCAAGATCTATGCAGTCGGATCCAACACGGAAGCAGCAAGGATTTCCGGTATCAACGTTGACAAGACGATCATTTCCGTATACGCGATCATGGGTCTTCTTGCAGGTCTGGCCGGTGTTCTCTCCGTATCCATCTATGCATCTGCTCAGCCTAACATGCAGTATGCAAAGGAAATGGATGTAATCGCTGCCTGCGTTATCGGTGGTGTAAGCATGAACGGAGGACGTGGTTCTGTTGTCGGAACATTCCTCGGTGCCCTGATCATCGCGATCATCGCAAAGGCACTTCCTTTAGTAGGTATCAGCGCGATCGCTCAGAACCTGGTTAAGGGTGTTATCATTCTTGTCGTTGTAGTTCTTAACGTCATCACTCAGAGGATGATGGATAAGCAGGCTCTTGCAAGAAGGGAGATGTAAGTATGGCTGGTAAATCCGGAAGAACAATATCTGCAACTCCTCAGGGAGGAATCAAAGAGAAAATATTCAGCTGGGAAGGCGCCCTGATCCTGTTACTGATCGCAGTTAACATTTTCGGTGCAGTGCTGTCACCCAATTATAATATGACCAATATTTTAAGAGAAAGCCCCAGATATCTGGCAGAGATCTTCATGCTCTTCGGAATGGCTTTCATCCTGGTCCTCGGAGACATCGATATCTCCGTAGGTTCCATTGTCTGCCTGACGGCTACCATGGGTTGCCTGGTATCCAATAAGGGTATGGGTGTCGGAGCAGTCATCCTTGTCTGCCTTGGTGTCGGCCTTCTTTGCGGTATGCTCAACGGTTTTGTGGCAACAAAGTTTACTGAGCTGCCGACCATGATCATCACGCTCGGTACCCAGATCATATTCCGGGGTATCGCTGAGGTTGCACTGGGAGATGGTGGTTCTGCTTCCATGACAGATATCCAGAGCATTGGGATCCTCCGCGCAAAAGTCGGACCGGTTCCGCTGTCCTTCTTTATCGTGATCATCTGCGCGATCATCTTTATTACCGTATTAAACAAGACCACATTCGGGCGTAAATTATACGCAATCGGCTCCAACAGAACAACAGCTTATTATACCGGTATCGAAGTACAGAGAATCCGTTTCTTCAGTTTCTCCATGCTGGGATTCCTGGCAGGCCTTTGCGGACTCTTCCTTCTGGCATCTACTTACGGTGCAAACACAACAACCGGAAACGGTTTTGAGATGGAAGTCATCGCTATGTGTGTATTTGGAGGAATTGCTACGACAGGTGGTAAAGGAAACATCATCGGCGGCTTTATCGCAGCTTTCATCATCGTATGCCTGCGAATCGCCTTTGGTCAGATCAATATGAACACACAGCTCATCCTGGTCATCATCGGTGTCATGCTGATCGTATCCGTCCTGATCCCTGCTGTTACCAATGCGATCAACAGCCGGAAGAAAACCAAGAAAGCTTAACATTGCTTGGAATGAGAAATATAAATGTATATGATATGAGGTCCGTTAATATTTGATAAGGAGATTAATCATGAAGAAAAAAGTATTAAGTGTTTTAATGTGTGCAGCACTTGCAGCTACTATGCTGGCAGGTTGCGGCGGCTCCTCTTCCTCCTCTGAGGGAAGCACAGGCGCTGCTGGTGGAGACACCTCAGGAAAGACATACGCTATCGTAACAAAATCTGCCGGTAACCCTTACAATGAGAAGGAAGCAGAAGGTTTCCAGGAAGTCATTGAAGCAGCAGGCGGCACATGCATCGTACAGAATCCGGAATCTGCAACAGCAGATGCTCAGATCACTGTAATCCAGTCCCTGATCTCTCAGGGTGTTGATTCCATCGCGATTGCAGCAAATGACGCTAACGCATTAGCATCTGTTTGCCAGGAAGCTATGGATGCAGGTATCCAGGTGTTAACTCTTGACTCAGATGTTAACTCCGCTACACGTAAGACTTTCTGTAACCAGGCCGGTGTTCAGGAAGTAGGCCAGGCTCTGATCGATGCGGTATACGATATCGCAGGTGGAGAAGGACAGTATGCTATCCTTTCTGCTACATCCCAGGCTACTAACCAGAATGCATGGATCGAAGCTATGAAGTCTATTCAGGAAAGCGATGAGAAATATTCCAAACTCGAGCTCGTAGAAGTTGCTTACGGTGATGATGAGCCTCAGAAGTCCACAGACCAGACTCAGGCCCTTCTTCAGAACTATCCTGACCTTAAAGTGATCTGCGCTCCTACCACAGTTGGTATCTCCGCAGCAGCTAAGGTTCTTCAGGACCAGAAGTCCTCTGTTAAGTTAACAGGTCTTGGCCTTCCTTCCGAGATGGCTGAGTACATTGGTGCTGACGATGCACATAGCTGTCCTTACATGTTCCTGTGGAACCCGATCGACCTTGGAAAACTTGCCGGATATGCAAGTATCGCCCTGGTTGACGGAACGATCACAGGCGCTGCAGGCGACACATTTGAAGCTGGGGACATGGAAAACAGCCCTTACACTCTTACAGAGTTAGCAGATGGAAGCGGAGCTTCCGAGATTATCCTTGGGCCTCCTTTCCAGTTCAATCCTGACAACATCGAAGAGTGGAAATCCATCTACTAGGATCATTCTTGTACAGACAAAAATGACAGATGTTAACCAATTAGTTTCTCATTCATACCTCATATAAATATACGAAAAAGCCGGGAGACTGTATCTGAATACAGCCTCCCGGCTTGTTTTTGTCATGGCCTTTGCTAAGTCAGACTTTATCTGCTCTGATATGGATCGTTACTTCCGTACCTTCACCCTCCTTGCTTTCATAGGAGAGCCCGTAGTCTTTACCGTAGAGCAGCTGCAGGCGGTGGTGGACATTATAGATGGCGATATTGGCACCCCTTGACTCAGGATTGCTGCCTTCCTCACTTAAGACATTGGGAAGGATATCCGGAGATATACCGATACCGTCATCGGAAACGAGCAGATAGACATCCAGGTCTTCCTGCCAGCCTGTGATTACGATGCATCCTTCCCGGGATTCCTTTTCACGGATTCCGTGCAGGATTGCATTTTCCACGATCGGCTGAAGAGTCAGACGGGGGATTGGCAGCTGGCTGATCTCATCCGGTATGTCAATAATACATTCGATCGCATTGTTAAAACGTATATTCTGTAATTTGATGTAGAGAGTTGCGTGTTCAATCTCTTTTTCTATCGTGGTGTTGGTAAGGTCTTTTCCCAGGGTCAGCTTGTAAAAACGGGAGAGGGCCTGCACGGTCTCAGGAACCTGATCCGCCATTCCGGAAGTAGCCATCCACTGAATAGTATCCAGTGTGTTATAAAGAAAATGCGGATTGATCTGTGCCTGCAAAGCATTTACTTCTGCAATGCGAAGCTCATCTGCGGTTGTCTGAAGGGTTTCTGTTAATTCCTGCTGTTTGTTGGTCATATAGTTGTAGGTGCTGATCAGATCACCGATCTCATCATGTACCTCCGGTTCCTCCATGGGAACCATGCTTCCTTCCCGGATCCTTCCCATAGTCTGGATCACACTGGAGATTCTTCCTGTGATCGAAGAGGATAGCTGAAAGGCAAGGACGAGAGAAATGATATAAAAGACCGCAACGATCAGCAGGATCTCCATGATCGAGATCTCTGTCTTTCTCGTGATGATCCCTTCCGGGGTGGAGACTACAAGGAACCAGTTTGGTTTCTGTATCACACTGAAACTGGTATAGACCTTCTTTCCAAGGATTTCTTTTTCCAGATAGCTTTTGGAAGAGAACAGGTAATTATAAATGTCCGAGTAATCGAAATGGTAGATACCGGACAGATAGGGGTCGGTGGAGGTCACTATGGCATCCCGGTCTGTGATGACGTAAGCAACAGACCCGTCCCTGGTAAAACCATCTTTTAAGATCCTGGTAAAAATGTCTGATGAATAGTACTGGGCCAGAAAACAAGGGATCCTTTTCCCTTGATAGAAGAAGTACATCCTGGTGATATAAGCAAGGGTCCCCAGATTGTCAATCTCATTTATAGAAAGGTAAAAGGAGGGACAAAACAGCTGTGTGTAGTCCGTTCCGTAAAAAATCCCGTGCCAATAACTTCCCTGTACCTGATCCGTCGACTTAAATATTTCGTCGCAGTCCACAGATTTAAAAAAATGATCGGATTCCGGCAGGCCGACATAGATCCTGATATTTTTTACACTTTCTGTTTTGACCAGGTCCTTAAGGTGACCTGCAAATTCCTCAGCTGCTTCCGGATCCTTAATGGCGATCGCCGTGGTTTCTTCAAATGCTGAAAAGAGATTCCGGTAATAGATCTCAGACCTGATCTTTTTGTTGGTGGAAAGTATCTGTTCGATCGTATCTTCAACCAGGGGAGTTGCCGCTGCAATTTGTTCCTGTTTGTCCAATATGGTCTGATGCAGGACCATGGACTGGAGCCTGGGAAAAAACAATACGGACAGCAGGAGGAGAGGAGCCAGAACAGCAACCACAA
>CAMOYC010000097.1 GCA_946629665.1 uncultured Lachnospiraceae bacterium
AATAAAAAAAGCACGAGACGGGATTCGAACCCGCGACCCTCGCCTTGGCAAGGCGATACTCCACCACTGAGCCACTCGTGCATAAAAATCATTCTTTAATTGACTGTTCTTAGTATAACATAAATATTCTTATTGTCAAGAAATATAAAGCGGGTGATGGGAATCGAACCCACGTGTCCAGCTTGGAAGGCTGGTGTTCTACCATTGAACTACACCCGCATGTCTTTGCGACGTCATTTAATATATCACAGCCGGGAAAATAATGCAAGTTTTTTTTGACTTTATTCTCTGAATTGGGTATGATAGCATAAGTTAATTCTATTAATATTCCAATGAATATTCCATAGGAAGGGAAGGACGGAATCGTGAAATATCTTCTCTGCGGGATCAATGCCAAGTATATCCACTCGAATCTGGCGGTCCGCTGCCTGGAGGCTTATGCGAAAAAAGTGAACAGCGTGCGGGATTATCCCGGGATGGAGATCGAGATCCGGGAGTATACCATCAACCATTATATGGAAGATATTCTGAGAGACCTTTATGAGGCGGGGGCGGATGTGATCATTTTCTCCTGTTATCTGTGGAATATCTCTCTGGTGGAAGAACTGGTCTGTGAGCTTCATAAGGTGGCTCCGGATACTGAATTCTGGGTCGGCGGACCTGAGGTATCCTACAGCGGAAAACAGTTTCTGGCGGATCACCCGGAGGTTTCCATCGTCATGCAGGGTGAGGGAGAAGAATTGTTTGCAGAGTTGGTCCGCTGGAAGGAAGCCGGCGGAGATTGGGAGCTACTGCGGGGTCGGCGGGGTCTGGCTGTCCGCTGTCCGGGACCGGAAGGCCGGACCTGGAGCCGGGGCATAGCGCCGGAGATGGATCTGAACCAGGTTCCCTTTGTCTATGAGGATTTCAGTCCTTTTCAGAATAAAATACTCTACTATGAGACCAGCCGGGGCTGCCCTTACTGCTGCAGCTACTGCCTGTCTTCCGTGGATGAGAAAGTACGTTTCCGGTCCCTGGATCTGGTGATCCCGGAGCTGGACCGGTTTCTTGGGGCCAAGGTTCCCCAGGTCAAGTTCGTAGACCGGACCTTTAATTGTAATAAGAAGCATGCCATGGGGATCTGGTCCTATATCCAGGAGCATGATAATGGAATTACCAATTTTCATTTTGAGATTGCTGCGGATCTGCTTGATGAGGAGGAGATGGACCTGTTTGCCAGGATGCGGCCGGGGCTGATCCAGCTGGAGATCGGCGTGCAGTCCACCAACGAGCCGACGATCGACGTTATCCGCAGGCGGATGGACCTGAACAGGCTTTTTTCCAATGTGGACAGGATCCGGAGCGTGGGGAATATCCACCAGCATCTGGACCTGATCGCAGGGCTGCCCTGTGAGACCTATGAACAGTTCGGCAAGTCCTTTGATGATTTGTTCGCCCATCGGCCGGACCAGCTGCAGCTGGGCTTCCTGAAGGTGCTGAAAGGGACTTATATGGAAGAGCAGGCCGGAAAGTATGAGATCCGCTACCTGAGCCGGGCCCCGTACGAGGTGCTTTCCACCCACTGCCTGAGCTATGATGACCTGCTGCGTCTAAAAGGGGTCGAGGAGATGACGGAACTCTACTATAACAGTGGCCAGTATACCTGCACGCTTTCCTATGCCATTCCCCTTATGGACAGGCCCTTTCATTTTTTTGAGGCGCTGGCGGACTGGTACTACCGGGCCGGTTACCACAAGATGAACCATAACCGGCTGGAGAAATACCGGATCCTGAAGAGTTTTCTGGAGGAGAAACTTCCGGGGCTTTCCTTTATAAAAGAAGTGATGCTGTTTGACCTTTACCTGCGGGAGAAGGTGAAAAGCCGGCCGGACTGGGCACCGGACCAGAGTCGTGAGCGCAAGTATTTCCGGGAGATGTACCGGTTACATGGGAGGACCCTCTTTCCGGACGCCGGTAAAGACTATGATTCCCGTAAGGCGGCGAACAAAAATCATATGGAACATTTCCCCTTTGACCCGGAAAGACTGGTCAGGGAAGGGAAACCGGTCGGGGAAGAGACCTACTGTCTCTTTGATTACGGGCACAGGGACCCCCTGAACCGTAATGCGCGCATATTCTTATGGAAGTATGCGGATTATTCTCTTGAATATCCGCAAGAAATATCATAAAATGACTAAAAAGAAACGAAGGAGTGTATCAGAAATGAGAAATCAGAAACAACAAAAAATTGCTGCGATCGTCTGTGTTATCATCGTGATCGCCATGGTGCTCACCACGATCGTACCCGCTGTAATGCTGTAGGACAGGGATAATAATCATGAAGAAGAAAATAGGTGCGATCATCCTTGTGCTTATCCTTGCCGCTCTGATCGGGGCAGGCAGCTACATCGGCTGGTACTACACAGAATATGTAGATATTGATGAGATCTACCCCGGTGTTTCCATCGAGGGGATGGATGTGGGCGGAATGTCCAAAGAGCAGGCCCGGAAGGTTCTGGATGAGCATACGGCTGAGGTCAGCAATCAGACGGTTACCCTTCAGGTGGGGAAGAAGACTAAGTCATTTAAGCTTTCTTCCGTCGGCCTGACCTTAGTGAATGACAATGTGGTAGAGGAAGCCTGGGAACTGGGCCGGGAAGGGAATATCTTCAACCGGATCATGGAGATCAGGCAGCTGCAGAAAGAGAAGAAGAATCTCGATCTTACCTACCGGCTGGATGAAGCCAAGGTGAAGAAAAAGGTAAAGAAGCTGGCGAAAAAGTTTCTTGCCAAGAAGAAAGATGCTACCATCACCCGCAAGAATAAGAAATTTGTGGTCACCGAAGAGGTGAACGGGATCGATATGGACCTGGATGCGAATGCCGAGAAGGTAGCCACCATGGTCACGGACCCGGATTGGGACCAGAAGTCGATCGTCTGCGAGATGGATTATAAAGAAGATAAGGCAGAGCATACCAAGGCGGAGCTGTCTGTCATCAAGGATAAACTGGGGACATTTACCACTTCCTATGCGGGGTCTCCGGATGGCCGCTGCGCTAACGTGGAGAACGGGGCAAGTCTGATCAACGGCACCCTGCTCTATCCCGGAGATACATTTTCTGTCCACGATACGGTGACTCCTTTTACCAAGGAGAACGGTTATGAGCTGGCCGGTTCCTATGAGAACGGAACCACGGTCCAGACTTACGGGGGAGGAATCTGCCAGGTTTCCACTACCCTCTATAATGCAGTGCTTAGGGCAGAGTTGGAGATCGTGGAAAGGTCCAACCATTCCATGACCGTGCATTATGTGGAACTCTCGGAAGATGCGGCTATCGCAGGGGACAGTAAGGATTTTCGTTTTAAAAACAATATGGATTATCCGGTCTACATAGTCGGGTCCACTGACCATGGAGACCGCACGATCACATTTTCTGTGTACGGCAAGGAGATCCGGGATAAGAACCGGACCCTTGAGTTTGTGTCAGAGACCACCGCAGTCCACCATCCGAATGTGAAGACCATCAAGGACAAGCACATGAAGAAGGGGAAAAAGGTTGTTGAAAAGCAAGGCACTACCGGGTACAGTGCAAGACTCTGGAAAGTGATCAAGGTGAAGGGCAAAGAAGATCAGTGGGTGCAGATCAACTCCAGTTCTTATATGTCCACACCGAAAGTGGTCAGAGTCGGAACGAAAAAAGAGAAGAGTTCCAAAGACAAGGAAAAAGAGAAAGAGAAAAGTAAAGATAAGAAGACAAAGAAAAAGAAGAAATAACTGACGGGAACAAAAGAGATGGCACTGAGGATCGGAAAAGTCAGGGAGAGCGTGTGGAACCGTTCTGTCCTGAAAGAGCTGTATTCAAAAACGGAATATGATCCCTGTAAAGGGGAGCCTCTTAGCAGGATGGCTTTTAGCAGCCATTGCGTGACGGGCTGGACACTGGCTCCTTTACGCATGGTCTACAACGCCCTGAACGATCTTTGGGCTAAGGGGGCGGAACCGGCTGTTCTGCTTCTGGACCTGATCATGCCGCCGGATACGGAGGAGCGGCAGCTCAAACTGCTGCTGCGGGAGGTCCGGAAGCTCTGCGAGCAGGAGAAGGTCAAGGCGGTGCCCGGGCATGTTGCCGTGTCCCCTTCCGTCGGTGACCTGCATGCCACTGTCACCGGAATTGGCCTGACAGGGCAGGATCAGGGCCCTGATGGAAAGAAGAAGGCATCTTTTGCCAATCTCGACCTGGTAGTTTGTGGCCGGATCGGCCTGGAGGGGACCGCGGTGGTTGCCTCCGGATACAGGGAGGACCTGGAAAGCAGATATCCTCCTTCCTTTGTTGATACGGCTGCCCATCTTTACGACCGGCCCGGAATGAAGAGCGCAGCGGCGGTCTTGCATGAAGAAAATGCCGCCATAGTCAGCGCGCCGGGTGAAGGTGGGATCTTCGGCGGTCTCTGGGAATTGGCTGCCGCCACCAAGGTGGGGCTTGAGATCGAACTCGAAAAGATTCCGATGAGGCAGCATGTGGTTGAGGTGTGTGAATATTTTGACCTCAATCCTTACATGCTCCGGACAGGAGGATGCCTGCTGGCCCTGTGCCGGGAAGGCGGCATCCTGTGTGAGAAGCTTGCGGCTCTGGGGATAACCGGCCGGGTGATCGGTAATACCACAGGGGAGGCACAGCGCCGGATCCACTATGATGACGAGATTCGTTTTCTGGAACCACCAAAGATCGACGAGTTGTATAAGATGGTTGAAAAAGGAGGAAATAATGCATAACGCTATTTTAAAAATGCTGGAGAACAACAGCAGAATAGATTTACATGACCTGGCTGTCATGATGGGAACCGATGAAGCAGTCATCGTGGAAGAGATTGAAAAGATGGAGAAGGACGGCGTGATCTGCGGCTACCCGACTCTCATAAACTGGGATAAGACCACGGAGGAGAAGGTCAGCGCCATGATCGAGGTCCGGGTTACCCCGCAGAGAGGCCAGGGCTTTGAGCGCCTTGCTGAGAGGATCACCAATTATCCGGAAGTAAAGGCAGTTTACCTGATGTCCGGTGGTTATGATTTCCTGGTTTCTCTGGAGGGAAAAACACTCAAGGAAGTGTCCATGTTCGTAACCAGCAAACTCTCTACTCTGGATGCGGTTGCGGGAACGGCAACGCATTTTGTTCTTAAGAAATATAAGGACCATGGTATTATCCTGATCGATAAACCTCAGAGCAGCAGAATGAAGGTGACATTATGAGAAATCCGCTGGCAGACAAGGTTGTGGGCATTAAGCCCTCAGGCATCCGCAAGTTCTTCGATGTAGTCTCCGAGATGCCCGATGCAATCTCGCTGGGCGTTGGTGAGCCGGATTTCGATACACCGTGGCATGTCAGGGAAGAAGGTATCTACTCTCTGGAGAGAGGAAGAACATTTTATACGTCCAATGCCGGCCTGATGGAACTGAGGACTGCGATCTCCCGCTATCTTTATAAGAAGCTGGACCTCCACTATGACCCGAAGACGGAGATCGTAGTGACAGTCGGAGGATCCGAGGGAATCGACCTGGCCCTCCGGGCCATGCTCAATCCGGGGGATGAGGTCATCCTGCCGGAACCGGCCTATGTTTCCTATGCCCCCTGCGTTACACTGGCAGGCGGGAATACCGTGACGATCAATCTGCAGGAAAAAAATCGTTTTAAGCTGACCGCTGAGGAACTCCTTGATGCGATCACGGACCGGACCAAGATCCTGATCCTGTCCTACCCCAACAATCCGACCGGGGCGATCATGACCAGGGAAGACCTGGAGCCCATCGCCAGGATCATTCAGGAGAAGGACATTTTTGTCATCTCCGATGAGATCTACTCTGAGCTTACCTACGGGAAAAATCATGTATCCATCGCCAGCCTGCCGGGTATGCAGGAGAGGACGGTTGTGATCAACGGTTTCTCTAAGGCTTTTGCCATGACCGGATGGCGTCTGGGTTATGCAGCAGGACCGGAGCTGATCATGGAACAGATGATCAAGATCCACCAGTTTGCGATCATGGCAGCACCGACTACCAGCCAATACGCCGGCGTGGAAGCGCTGGCCAACGGCGAGGATGATGTGCAGGAGATGCGGACTTCCTACAATCAGAGAAGACGGTTTGTCCTGGACCAGTTTAAGCAGATGGGGCTGCAGTGCTTTGAGCCGGAAGGGGCATTTTATATGTTCCCGAGCATCAGCGAATTCGGGATGAGTTCCGATGAATTTGCCACCCGCTTCCTGGAGGAGGAGAAGGTGGCAGTCGTTCCGGGCACTGCCTTCGGAGAGTGCGGAGAAGGTTTTCTTCGTGTGTCCTACGCATACTCCCTGGAGGAGCTGAAGGAAGCTCTGGGAAGGATGGCTGAATTTGTCAGAAGACTTCGGGCAAAGAAGCAGGCAGGAGACGCAAACCGTGGTTAATATTGTATTGCATGAGCCGGAGATCCCGGCCAACACCGGAAACATCGGCAGGACCTGCGTGGCGACCGGCAGCGTGCTTCACCTGATCGAGCCCCTGGGCTTTCGGATCAGTGACAAGATGCTGAAAAGAGCCGGCCTGGACTACTGGGATAAGCTTGATGTGAGGGTGTATGAGGACTTTAATGACTTCCTGGATAAGAATCCGGGAGCAAAAATATACATGGCGACAACAAAATCCAAAAAGACTTATGCGGATGTCAGCTACGAGGATGGCTGCTACATCATGTTTGGCAAAGAAAGCGCAGGCATACCGGAAGAGCTGTTGCTTCAGTATCCGGAAACCTCAGTCCGCATACCCATGTCCCCGGAGATCCGGTCGCTGAACCTGAGCAACTCCGTGGCGATCATGCTGTATGAAGCACTCAGACAGCAGGGTTTTAAAGAATTACAATTAGAAGGGCAACTGCACAGACATGAATGGTAGTACGATAGACAGAGAAGCGTTTGAGAATATTTTAAAATTCCGTCTCCATGTAGATGGCGCAACCGCAAGGATGGGTATCCAGATCACTGACCTGGAGCAGGGATGGGCCAGGGCAGAGATGTCCTATCAGGATTCTCAGGTGAATCCCAACGGGACGGTCCACGGGGGCCTGATCTTTGCGCTCGCAGATTCCGTTGCGGGAACTGCGGCCTGTACCCGGGGCAGCATGGTCACCACATCCAGTGCGAGCATATATTTTCTTCATAAGGCATATAAACCGAAAAAGCTGATTGCCGAGGCAACGGAGCTGAAGGCCGGAAGGAACCTGATGATCTATGATGTGAAGGTGAAGACGGACCAGGGCAAGGTTGTTGCCAAGGCCACAATGGAATATTTTAATTTAAGAACACCGATACCGGGGATGGAAG
>CAMOYC010000098.1 GCA_946629665.1 uncultured Lachnospiraceae bacterium
TTTGCCTTTTTATTTATTTGCCCGGTTCTTCTTCTCTTGCTTGACGGAATTCTGCTAAAATGATATTTTAATAGTACAAGTTTTATTTAATTAGCATTTGCTATTCAGCCATCCAGGCTGAGGAAGTCCGGTGTGATTCCGGCGCAGTTTATCCCTGCTGTAATGGGAAACGAAGACCGCATTACCATTGGAGTGCACAACATTCCGAGAAGGGCGGCCAGTAGGTTTGATCCCTAGCCAGAAGACAGGCATTTGCTGAGCATTTTAACAAGACTATCGCAGGCATATCGATAGCTGTTTTTGTTTGTCTCCATTGATCCGGACGGGCATCTACGATATTTCTGCATGGTCATTGCGTCAAGGCGCAGAAAGGAGGCACATGAAAAAATTACTCGTTTTACTCATGGCAGGATCATTAGCTTTTTCAATGCTCCTAACCGGATGCGGCTCCGGCAGCGGCGGATCCGATAACGGGGGTTCCGCTGAAAGCACGACAGAAGCATCCGCGGACCAGGGACCGATCGTGATCGGCTGCAGCTATATCGCAGGCAATACCAATCCCGTGGACAGTGCCTGGGATCTGACATCCCATGGTATCAGTGAAGGAATCTACATGCAGGATGCCGACGGTAATCTTGTATCCCGTTTCGTAAGCAAGCTGGAAAGAGTCGATGACCTGACCTGGAAAGCAGAACTGACCAATGCGGTTAAGTTCAGTGATGGTTCCGATTGTGACGCACAGGCTCTGGCAGATTGTATGAACTATCTGCAGAAAAACAATGAGATGGCAAACGGAACAGCCGGTGTTGTAACCTTTACTGCTGAGGATGATGGAACTCTGACGATCGTGACAGAGCGTCCTACCCCTGTTATGCAGTCTCTGCTGGCTGAGTGGTGCAATGTTGTGTTTAAAGAGGCAGATGGCGACTTTATCTACACCGGCCCTTACATGGTGAAAAAGTTGGATTCCGAAGTATCTCTCGAGCTGACGCCTAACCCTTATTATGATGACCGGGCTGCAGACCGCTCCGATGTTACCCTGAAGGTCTTCAGTGACACAGCTTCTATGCAGCAGGCATTCGAGGCAAAAGAGATCGATCTGATGTTCGGACTGACACCGGAGGTTTCACAGGCGTTAAAGGGCAAAGGCTTTACCGTAAAGGATTATGATGCAGGATATCAGTATTTTGGATTTACAAATGTGAAGGAAGGCCCGATGGCTGACCCGAATGTACGTAAAGCCATCAATCTCCTTCTGAACAGAGATGACATGGTAACTGCTCTTCAGGGCGGACGTGTGGCAAACGGAATCTTCGCTCAGTATTATTCTTTTGCCGGGGATGTGGAATTAAAAACAGATGCAGAAGAGGCTGCCAAGCTGCTTGAAGAAGCAGGTTATGCCAAGAACGGCGACGGCATCTATGAGAAAGATGGGGAAAAACTGTCCATCCATATGGTTACCTATTCCTCGAGGGCAGACCTTCCTATCCTCATGCAGTTATCTGCTTCAGAACTGACACAGGCAGGCATCGATTCCAAGACAGATGTTGTGGATGATATCAATGCATCCCTGGAAGCAGGCGATTATGACCTGGTATTCTATGCTCAGCATACCGCTCCTTCCGGAGAACCTTCTGCTTTCCTGAATATGGCACTGGCAGAAGGCGGAAGCAGAAACTATGCAGGATACAGCAATGATGAAATCAATGATCTGCTGAAGAAAATGGGTGAGACAGAACCCGGTGAAGAAAGGGATCAGATTTCCAAGGATATTCAGGCGATCGTAGGAGAAGATCTGCCGATCATTTACATGGTTGATCCGCAGTGGCATGTTGCCCTGTCTGACCGTGTTTCAGATTATGAACCTTATTGTGGAGACTACTACTGTGTTAATGCAGAATTAGGCTTATAGTCCTATAGTCAGATAAAGAATCCGGACCGGCGGGGGGTTTTTTGCCCGCCGATCTTTCTATGAAAGATAATATGAAAAATATACTTCAATTTCTATGTAAGTGGATCATCATATTTTTTATCACATCCGTGCTGATCTTCGTGGCAGTTCGCATGATGCCCAGCACTCCTGTTGATAAATGGCTTGATGCTTACCACCTTCCGCACACGGAAGAAAATATCAGCTTTGTAAAGCAGAAAATGGGGCTGGATCAGCCTCAGGCTGTCCAGTATGTCAAATGGATCACCAACTTTTTAAAAGGGGACTGGGGTGTATCTTTGGTTTCCGGTGAAAATATCCGGGACAGATTTTTTGATAAGATGCCCTACTCTTTCTCCATCGGTATTACCGGCCTGTTGATCGGTGCCTTCTTTGCCTTTTTCCTGGGTTACCGGGCAGCTTTAGTGAGGAATGGTTTCTGTGACCGATTGACGACCGCCATGACCATCTTCTGTCAGAGTGTTCCCATGTTCATTTTATCCATCCTGATCATCAATCTGTTTGCTGTCCGGCTGAATGTGGCCAGTTTCTTCACCGGAGACGGCAGGTATTCGATTCTGGCGTCGATCCTGCTCACCGCGCTCTACAGCATCGGCGGGCTTTCCAGGGTTGTCCGGTCGGCATTTCGGGAAGAAATGGGCAAAAGCTATGTGAAATTCATGGTATCCAGGGGATTTGAACCGAAATCTGTGTTATGGAAACATGCATACAAGCCTCCCCTGGCCAGCCTGATCTCCGCGGTGATCACGCGATTTGCGGGTGTGTTCGGCGGAAGCACCGTTCTGGAGTTTGCTTTTGCAATCCCGGGACTGTCCACCATGCTGGTTTCCGCGATGGACAGCCGTGATTATAACATTCTGCAGACCTATATCCTGGTCGTTGTCATCTGGATGTTCTTCGTCCATTTGGTTCTTAACCTGGTACTTCGTCTGCTGGGAGCAAGGAGGGAAGCATGAGAAAGAATAAAATACTTTGGATCCTCTTTGCCACATTTGTTCTCTTTTTACTTCTGGTACCCCACCAGAACATAAAAGTGACAGATCTCTTAAACACCTATCAGGGTTGCAGCAAGGAGCACTGGCTAGGAACAGATAATCTTGGAAGAGACCTGTTCGCACTGATGGTTACGGGCGGTCAGCGAACGCTGGTCGTAGTTTTCCTGGCAACGATCATCTCTTTTACTCTTGGTTCATTTCTGGGAATGATCGGCGCTTATGAGGGCGGTCTGGTAAAAACAGTGATCCAGTTTATCGCAGACTTTGTAACGGTAATCCCTTCCCTGATCATGGCATTGATCTTCTCTGCCCTGTTTGGCTTTTCTGCTCCCATGGCCGGTATCATTTTCGGCATCGGCAATCTGGGGCAATATATCAACCTGGCAGACGGCCTGACTACAGGCATCAAGGAGAAGGATTTTATCAGTGCGGAGATCAGTATCGGCCTGCAGAAACATACCATTTTGTTTTTGCATATATTCCCGAACATCATGAGACAGCTGCTGGTTTATCTGGGCAATAACGCAAGTTCTGTTGTGCTCCAGTACGCCGGTCTTGCCTTCATCGGACTGGGAACCGATGTGACAAATCCGGATTGGGGAACTTTATTGTACAGCTATCGCGGGTATATCCTTACTTACCCGAGACTGGTCATCTGCCCGATCATTGCGGTTTGTCTTCTGGCATTGTTTTTCCATTTTGCCTTTGACGACAGCCAGATCCAGAAAACGGAGTTGACGATCTATGACTGAGAAAAAAGAGATTCTGAGGATTGAAAACCTCAACATAACAATAAAAAACGGCAGCAAAAGATTTCATGTTTTAAAAGATGTTTCCTTCACTGTCAGAGAAGGGGAACGGTGGGCAATAGCCGGTGAATCGGGAGCCGGAAAAAGCATGACGATGAATGCGATGACCTCTCTTCTCCCCGAGGAAAGCACGGAGATGACGGGCAAGATCCTCTTCTCCACAAAAGACGGCGGATGGCAGGACCTCCTGGCCCTGTCTTACAAAGAGCGAAGAAAATTTGTTTCCGAGCAGATTGCAATTATCTTCCAGGATTCCATTAATGCGCTTAATCCGAATGAACGTATCATGAAGCAATGGGGAGAAACGATCCGTTTGCATCGTCCATCGCTCTCCCAGGCTGAGCTGGAGAACCATATCCTGGACCAGATGGATATCTTCGGGATCCGGGGCGGACGCGAAACCCTGCAGCATTTTCCGGACCAGCTGTCCGGCGGCATGCGCCAGCGTATCGCAATCGCCATGGCACTGGAATCCCAGGCAAGAATCCTGATCGCAGATGAACCGACAACATCCCTCGATGCCATCTCCCAGAGAAACACCATCGAGTTTATCCGCAAACTGTTGGAAACAAAACAATGGACCTTGTTATTCATCAGTCACAACCTTGGAATCCTCCAATCGATGTGCGACCATATCATCATCATGAAGGATGGCGCCATCGTGGAACAAGGAACAACTGACGATCTGTTTTACCATCCCAAAGAACCGTATACCCGGCAGCTGGTGAGGGAAACTATGAAGATCATGGGAAGTAGTGAGGCTTTAGTATGAATGAATCACGTTCAGACAGTATTGTAAAAGTAATAGATGTGATTAAAACTTTTCCGGGTGCCCGGAAGGGATTGATCGGACGCTCACCGGATTTTACCGCAGTAAAAGGAGTGAGCTTTGAAATGTACCGGGGCGAACTGCTCGGCTTGTTAGGGGAGTCAGGCTGTGGTAAATCCACACTGGCAAAAATGCTGATGCATCTTCTGCTTCCTACTTCCGGAGAAATCCATCTGAATGGAGTCCAGATCCAGGACATGCCTGAGTCTTCATTCCGGAAACTCAGACGCCAGATCCAGATGGTGTATCAGAATCCATTCGACTGTCTTGATCCTTCCATGCGGATCAAAGGCCTCCTGGAAGAACCTTTAAAAATCTGGTATCCGGATATGACAGAGGAAACCCGGCAGGAGAAAATAGACAATATCCTGGAGGAGTGCGGACTCCCGCAGAATTGTCTTTCCAAATATCCGAAGGAATTTTCGGGAGGGCAGCTGCAAAGGATCTCCATCGCCAGAGCTCTGCTCGTTGAACCCCAGGTACTGATCGCCGACGAGATCATTTCGGCACTGGACGTATCTATCCAGAATCAGATTTTGAATCTGCTGATCCGGATGAAGGAACGGCATCATCTTTCCATTCTGTTTATTACCCATGACCTGTCGGTGGCCAGACGTGTATCAGACCGTGTCATGGTAATGCAGAGCGGCGAGATTAAAGGGATCGGTACTCCGGACCAGGTGTTCTCAGAGCAATCCGATCCCTATATCAAAGATCTGACCTCAGCGGTTTTCACGTTCTCCGGAAGAGCGTGAAGATCTATTCTTACTTTCAACCCGTACCCTGCCTTCATGGATCTCTTCTTTAAAGAAATCCTTGACGGAGCATCCGGCACGGCCGGAGGATGCACAGGCGCAGGCACATGCACAGGAGGATGCGCAGGCGCAGGAAGATGCACATGAAGATGCGCAGGAGGAGTGATGGGAGGAGCCTCCGGTCCGGCGGGTGTGCCTTACCGGAACATTCACTACATTAACAAGAATAAATGTATCGGAGGAGTCTCCGTAAGGGTATCTTCCCTTCTTGGTATATTTCTCCGGATGTTCGATCTGGTCTTCTTCCACGACCTCCTTGCTCTTGATCATACTGCGTCCACAGTAGGGACAACTATCCTTCCCTTCTTCTCTGGGTGCGCCGCAGCTTGGACAGCTGGGGAAATACTCGATCTTGGTACGGGTTATTTTCTTCTTGGTTTCCTGCTCGGAACCGAAGCCGATTCCACCCGCGATCCACTGGACAAACCGGACAAAGTAGAAAATTGGTGCGGCGATGACAAATACGGCCATGATCGCTCCGATGATTCCATAAATCACATCAAAAGGATCAGACTCTTCGGTTCCGCCGCTCCAGTCATTGTCATTGTCAGTGGCCTGGCGTTCGACAGCAAAGCCGAAGGCATCGTTAGGGTAGGTCACCGACATGGTGTAACGCTCACCCTCGGAAAGTGCCGCGGTAAAAATCAGGTAACCCTCTTCCTGATAGCAGTCCGGCTGCCAGGCTCCGGCCTTGTCCATATTCCACCGGATGTTCAGCGACTCCACTTCCATGCTGTCAAACCAGGCGGGAGTGAAAGTAAAGACCGTTTCTCCCTCCACATATTTGTCGATCTGATACATGTGGTCCTGGGTCATGGAGAAATCCACGCTGACGGTCTCCCCTTCTCCATATCCTCGATCCAGATAGATCGCCAGTTTGCTTCCATTATCCTTGATATGATCGATGGTCTTGCTGAGCGGTGTAATGTTCTCATGATAACTGTTTGGCACACCGATATCCATCCATTCCAGCTCGCCGATTGAATCATCCAGCACTGTCCACTCAATGTGATAAGTCATGTTGAGGGAGGCATCTTCATTGACATCCACCGTGATCGTAAAATCCCTGATCTCGTCCGTCGCCTCTGCTTCAGTCTTTAAGGAAGGAAATGTAATCAGGGCCAGCATCACGAGCACAGCAAGTAAGGTTGATATCTTTATTTTTCGATTCATCAGCAATACCTCCTTAAAGGGCACTCGCCCGTCATCTCAGAGGAGTAATCCCTGCGGGACATGCAGGCCTGGCATTCCCAAATCGACTCCCAATCAGCTCTTAACATGTTACCCAGAGGTTCCCCGGTCAGCCAGCTCTGGCAGGGAACCACGTTGCCGCCCGGCGTTATGGCCATGTTGGACAGGCAGGCACCGCAGGAGGGCGATGGTATATTCAATTCATCAAATACGCTCTGCCTGATCCATCCGGGTGAAGTAAATGCGATCTCCATCCCGTTTTCATTGCAATAAGCTACACTCTCCCGGAGGATCTGCTCCAGCTCTTCCCCGGACAGCTGCAGACTTTCGGAAGCTTCCAGCGCTGCGTTACCGGTGGTGATCAGGCCGGAGCAGGTGACATAGATCACGCCCTTTTCGTGCAGGAATTCCAGGGTCTTCACGTAATCCCTGTTCAGGGTGCACAGCGGGGTGTTGATGCTGACGGAAAGGCCTTCCGCCAGAGCATTGTCTATGCCCTTAACCGTATCCTCATACCGGGCCGCTCCCACCAATTGATCATGGATGTCCGGGTCCGGTGAATAAAATGTGATCTGCACGCTGTCAAGCTCTGCCTCCCGCAGGGCGTGACAGTAGTCTTTCGTGAGCTTGATGCCGTTGGTATTGAGGCGGGAAATAAACCAACGAGCGTAGCTGATCAGTTCAAAAAGGTCTTCCCGCATGGTCGGCTCACCG
>CAMOYC010000099.1 GCA_946629665.1 uncultured Lachnospiraceae bacterium
TTATCCCAAAATATAATATAAATGTCAAATTATTACATATTTTGAAGAAAATGTGCTATAATGATTCTCGCAACCAATAATCACAGGTTTAAGATGAGAAGGGAGGTTGGACGATGGCCCAGATGATCATATCATCATCGGAACTGAAGAAGAAAAAAGAGGCCCTGGAAGGGCTCAAAAAAGTTTTGAGCGGGCAGATCCAACAGCTGGAGGAGAAGGCAGGCAAGCTGAACAGCATGTGGGAAGGAGATGCCAAGGAGACTTTCGTTAAGAGCTTTAAGGCAGACACGGACAACCTGAGAAAGGTGCTGAATGTGATCGCTGATTTTCTGATCGTGCTGGAGAAGATCATTTCCATTTACATGATGATGGAAGCAAAGAACATTCAGACCGCGGGAGGCAAATCATGACCGGTAGGGAGGTGATGTGAATGGTGAATAAGATTAAAGTTACACCGGAGAAGTTAAGACAGACCGCCTCGGAGTTTGATCAGATCTCCCTGGATATCAAGAGGACTACATCCCAGATGATGAATCTGGTGACCGGGATCAGTCACGCTGTGTGGAGCGGCGAAGCCGGATCCCAGTACATATCCAGATTTCGTGGTCTGGAGAATGATACAGAAAAGATGAGGAAGTTGGTGAGCACCCAGGTTTCCCATTTGAATACGATAGCCCGGCAGTATGCTTCCACCGAGTCGGAGGCGAAGCAGGCAGCTGCGGCTCTGAAGAACAACGTGATCGCCTGACCGGGCATGGCAGGTCAGTGACAACACAGATCGGCATGGGAAGATGCTATGCTTAGGATATATATTGAGGACAACCCGGAGAAACAGAGGATTATGGAGATCTGCAGGAAGGAAGCGGTTTTTGCAGACCGGGAAGGATGTCATTTCCCGGAAGACCTGGAGGGAGAAAGCCCGGACCTGGCTATGTTCCGGATGGAGGAAGAGAAAGATCTCGAAAAGATCCTGGAATTCCGCCAGTCCTTTGCCGGCACACCGCTCCTTGTCCTGGTCGATGCCGGGATCTCCCCGGAAGTCTATATCAGACCGGACCTGCAGGTTGGCGGAGTCCTGGAACTGCCTTTTAACGAGGACCGATACCATGAGAAGGTCGGGGAGATGATCTGCTACATTGTCAAAGGGAGGCAGGAGGGAGCAGTACCGGCTTTCTTCCAGATCCAATCCAAGGGAACGGATGACTTTATTCCTTACGAACGGATCTCTTACTTTGAATCTAAAAATAAGCTGATCATGCTGCATTTTGACCGGGGGAAGTGGAGTTTCTACGATACGTTGAAGGGGATTGCAGCCGAATTGCCGACCGGTTTCGTCCGATGTCACAGGAGTTACATCGTGAATGCAGGTCATATCCGAAGGATTGACCGGATCAAAAACCAGATCGTGCTGGAGGACGGCGACCGGATTCCTCTTTCCGCCAGATATAAGAAACAGATCTACGGAGCCTTGCGCTGAGCCGGGAACGGGACCATAATGCATACTTTTCATTAGCTTTTTGTTGACCAGTCTTTTTTTAGATGGTAGAATATATATGACATTTTTTTAACAAAAAAGCGGGCGAACGGGCTTGCTATAAAGGGTTACTTTTTGCTATGATATCTTATATCCAAGGCAAAGAACGGTATATGTTAAGGAGGAGTTATATGAGCTACATTAAAGAGTATGCACAGAAGATGATCACTGCAGAGGAAGCTGCAGCTCTGGTTAAGTCAGGCGACTGGGTAGATTATGGCTGGACCACTGCAACTCCCGTTGCAATTGACGCTGCCCTGGCAGCAAGAGCAGAGGAACTTGAGAACGTTAATTTCAGGGGCGGTATCCTGATGTGGACCCCTGAGATCTTCAAGGTTCCCAATGTAAAAGATCATTTCACATGGAATTCATGGCATATGAGCGGATTTGAGAGAAGGGCCGTGAAAGACGGCTTCTGCTTCTACTGTCCGGTGAAGTATTCTGAGCTGCCGAGATATTACAGAGAGAACATCCGTCATCTGAATATTGCCTTCTTCCAGGTTACACCGATGGATAAGCACGGTTTCTTCAATTTTGGACCGAATGCTTCCCATATGATGGCAGTTTGTGAGATCGCTGATGTTGTAGTTGTAGAGGTAAACGAGAACATGCCTCGCTGTCTCGGCGGATTTGAGGAAGCGATCCATATCTCCAAAGTTGACTACATCGTTGAAGGACCGAACGGCGCGATCGCAGAGATGGGTGCCGGCGCAGCTCCGACAGAAGTAGACAAGGCTGTTGCAGAGCTGATCGTTGAGGAGATCCCGAACGGTGCCTGCCTCCAGCTGGGAATCGGCGGAATGCCCAACACGGTAGGATCCATGATCGCCGAGTCCGACCTTAAGGACCTTGGTGTTCATACCGAGATGTACGTAGATGCCTTCGTTGATATTGCCAAGGCAGGCAAGATCAACGGATCCAAGAAGACACTTGACCGGGGCCGTCAGGTATACGCTTTCGGAGCCGGAACCAAGAAAATGTACGACTATCTGGATGACAACCCGGAGTGCATGAGCGCACCGGTTGACTATACCAACAGCGCTAAGACCGTTTCCCAGATCGACAACTTTATTTCCATCAACAATGCGGTTGACATCGATCTTTACGGCCAGGTTAACGCGGAGAGTGCCGGCGTGAAGCAGATCAGTGGTGCAGGCGGCCAGCTTGACTTCGTTCTCGGCGCTTACCTCTCCAATGGCGGAAAGAGCTTCATCTGCTGTTCCTCCACATTTACTTCCAGGGATGGAAAGATGCACTCCAGGATCAGACCGACACTGGCAACCGGTTCTACTGTAACCGATACCAGAGCTAACACCCACTATGTGGTTACCGAGTTTGGTAAGGTTTGCCTGAAGGGTATGTCCACCTGGCAGAGAGCAGAGGCCCTGATCAGTCTTGCCCATCCGGATTTCCGCGATGAGCTGATTAAGGAAGCAGAGAAGATGCAGATCTGGAGAAGAAGCAACAAGTAAGATTGCTAAGAGCCAGTTTGCAGAAAGCCTGGAGAAAGACTGCAGAACGACTGCAGAAAGGAAGGCTTTCGACATACGATAAGACGGAAGACTATTTTTAAGAATACATAAAAGATAACCCCCTATGCGGATAAGTACGAAAGATTACGGAATCATGCATAGGGGGTTTTTGTGCTATTTCAGGATCAGGTCGGAAATCTCGGAAATAATGATGGTGGATTTTCCGGACACATCGGTTTTAACGTCGAAAAGTGCCTTCCGGCCGTAAAGGTCCATGGGAATGGTGATCTCAATGCCGGTGTCGGTGACCAGAGTCTGGCGTTCCAGTTTCTTGGCACTGTTTTCGTTGTTCAGGGTGAAGTTGTCGTACTGGAGGTCGTATTTCTCGATTCTCTCATCGAAGGCCGCCTTCTTCTGGGGGCTTTCGGAATAGAGGATGGAACCGATCTCCTCCACATCAAAGGCCTTCTTTTCTTCGAATTCCCGGCTGAGGACACTCTTGGTGTCCAGCTTTGCAGTAACATCCGCGCCGTCGAATTCGTTGGAAATGTCATTGATGACCTTGGTGAGGGCCTTCAGTTTCTGCTTGGGTGGCAGCTGGGTACTGCATACCAGGAAGAGCTCGGAAAGATAGTTGATCTTCTCACCGTTTGCCTCATATTTTTTCTCCATCAGTTTGATGTGGAAGTCTGAGAGGTTGATGAGGATCGCTTCCGGTATGCGGGCTGTAGCTGTGGGAAGGAGAGCACGGGTTTTCACGATTCCGGCCAGACCGGAGTCGGAGATGTTGTGGGTATAGCTCTCCCGGTAATTCATTTTCAGCATCGCCAGGTAGATGACCTCCTCTGCCTGGAAGGTGGTGAAGATGAGGTCTGCAGGCGGAACATCCAGACACTCACCCATGGCGGCGTAAAGCTTGCCGGCCAGGGCCTGGCTGGTTTCTATGAAGGAATCCTCGTCCAGTTCATCCCAGCTTGCCAGGAGGGAATAGACCGGGGAAGTTTCTTTGTTAAATTCACAGTCCTTGGCATCATCGCTGGTGAGCAGGCGGTAGATGTGGGAACGGATGAATTCATAGAGGTCCGGGCCCGGGTCCAGAAGGGCCGGGGAGAGAATGAGATCACCTCGTCCGTTGTCAAGTACATGTAAGATAGATTTGCGAATGATGATATCATTTTTTGCGATCATTTAGGGTCTCCTTTTTTCTATTGGTAACTTTGGTATTTGTTATATTGGCAGTTTTGACAGCTTTGGCAGCTTTGGTTAGAGAACCTCATTATAACACTGAAATCAAGAAGAGGCTATGATGATTTTTCTGTTACATGTATACGGACGAAAAAAATGTCTCACCTTCTCCCTGCGGCCGGAGGATTATTCAGGCCCTTTCAGCCTGGAACTTGGCAGGGAAGAAATGGGGTTAAAAACCCCGGTAAAGCTGAATTTTGTCATTCAGGAAAGGACCTGGCAGGTATTGCCCGGGGCCTACGTGTTCAGTGATTGCCGCCGGCAGAATCGTTGTGACACGACTGATTTGCAAACTGCTTTCCCGGTTCTGACCCACCGGAATACGGTTGGATTGGACCTGGGGAACGGAGACCGGCTGGACCTGCAGCTCATGGTCTTAGAGAAAGACCGGCGCATTTTTTCCCTGCTCAGATTGGGGAGAGATGTAGGCGGAAAAGGAGCCGCCATGATCGGGCGGGACCGGGAAAATGAGATTGTTCTCCCGGATAGCTCCCGGGTGTCCAGAAGGCATGCCAGAATCTGCTTAGAGGCAGATGGCTGGATTATTCAGAGCCATGGCAGTAACGGCCTCTACCGGAACGGTCATTTTGTGGAGGATCGGGAAGAACTCTTTTTCGGAGACCGTATCCTGATCATGGGAACGGAGATCATTTTTTTAGGCCCCTTTTTAGCTTACTCTCAGGAAGAAAATGTCCCGGAAAAGGAAGACCTGATCTTGCCCAGGGCGAACCTGGAGCCGGAAGTCTGGTCACAAGAAAAGTGCATTTTTTTGCCAAGGGCCGAGGAAAGCGCGCAGAGAGAAAGAGAGTTTCACCGGTCTCCCAGAGCCCTGGTCCTGCCGGCAGAGGAGGAGGTCGAAATCGCCGAGCCGCCGGATTTCCGGGAAAGGGAGGCGGCGGGAGAAGATTCTTTTGCCATGGATGCCGGGGCTTCCCTGATGATGGCCATGCCCATGCTGGTAAGCGCCCTTTTTATGCTCTATGCGGCTGGCGTCGAAGGGCAGAAACCGGGCCTTACCATGTACGGAAGCCTGGTCATGGTCGGGGCCGCCTTCTTTTGCAGCCTGACCTGGGCCATGATCAGCCGGCTGGCCCGGGGGAGGCAGAGGAAAAAAGAGGTCCGCCGGTTGCAGGAGGACTACCAGGACTATCTGCGGGAATGCGATGGCCAGATCCGGAAATCTTATGAGAACCACCGACAGATCCTGGTCAGGCGCTACCCGTCGGCGGACCATTGCGTCCTTTTTGCCGGTGAGACCTCCGGGCTTTGGAGTCGGAACGTAGAGCATAAGGATTTTCTGCATTACCGGCTGGGGCTGGGGCAGGAAACATTTTCTATGGAGATCCGACTTCCCAGGAAGGGGTTTCGCAGGGAGGGCAGGCAGGTCTGGAAGCAGATTGAACAGATGAAGGCTAGGTATGCGGTGCTGAACAATGTACCGATCCTATTTAACCTGGCAGCCCACCATCTGGTGGGGGTTGTCAGCCGGGACCCGGAAGACAGAGACCGGGTCCTGCGGCTGCTGGTCACCCAGGTTGCGATGACCGACAGCCCCGGAGAAGTCAAGCTGATGTGGATTGGCAGCGGGCTGGCGGGGGAGAGGCGCCGGTGGGATTTTCTTCGCTGGATACCCCATGTAAAGTCGGCGGAAGACGGCCGCCGTTACCTGGCAGATAATCCCGCCAGTGCCAGAGACCTGCTCTTTCACTTAGACCAGATCGTGGAAAAGAGGCTGGAAAAGGCCGCCGGTCAGGAGGGTGGCCGCCTCGGACCAATTCCCCATTATATTGTGCTGGTCAGGGACGCCCGGCTGATCCTGGACGGGATGACCATCAGCAAGATCATAAGCCGGGGACCCGGCCTGGGGATCACTTTGGTCTGGGCAGCGGAGGAGCTTTCTGCCCTGCCCAATGAATGTCGGTATGTAGCGGAGGTTACTGACTCTTTTCAGGGAATCTACCGGCTTTCCGACATGGCGGGGGACCGGCGGGAGGTCAGCTTCGACCGGGTGGAGGAAGAGAACCTGCAGAAATTTGCCAGGAGCCTGGCGGACCTTAAGATTGCGGAACTGAGTGACGGGGCGGGGCTGAAAGAAAGTCTTAGCTTTTTTGAGATGTACGGAATCCATAAGGCAGAAGAACTGAATATCGCGAAAAGATGGAAGGAAAACAGAGCACGGGATGGCCTGCAGACCCTGATCGGAATGCGGGAAGGGGGCCAGGCCTGCTACCTGGATATCCACGAAAAGTATCACGGGCCCCACGGACTGCTGGCCGGGACCACCGGTTCCGGAAAGAGCGAGACGCTTCAGACATTTATCCTATCCATAGCATGTAACTATAGTCCGGAAGAGATCAGTTTTTTTCTGATCGACTACAAAGGAGGCGGAATGGCGGAGCTTTTCAGGGAGATACCCCACGTGGCGGGCCTGCTCTCCAACCTGAGCGGAGGCCTGATCAGCCGGGCCATGATTTCCATCAACAGCGAGATCCGAAGACGCCAGCGACAGTTCAGGAAGTATAAGGTAAACAATATCGGAGCCTATTCCATTTTGTATTCGGCGGGGAGGGCGGCAGAGCCTATGCCACATCTTCTCATCGTGATCGACGAGTTTGCGGAACTGAAAAGCAGACAGCCGGAATTCATGAGCGAGCTGGTGAGCGTGGCTCAGGTTGGGAGAAGCCTGGGGGTTCATTTGCTGCTGTCGACCCAGAAACCTGCGGGAAGTGTGGATGAGAATATCTGGAGCAACTCTCATTTTCATATTTGTCTGAAAGTGGCGACCAGGCAAGACAGTCTGGACATGCTCCATCACCCGGAAGCGGCCTATATAACCTGCCCCGGGCGGGGCTATCTGCAGGTGGGAAACGACGAGCTCTATGAGCAGTTCCAGTCCGGCTGGAGCGGGGCACCCTGCACTGTGGAGGAGGAGCTGCCCCGGGTGGAGCAGGTCGCCTTTGATGGA
>CAMOYC010000100.1 GCA_946629665.1 uncultured Lachnospiraceae bacterium
TTGGGGTTAAGATAAAGGCATCCTTGGACTTGATCCCAATCTGCCCGTAATAATTATCTCCCCACATGTAAAGGCTCTTGTCATCAAGCAGCATGTAACTGGTATAGGCATCAGTCTGGTGGATCGATATTACCCTGTGTCCTTTATAGGTAACTGCTTTCGCCTGCATCCGAAATCCCAGGCCACATAAGAAAATGAAAAGCAACAGACTGAGACCCAAAAACAATCTTCTCCTTATTTTTTGCATAGAAACCTCCCCGATGTATCACGTTAAATAGTGCCACTATTTTAAGTTTATTTTACATGAACTTATCACGAACACACAATACTTTTTTTTATAAACGAAAGGATTATTGCATGAAAAAAAGAGCCTTGCATATGGCGGAATTATCCTGCCGCTCATGCAAGGCCCGTATTTGTGCTGCAGTTCAGATGCTGCTTTTACATGGTATATTATTCGAACTCAATCGTTCCGGTAGGCTTTGGTGTTACATCATAGAGAACACGATTGATCCCCGGTACCTCATGGGTGATACGCTCTGTGATCTTGTCAAGCAGAGCCCAGTCGATATGTTCTACCGTTGCCTCCATGGCATCGGTTGTGTTGACAGCGCGGATGATCGCAGGCCATTCAAAGGCACGCTTGCCATCCTTGATTCCGGTGGATTTGAAATCCGGAACCACAGTAAAGTACTGCCATACCTTGCCGGCCAGACCGGCTTTCTCGAATTCCTCACGAAGGATGGCATCGGATTCGCGAACTGCCTCAAGACGGTCTCTGGTAATCGCGCCTACGCAGCGGACGCCAAGTCCGGGACCCGGGAAAGGCTGACGGTATACCATGGCATCCGGCAGGCCTAAAGCTTTACCAACCACACGTACTTCATCTTTAAAGAGGAACTTAACCGGTTCAACCAGCTCAAAGTCTACATCTTCGGGAAGGCCGCCGACATTATGGTGGGCCTTGATGCCGTCACTCTCAAGGATATCAGGATAGATGGTGCCCTGTCCTAAAAAACCGATGCCGGTAAGTTTGTTGGATTCTTCTTCGAAAACACGGATGAACTCTTCGCCGATGATCTTTCTCTTGGTTTCCGGATCCTCTACTCCTGCGAGCTTATCCAGAAAACGGTCCGTTGCATCAATGTAGATCAGATTGTCGTCCAGTTCTTTTTTAAATACATCGATTACCTGCTGACTTTCTCCTTTTCTCATCAAGCCATGATTCACATGGATACAGGTAAGCTGTTTGCCGATTGCTTTGATCAGTAATGCTGCAACTACGGAGGAATCTACGCCGCCGGATAAAGCAAGAAGTACTTTGCCATCCCCGATCTGGTTGCGAAGCTCTGCAACCTGCTCTTCAATAAACTGGTCAGCCAGTTCCTGATTTGTGATTCTTTCCATTGTTTCCGGTCTAACGTTGTTATCTGCCATTATACTCTCCTGTTCTTTTGCATGTCTTTGCTTGTTCATAATATACTATCATACTGAAAACAGGGCTGAATTACAACTTATTTTTTTCAGAAATGATAAATCCGGATACTTAATTTTCCGGATCACCGGGGTCAGGGCCATCTTCTTCTTCCCTGATATAGCGGAATCGTTCTCCTTTTTCATGGGGGTCAGGGGCTTCATTACCGGTATCTTCTGTTGTGGGATGATCTGTTCCGGGTGCCGCCTTATTTTTGTTCTTTTTTTGCTTCTTCTTCTTTTTGGGTTTCGGAAGATATCTGCTCAACAGGAAGACAAGAGCCAGGATCAGCAAACCTGCAACTGCATAAGGAAGAAGGTAGATCAAGGCGATGAGCAATCCCTGGATAAACCTTACAAAACGGGCAAATGAATCAACGAAAGCTTCCAGAGCCTCCTGGCCAAAGGAAGGTTTCTCTTCCGGATTGGAGTATTTCTCCACTTCGCTGAGCTCAAAATACACCGTAGAATAGGCGACGTCCGTATCCATGGAAGCCAGCTGGGTCTTGTAAGAATTCAGCTCCGTCTGGACTTCCGTCAAACGATCTTCGACCGTGATCATATCACTGATACTGTCTGCCTTTTTCATCATATCCATCAGCCGCTCTTCCTGGATTTCCACGGCCTTGATCCTGACCTTAACATCATTATAGGATTTTGTGATATTCTCTACATTGCTGGATTTGGAGGTGATCGTACCATAATCACCTGCACTCTCCACGAATTCCTGATAATGATCAGTCGGAATGCGGACTGTTAAGGTGTTCTCTCTCCTTCCGATCTTCGCCTTGCCCCCATCCCAGGAGTTGTTATAAGTTTCTTCCTGTTCGTTCTCAATGATACCCTCATATTTGTCGATTGTTTTTTTCAGCGCAGCCAAAGACTTGGTGTATTCCAGAGTTTCCACGTGGATGTGGCAGGTATAGACCAGTTTTTGATTCTTTTTCTTTGTCTGGACGTCCGCTTTTGCAGATTCATTTTCCGGAGTAATATCCTGCGTCGATTGTTCGGTACTCCCTGCCCCTGCTTCAGCAGCCTCTGCTGCCTCGTCATCGGATATTCCTGCATACTCTTCCCTGGAAGAATTATTCTCCGGCAAAGGGGACTGTAAGCTCGAAGAACCGCTACAGCCGCTAATGATCATACAGATCATGAGTACAGCAACTAACAGTAAACATTTTCTTCTTTTCATTTTTGAACCTCCTCATCATCGTTCATTTTATTCAGATTATAGCTTATGATCATAAAATGAACAGAATAATAATATGTCAATAGTAGTACGATTTCTTTAATATTACTGAATGGGAAGAATTACTTTTTATTAAAAAAAGATCAGCTACACAAAGCAACTGATCTCTGGATTACCTATATTTTTGTCCGATCCCCAAAATAAGCGATCACGACCAGGCCGGGACCTGTGTGGGCGCCGATGATCGGTGACAGCATGGATGTAGCAAACTCCTGAGCGCCCGGCGATTTCTTTTCAATGAGCGCGATCAGCTTGTCCACCCTCTCCCGACAGTCGCCGTGGTTGATGTAAACCCGGTTGCTGATAGACAGATCGCGGGTTGCCAGATACTGGGCTGCCAGGTCTTTCAGGGCCAGCTTTTCTCCTCTTTTATTACGTACTCCGGTAAGACTTCCATCCGGCTTCATGATCAGGATGGGCTTTACGTTAAGCATGGTGCCAACCACTGCCGTCGCAGCGGAGATGCGGCCACCACGTTTTAAATACATCAGGTCATCCACCATAAACACATGGCAGATCTTGTGGCTCATCTCCTGAAGATTGTCCGCATTCTCTTTGGCAGACATGCCGGCTTCTTTATTTTTGAAAGCAAGTTCAACAAGAAGTCCCATGCCTCCCGTTGCAGCAACGGAATCAACCGGATATACTCCTGCCCCCTCATATTTCTCTGCCAGTTCCCGCTTAGCCAGATTCGCGCTGTCGAAGGTTTTGGTAAGACCGCTGGAAAGGGAAATATATAGGACATCCTTTCCTTCCCTCAGGAAAGGTTCAAAGCATTCCATATATTTCATTGGTGTGATCTGGCTTGTCTTGGTAGTATCTCCCTTACGTTGGGCGTCGTATATTTTCTTGATCTCAGCGTCATCTTTTGGAGCGTCATAGACAAGCTCCTGATCACCAACGGTATAGTTCATAGGAACAAAATGAATCTCATGGGTCTCTATAAAATTTTTTTCAATATCAGCAGATACGTCAACTGAAATAATATAATCGTTCATTTTTCCTCCTGCCAGTTCATCAATTAATCGTAAATATGGAATCGATTCTATTATAACATTGAAAAGGATCAGAAGGCAACGACAATCCCGCCGTCTTCTGCATAAAGACTGGAAACACCGGCTGCTTCAAATATGATCACTTCTTTAAAAGAATATTTTTCTTCGATGGCACGTTTCACGCAATCCGCCCTTTCCGGACAATTGCACTGGGTGATCCCCAGGATCTTCTTTTCCGGATGAATGGCCAACTCCCCGATGTGATTCACCATCTTATTCAGGGCTTTCTTGACACCTCTGGCCTTGTCCAGCTGGAAAACATAGCCCTCCGGTGTGGATGACATGACAGGTTTTATATTTAAAACACTGACCAGGGCAGCTTTCAAACCGGTCAGGCGGCCGTTCTTTCTGAGGTTTTCCAGGGATTCCAGGACAAAAAGAGTAGTCATCTCGCCAATATACTGTTCGACAGTATCCACCACTTCCTGAAATGCCATGCCGGCATTCTTACATTCCATGATCTTGAGGAGGATCAATGTCTGTCCGCAAGTGGCAGACCGGCTGTTGAAAACATGGATCTGCTTGCCGGGATGGTTCTCCTTTGCCATAGCCTCTCCGACTCTGGCACTGTTGAAGGATCCGCTCAGTTCAGCGGAAAGCGTGATCCCGTAAGCTTCCAGGTCATCATCTCCATAAGCTTCCCGGTATGCTTCCGGGGAAGGGCATGCAGAAGTGGGCCCTTTGGCACTTGCTTTACACTTGTCCAGGAAAGAAGCCTGGTCAAATGTTTCATCGTCGATAATATTCTCCCCGTCAATGATCAGGGTCAGGGAGACCAGATTAACATGAGGATCATTTCGCAGGGTATCATTCAAATCTGTGCAGCTGTCGACGGCAACATGATATGACATAATATACTCCAATCTGAATAAAAAGATAAATATTATTAATCTATCTATGATATAGTTTTGATTACTGCTTTATAAAGTATATCATGTTTCAGCTTGCTCTACAAGAAAAAACAGCCGGCAATTCCTAAGAATTACCGACTGTTACGTATTAATATCAATAACTATTTGGCATGTACTTCATCATAGATTTCCGTGATCTCTTTCTCAGGCTCCGCTGTTGCAAGGCTGACAGCCACATTCACGATAAAGCTGATGATGAATGCCGGAAGCAGTTCATAAATTGCAAATACACCGCCCATAGGTGCGATGACAAACTTCCATACAAAGATCATGATACCGCCGGCAACAAGACCACAGATAGCGCCCTGTCTGTTTGATCTTCTCCAGAACAGGGAAAGCAGCATCGTCGGACCGAAGGTAGCACCAAATCCTGCCCATGCAAAGGATACTACACGGAATACCGAAGAGTTCGGATCCCAGGCAAGGAAGATGGCGATGAGCGCAATGATGATAACGGTCGCTCTTGCAGCGATCATGGACTGTTTCTGTGTGAGCTTGATTCCCATGAAATCCTGCATCAGGTCCTGGGAAACACTGGAGGATGCTGCCAGAAGCTGGGAGTCGGCTGTTGACATGGTTGCAGCAAGGATACCGGCAAGGATGACGCCGGCTGCCAGGGCAAGGATCACACTGTGCTCACTCATAATATGAGCCATGCGGATGATGATCGTCTCGGCATCGGCGTTGGACTCCAGGAAAGGAATATATCCTTTCACGGAAACAGAATAACCGATAACACCGATCATAATAGCGATCAGCATAGAAACTGCCGCCCATACACAGGCAATCCTTCTGGAAAGAACAAGTTCCTTTTCATCCCTGATCGCCATGAAACGAAGAAGGATGTGGGGCATGCCAAAATAGCCCAGACCCCAGGCAAGGGTTGAGACGATCGGAAGGAATCCGAAAGATCCTGCTGATTTGCTTTCCCAGATATATCCTTTGGTAATATCCAGATATCCCGGGAGAGCTGCCGCATTACTTGCTACCGCATCCAGTCCTCCTGCCATGTTGATCCCGAAAAATACAATGATGATCAGGGCGATGGACATGAAGATACTCTGTACCAGGTCTGTGGTGGAAACAGCCATAAATCCACCTAAAGTAGTATAGGAAATGATAATGATTGCTCCAAATACCATGGCAAGATGGTACTCCATTCCGAAGAGACTGTTAAACAGAGTTCCTACAGCCTTGAATCCGGAAGCGGTATAAGGCACGAAAAATACCAGGATGATCAGAGAAGCGATCAAAGAGATCGTATGCTTTTTGTCTGCATAACGGTTCGAAAAATACTCCGGGATGGTAAATGCATTCAGCCGCGCTGAATATCTGCGGAGCAGTCTGGATACAAAAAGGAAATTTAAATATGTTCCGACTGAAAGACCGATCGCGGTCCAGCCAACCTCAGCGACGCCGGCAAAATAGGCAAGACCCGGAAGTCCCATCAGCAGATAACTACTCATATCGGATGCTTCAGCAGACATGGCAGTAACCAGGGGACCCAGTCCTCTGCCGCCTATATAAAAGCCGTCTGAAGTCTCGGTAGCTCCGGCCCTGTTGAATATGACACCGATCATCAGCATCGCAAACAGGTAAGCGACCATTGTGATCGCAATAATGATTGTGGGTGTTGACATAGTTACTCTCCTTTACTTAAAATAAATCATAAATTTATCTGCAGCCAATTATGAAATATTTGACTGCAGATAATTCATTTTCATTATAGCATAAAGAGAATAAAATGCAAATATAAATATGCGGTTTCAGGCTGGTTTTATTCAGGAGCCTGCCTGTTTCTAAACAATCTCAAGGACGGTATAATCCTTATCTTCTACTGCTTTTTTGAGCACAGCATCGTCAATCTGACCGCTGAGAGATACCACGGCGGTTCCTTTCTCATGGCTCACCTCAGCAGAGGACACTGTCTCAAGTGCTTCCAAAGCCTTCTTTACCGTTGCTTCACAGTGTCCGCACATCATTCCTTCAATCTTCATTGTCTTTGTCATAGTTTCTTCCTTTCCGCTCTCCAAAGCTGTATCATTTTCTTGCTCTTTCGATGAGCCTTCCTTGGTTAACAGTGTTCCGTCTGAATTTAAAACAACCGGATTTTTCAATTTCCGATCACCGGATGCATCGTGGATCTTCAGAAGATTCAGCCTTAAAGCATTGGACACAACGCAAAAGCTTGAGAGGCTCATGGCCGCTGCGCCAAGCATAGGGTTCATGGTGATTCCGAACAGGTAAGCGTATGCACCTGCCGCTGCCGGGATGAGCAATGTATTATAGATCAATGCCCAGAACAGGTTTTCTTTGATATTCTTATAGGTCTTTCTGCTAAGACGGATCGCCGCCGGAACGTCAGTAAGCCGGCTCTTCATCAGAACAATATCTGCCGCATCGATCGCCACATCTGTTCCCGCCCCGATGGCAATGCCGGTATCCGCTCTGGTGAGGGCGGGGGCATCATTGATCCCGT
>CAMOYC010000101.1 GCA_946629665.1 uncultured Lachnospiraceae bacterium
ACTTACTTGGTTTTTCCTTTTGAACGTGATATACTTTAAGTTAACTATTGGTGGAAACACGGTCAGGAGAGAAAAAGATGGAACAGATTATTCAAAGTTTACTGGAAACAGATATGTATAAGTTATCGATGGGTCAGGCGATCTACCATTTATATCCCGGCTACAAAACAACCTGGACATTTAAGTGCCGTAATGAGGATGTGAAGTTCACGCCGGAGATGGTGGAGGAGATCAAAAAGCAGATCCAGGCTTATTGTAAGCTTCGCTTCACCAGCGAAGAACTGGCTTACATTGACCATATCAAGTGGATCAAAGGCTCCTATGTAGATTTCCTGGAAAGATGGCAGCCCCGCTACTCCGATTTTGAGATCGGGACAGATGCCCCCTGCGGATCGACGATCGAAACCAAGGGAACCTGGGTGAACACCTCCATGTATGAGATCCCTGTCCTCGCCATCGTCAACGAAGTTTATTTCCGCATGAATTATGACTATGACGAACTGCTGGCTTCCTTCCGGAAAAGACTGGATGAAAAGATCCGCCTGCTTGAGGACGGTTCCTATAATATCGGAATCTTCTCTGAGTTCGGACTTCGCCGCCGTCTGTCCGGAGAGGCACAGGAACTGGCAGTTGCAGAACTGATCCGACATAATCAAAACTACGTGGATTCCAACTTTATCGGAACATCCAACGTATATCTGGCAAAGAAATATAATGTAACTCCGGTAGGCACCATGGCCCATGAGTGGATCATGTGCGTCGGTCAGGGTAACCACAAGCACAATCCGGCTTACTCCAACTGGTACGCTCTGAATGCCTGGGTAGAGGAATACGGAATTCTGAATGGTACTGCTCTTACTGACTGTATCACCACTGACTGCTTCTTAAGAGACTTCCAGCTGACCTTCGCCACTCTTTTCAGCGGCGTGCGTCATGACAGCGGAGATCCCTATGAGTGGGGTGAAAAAATGATCGAACACTACAAAGGACTCGGCATCGATCCAACGACCAAGACCCTGCTCTTCTCTGACGGTCTTAACTTCGAGGCAGCCCACAAACTCTACGCTTGCTTCCGGAACAAGTCCAAGGTCGCTTTCGGGATTGGAACCTACCTTTCCAATGACACGGACGTACCGGCCCTGAACATCGTCATGAAGACCACTGCCTGCAACGGAATGGATGTCGCAAAGATCTCCGATACACCGGGCAAAGGTATGTGCAAGAATCCCAAGTACGTAGAGTACCTGCAGCGCTGTATCGACTGGAGAATGCAGCACTAGGAATGCGGTACCGGAGAAAAAAATGATCTTCTGAACAAAAAACAAATGCCTTGTCTGACTTGAGAGCCGGACAAGGCATTTTTTCATTCATTTTTTATGGTTGGCGTGCCAATCTGTTTGCAACTTTTTCTATCACTTCCACCAGTTCCAGCTTTTCCTTATACTTGTCAGGGATCCCGTCGATCCCCAGATAAGCGCCAAGAATATTACCGGTGATCGCGCCGGTGGAATCGCTGTCCCCCTTGTGGTTAACGGAGGCGATCAGCGCAGCATCAAAATCATCTGCATGTTTTAGGGCGCAGTAAACTGCGATGGCCAGAGCCTCTTCTCCAACCCAGCCTTCACCGAGCTGATGGATGGCCTCCAGGTCCGGCAGGTCTGCTGCCGCAAGCTTAACGGCCTTTTCCATCAATTCCTTAAAAACAGTACAGTAGGCCGGGGATATCTCTTTCATCTCCGGGATCTCCGGAACCACTGTGATCATATCGTCAACGATCTCCGCCAGGGACAGGTCCGGCTCATACAGACACTTGTTGACGATGTGAACCAGGCCGGCCGCGGGCAGGTAACCCAGGGGATGTCCGTGGGTCAGTGCCGCCTGCTGTGCTCCCATCAGGTCGATCTGTTGGATCGGCAATTTCTCGGGCGAGTAATAGAGGCCGATCGGAGCGACTCTCATCACACCACCGCAACCTTTGCTGTTATTGGCAGGCTCATAAATGCTGTAGATCTTTCCGGTCCGCAGGGCACTGAGGCAGGTATTGCCGGGGGCCCTTCTGGCATTCAGTTCCGGGATGTCCGTAAGCCAGATCTTCTTTTTCACTTTCGTCGTATGATCCTGCGTGAACAGCCATTCCCGGTTCGCCTGGTAATTGGACATGATATAGTCCGTATAATCGTAGGGGTCTTCTGCCAGGAGAATTCCTTCTGCAGCAAACAGAGTCATCTGTGTATCATCGGAGATGATGGCCTTGCCTCCGTAAAGCTCGTATTCCCGGATTCCTGTTTTCCCATATTCCTTAAAGATCACTTTCTCTGAATCAAATTCGATAGCGTAGCCGAGGGCATCCCCTGCTGCGCCGCCTAAAAGGCATCCAAGGATCTTTTTCTCATCTTTGGCCATGTCAATTCCTCGCTTCCTGTTTTTGTATTAGCCGATCAGTGACTTATCCGATCAGAAATGAAAAGTCTCTGTCACCTTTTTGTAGGCGCTGCTGCCTTTTCTGGCAACGCCGGTGATCGTGTAGGAGTATTTCTTGCCGGCAGTGAGTTTTTTCACCTTTACTTCGATTCCTTCCCGGTCTTTTTCTTCAATCCGAATCACAACATTCTTGCCTGCGGGGTCTAAGATCTTTACTTTGGCATTCTTCCACTTTACAGATCCCTGGAAATCAAAGCTTACTTCCTTATCGGATCTGTCGTATTCGAGATCTTCGACCAGCACTTCGTTCTTGCCGGCAATCCGTAGGGGAGCGGTTACCTTGCCGTAGGCTCCTGTGCCCTTTCGGCGGATACCGGAAACCGTTATCCTATAGTCTTTCCCTGTTTTTATTGTCGGTACCTTAACAGTGATTGAATCATTATCCTTCTCCGTGATCACCGTCTTGTAGGACTTACCCGATGTGTCCTTCACTTTCACCGTTACCTTATTATACTGCACTTTTCCTTTGAAATCCACGTCAATCCTCTTGCCTGTCTCAAATTCGACGGATTCCACTTTGGGGGCCTTGGCTTCTGCCGGAATAGGGGCTGCCCCGAAAAACATAGCCGCTGCCAGTAACGTTCCTGCAAAAACAATTCCTTTGATTCCTTTTCTGGTCATACTTGTCCTCCTTACTCTGATTCTCATCAGTCATCGTCATCATCGTCGTGGTCGTCATCATGATCATCGTCGTCATAACGATCATCATCGTCATCATAGCGGTCATCGTCGTCGTAGCGGTCATCGGAATCATTATCATCCACATCAGCAGACTTATTTTCCTTCAGATTTGTTTTTACCTCAATCACATCGATATCTGACTCCACTATCTTCCCGGTAAGGGCATCCACACCGTAGTCATACTCTTTGCCATCATGCCGGAATTCAATTTCGTAGACCATAACCCCGTCCTCTGTATCAAGATTACACTGAGAAAATGTAACCTGGCTTGCTTTTAATCCTGCCTCCTTGAGGACGATCTCCTGGGCTTTTTCTACGCCGATCACCTTGTCCGTCCCGGTCTGCCGGGTTTCTACGATTTTCTTTGACTGGTCTGCCTTTTTTTCTGTGGTCGTGGTCTTCCGGCGACTGGTCACTTCCTTTTCCCGTATGCTTCCGGTCTGTGCATTCAGTTCATATTCGTAGCTCTTTTCTCCGGTATAGAAGTCCATCTCATAGGTAAGGATCCCGGCTTCCATATCCAGCTTTTCCTTTGTAAAAGTGACATCCTCCGCCTTGGCGCCTGCATCATACAGGACAATCTTTCTTGCTTCTTCCTTTGAGATTTCCGCTTGCGTATCTCCTGCCTGCGCATTTCTGTAAAACATGGATACTGCCGCCATCACGATGATGACCATGGCGGTGGCAGGAATGAGATAAAGGACCCTTCGATTATTCATGTTTCTTTCCTCCACTGTTTCCGGGTTCCCTGTCCCGCTCAGGCAGGAAACCAGATTTGAAATACGGTTCCTTCTCCGTGTTTGCTCTCCACACTTAGGGTTCCCTGATGGGCCTCCACGATCCATTTCGCAATCGGCAGGCCCAGCCCGGCACCTTCTTCCGGACTTCTGTCCGCATGGTCCTGGCCGCCCCGATAAAAACGTTCAAAGATTCTTGGCAGCTCCTCTTCCGATATTCCGATTCCGTCATCTTTGATCTGGATCCGGATCCCATCCGCTTCCTGCCTTATCTCGATCCTGGTCGTTCCGCCGGATCTTCCGTATTTCAGGGAATTGTCAATCAGGTTATGAAACATCTGTCCCATGAACAGGGGATCACAATCCATATAGCAGCCTTCCGGGGCACTTATAAGGATCTGAATCTGCCGGTTTTCTGCCTCCCGGCGTAATGACTCCGCTGCTTCCTCTGCCAGCAGGGAAACATCGGTCTTCTTTTTTACCAGCTGGTCAATCCGACGGTCAGCCCTGGCGATCAGCAGAAGCTGAGAAACCAGGGAGGACATAAGCTCAGCCCGGTCGCGGATTACCTGAAGCGACTCCCGGACCTCCTTCGGATCATCCATACTCTCCAGAGCATATTCACTCTGGGCAAGGATCACTGCAATCGGCGTCCGAAGCTGATGGCTGGCATCGTTGGTGAACTGTTTTTCCATCTCAAAGTCCTTCTCGATCTGGTCGAGCATTTTGTCAAACTCTAAGGCAGTTCTTCCAATCTCATCCGGATCATCCTCGTCCACCAGCCCGATCCGCTCACTCAGATTGCCGCCCGTCCGGATTCTTCTGGCGGTTTCAACAATCTGATTCAGGGGGGCAAAGGCCTGTTTGGTGATCAGCCATCCACCCGCCAGGGCGATGATAAAGAGCAGCGGGATGGCAATCAGAAATCCATAGACCATCCTCATAACAGAGGGCATCATCTTGCCAAGATTCGCCGAGGTCATTCCCCGGACCCATATCCTGCCCATCTTTTTATTTTCGATCAGCCTGTCGTAGACAAAATACTTGTCCTTGCCGCTTTGAACCTTCCGAAGGGTGTCAGCTTCAAAAGGAGGGAGCCCTGAGAATCCTTCCGGAATCAGACCTGAGATCAGAGTCCCGTCATCCCGGTAAAGGACCACGTAAGCTCCGTCACTGTAATAGGAAATATCATCGTCGATTGACAGCTTGCCATCGATGACCCAGACATCCTTCACCGCCCTGTCCGTTACCGTCTGGAGATTCGAAGTTCTCTCCCCGATCACCAGCTGGTTTCCTGCCGCCAGTAGCAGACTTGTGGCCAGAACCAGAAAGGCCATGAAGGAAAAGGCGTACCAGAGGGAAACTCTGCCGGTAATTGACATTTTCTTCATACCGGTTCCCTCATCACATAGCCGGCTCCTCTGACCGTATGGATCAGCTTTTTCTCAAAGCCCTGATCCACCTTTTTCCTCAGATAGCGTATGTAGACATCGATCATGTTGGATGATCCGTTATAGTCATAGTCCCAGATGTGTGTGAGAATTTTCTCCCTGGATAAGACTACATTTTTGTTCATGATCATGTACTCCAGCAAAGCAAATTCTTTCGAGGAGAGAACGATCTCCTTGCCGCCCCTTATGGCAACTCTCTGATCACAGTCCACAGTCAGATCATCAAGCTGGTAGCTGTTGCTCCGGCTTCCGCTCCTTTTCCTGGTAACCAGCCGGATCCTCGCCATCAGCTCCTCCAGGGCAAAGGGTTTGGTCAGATAATCATCCGCTCCGCCATCCAGGCCCTGCACTTTATGTTCGACGGAGTCCAGGGCAGTGAGCATGATCACGGAGGTATTCAGGTTCCTGCTCCGGATCTGCCGGAGGATCTCCCAGCCGCTTAACCCCGGAAGCATGACATCCAGGAGTACCACATCATACTCTGCACAATCCAGATACTCTGCCGCATCCCGGCCGTCCCTGCAGGAATCCACACTGTATCCCTTGTTTTTCAGATGTTTTGTCAATACACGGTTTAACCCGCTTTCATCTTCGACTACCAGTATTCTCATGAGAACGCTCCTGTTTCACTCCGACAGTCCGGTTGACGTCGGATGCAGATCCGGGCCCGAACCTGCAGGTTTGCTTGTTTCTCTGCTTTATTTATACTATATAAAAATGAAAGAAACATTAAAAAAATGAAATATTTTACCGGATGGCAGCGAACAGGACAACTCCCACATAAACAAGCAGCATAATCAATCCCTCCGCACGGTTGATCTGCTTCTTTGTCAGCCCGAAAAGCAGGCTGAGCAGACTGATGCCAATCAGGATTACCATATCCCAAAGAGAGGCTACATTGACGGAAATCGGATGAATGGCCGACGATACACCCAGGATAAATAACATATTGAAAATGTTGGATCCAACCACATTGCCGACAGCCATGCCAGTCTCACCTTTTCTCGCTGCGACGATGGAGGTAACCAGCTCCGGAAGAGAAGTACCAACGGCGACGATGGTCAGACCGATCAAAGTTTCTGACATGCCAAAGGCTCTGGCGATCTCCTTGGCGCTGACTACAACTGCCTGTCCACCGGCAATGATCAAAGCGATTCCCACAAGGATCAAAAGGAAGATCTTCAGAGGGGAACTTTCCTCGGCTGCCTGGTCTTCCCCGGAATGCTGCTTCGCTTTCATGATAAGCATGATAATGTAGCACAGAAAAAATACCAGAAGGATCAGTCCGATCCCCCGGCTGACTGTTCCGGCGATCTGGTCCATGGTCATCGTCTGCAATCCCCCTCCTGTAAGGGTTTTAAAGCATGTGGCAATAAGAACAAAAATGGTAGCCAGAATGGAAATCGGGAAGTCCCTTTTGCTGATCTGGGTATCCACAGGCAGCGGCTTGATGACCGCACAGACTCCGAGAACACATAAGAGATTGAAGATATTGGAACCGACTACATTACTCAAGGCAATCTCATTGGACCCTGCGAGCGCTGCTGCTGTGCTGACTGCCAGTTCCGGCGCGCTGGTTCCGAGTGCCACGATCGTTAATCCTATGATCACTCCCGGCACCTGAAAAACACGTGCGAGAGATGAACTGCCATCCACAAACCAATCCGCTCCTTTGATCAGCGCCGCAAATCCGATGATAAGCATCCCGACATAAACAAGTATCATTTTTTTCCTCCTTCTCATAAAAAAAGCGAGACTCCACCACAGAA
>CAMOYC010000102.1 GCA_946629665.1 uncultured Lachnospiraceae bacterium
ATCATCAGCGTCCTGGTCTGCATGATCCGGCTGAGTATCCCTCTTACCCTGGTAACCCTTGCCATGGTGGGCGTCATGCTGGTAGTTGCCAGACTGCTCGCCGGTTTGTCATCCAAAAACTTTATCGACCAGCAGAAGGATCTTGGAGCGGTAAACGGTTTTATTGAGGAGATGGTAGCCGGGCAGAAAGTTGTTAAGATCTTTAACCACGAAGAGAAAAACACAGAAGATTTTAACAAGCTGAATGATCAGCTTTTTGAGAGCGCCAATAATGCCAATAAATATGCCAATATGACCATGCCTTCCGTCGCGCAGATCGGCAATGTGAGTTATGTGCTCATCGCGATCCTGGGCGGGATCCTCGCGATCAACGGTTTTGGCGGGTTTACTCTTGGGAAACTGGCCAGCTTTCTGACCTTTAATAAAAGTTTCAACATGCCTATCAACCAGGTCAGCAATCAGGTGAATTTTATTGTGATGGCCCTGGCCGGATCCCAAAGGATCTTTGAGCTCCTCGATGAGAAGGCGGAAGCAGATGAGGGTTATGTTATGCTGGTGAATGCCAAAGAAGATGAGAATGGCAACCTTGCGGAATGTGAGGAAAAGACCGGTATCTGGGCATGGAAGCATTATCACAAGGCGGAAGGTACCACCACCTACCGTAAGCTGGAAGGACGTGTGGAATTCCTCGGAGTTGATTTCGGCTACACCGACCAGAAGATGGTGCTCCACGATATAAAGATGTTTGCGGAACCGGGCCAGAAGATCGCCTTTGTCGGGTCCACCGGTGCGGGAAAAACCACCATCACCAACCTGATCAATCGCTTCTATGATATTCAGGATGGTAAGATCCGCTATGACAACATCAATATTAACAAGATCAAAAAGGCTGACCTGCGCCGGTCTCTGGGTATGGTACTCCAGGATACTCACCTGTTTACCGACACAGTCAGGAATAATATCCGTTACGGTAAACTGGATGCTACGGAAGAGGAGATCATAGCAGCGGCCAGACTGGCCAATGCAGATGAGTTTATCCGCATGCTTCCCCAGGGTTATGACACGGTGCTGACCGGGGACGGAGCCAATCTCAGTCAGGGTCAGCGCCAGCTGCTGGCGATTGCCCGGGCGGCGATCCAGGATCCGCCGGTGCTCATTTTAGACGAGGCGACCAGTTCCATCGATACCCGTACGGAGAAGATCGTCCAGGACGGCATGGATAAGCTGATGGCAGGAAGGACAACCTTTGTGATTGCCCACCGGCTTTCCACAGTTAAAAACAGTGATTGCATCATGGTATTAGAGCAGGGCCGCATCATTGAGAGAGGCTCCCATGATGATCTGATAAAAGAGAAGGGAAGATATTACCAGCTTTATACAGGAGGGAAAGAAAATGGACAATAACATGAAAAAAGAAGAGATCAAGCAGATTTACGATTCAAAATTTATCAAATTATACGAATATGAATTCGGCAAGGACGGTCATTATTACTGGGCCAGTAGAAGAGATAAGGATCGCCTTGTGGCTCCGCTTGACGACGAGGCGAGCAAAAACATGCAAGCCGATGCGGTAAGCTGTTTTGTTGTCCTGAATATTAAGGGTCAGCCTAAAAAACTGCTGTTGAACTGGGAGTATCGTTATCCCGCAGGCCGCTACCTCCTGAGTGTACCTGCCGGAGTGATCGATCCGGAAGACCGCAATAATCCGAACGCCCTCTATGTTACGGCAGCGAGAGAACTCTATGAAGAAACCGGCATTTCCCTGCAGGATGGAGATGAGATCAAGGTGGTGAATCCCTGTGTGTATTCCACACCTGGAATGACAGACGAGAGCAACGCCCTTGTTTACATCTGTGTGAATCGGGATGAGATGCCCGAGATGAACCACGGCCACAGCTCAGGCTCTGAAAAATTCGAAGGTTTCCGCCTGGTAGACCAGGAGGAAGCAATGGAGTTTATTGTGAACGGCGTGGACGAGAGGGGAATGTTCTATCCGCTCTTTACCTGGGCTGCCCTGATGTTCTTTGTCGGCCTTAAATAAAAGAAGAACTGAACAGAAATGAAAAGAGCTCGCAGGCTTTGTTGCTGCGAGCTCTTTTCTATAGGAGCATGAACAATATATTCAGTGAATGTCATATGTAATGGGAGCTAGTGCCGGCCTCACTGGTTGATACAGAAGGAAGCGGCATCACAGCCGAACTCCCAGTAGGTACAGCCTTTTTCGTAGGTACTGATCTTTACCTTTCCGGATGACTGGGAAGCGTGGAGTACCTTGCCTTTTCCCAGATAGATCCCGGTGTGATTATCTCCGGTAAAATGATATACCAGATCTCCGACGGTCACATCATAGGGAGAATCAATCTTGTAGTAATAATTCGCCATAGTCAGTGCCTGAGAATCTGTGTCCCCTCCGACATAGGTGTCAGAAACGTTCTCAAAGGTATCCCTGATCAGGCTGGAACAATCTGCATAGCCCTTGGAATCCCTTTTTTTCTGACTGTATTTATCACCCAGACGACCTTTCGCATAATCGATCGCTTTTTTGCGGTACTTTCCTGAGCCCTTTGGGGCGCTGGAAGGATCGTAATTACCGGCAGGCCTTACTTCTGTTTCTTTCTTTTTCTTCTTTTTCTTATGTTTCTTGTGTTTCTTTGTATGACCGGCCTTTTTGTTCTTTTTTTTCGAGGAGGATTTCAGAGCTTTTCTGGCTGCCTTGGCGGGAGCACTGTCCGGCTCACCGACATAGGCACCGTAAACGTAGCCTGCATCCCCATCCGAAGTTTCAATCCTTACCCAGTGTCCTTTCTCGGAAAGGATCTCGATCTTTGTATTTTTTTTCAGGGTTTTCTTAACCTTGGTCTTGAATCCTGCTTTTTTTCTCAGGTTAACCTTACTGGAATTAATGTAGGATGTGATTGTAACTTCATCCTCGATTGAACCGCCGGTTCCTTCTTCCAGTGTCTGCAGCGCTTCAGAGTAACCGGATACCAGATAACTTTTGTAAACGTATCCGCTGATTCCGTCCGCCTCGACTTTTATCCAGTTTCCTTCCTGGTCATTGCTTTCCACAAGGGCGCCGGGCTTCAAGGTAGTTAAGACTTCAGATTCTCCGTCTGCGTTTTCCCGGACATTCACGTAATCTGTTGCATACATCTGCTTTGCCAGGACCTGACCGCCCCCGAAGAGTGGAGATAGAAATCCAATCGCGGGAACCAGTATGGCCAGCACACAAATATTTGAAAGAAGTCCGGAGTTCTTGTCTTTCCTGGAGAACATGATATGTCTGCCCCCTTTTCCTGTCTGAAATTCTTCTTTCCTGCTTTTCTTATTAATTATAACATAAAATAATAAAAAATCCAGTGTATTTATATAAATAACATTTATTTTTGTACATTTTCTTTGGAATCGTGTCGGAATCTTCATTTACAGTATAAAAAAATGATGTTATGATGAAGATAGTTTCTTAAGAGTTGGAACCAGGGGGTAATACAGATGAGATATCAAAGAGAAGAGAAAATTGAAGTAAAGCTTCTTTCTATGAGACTGATCGCCCATGTTTCTCCGGAATTTGCAAAGGCCTATCATATGCCTGAAGACCATCAGAGTGCCGGATTCTTTTGTACGGATAATGATGATGTAGCTTATCTGGCAGCGGACGATGCCACAAAGAAAGCGAATGTGAAGGTGCTGCATGCAAAAACCTTCTATGGCGGCGAGGGATCTTCCTGGAGTAAAAACGGCGGAAGTATCATGGTCCTGCTGTCCGGTCCAAGGGTGGCGGATGTTAAGAGCGGTCTTCAATATGCGAAAGACTATATTGAGAGACGCTCCGGTTTATATTGTTTTGACGGAGATCCGGAAACCAGCTATTACGTGGATGTGGTTCCCAGAGTCGGCAAGTATTTCGGCGAGTGGTGTAATATAGAAGAGGGGACTTCCTACGCCTACCTGATCGGACCGCCGACAGAATCAGCCTATGCCCTGGACAAAGCCTTAAAGGCAGGAGATACCAGGATGGTCAAGTACTGGGCTCCTCCTTCCAATGCGAACTCCTGCGGAGCGGTGCTGGCGGGAACGGAGTCAGCCTGCCGGTCGGCTAAAGCCGCCTTTGTCGATGCGGTCCGGTTTGCTCTCAATAATCCCGATCAGATCTAAGTTTATTTGTTCTTGTTTCATTATTTCTTGTTTAAGTGGTATAAAAGCTGTCCTTTTTCCGACTGATGCAGGCAGGGAAGAGGATGGCTTTTGTCTTTGTGTAAAAAGTGATTTCGAATGAAAATAAAAAATCAGGAAAAGAAAGTCGGAATCACAAGAATTTCTTAGGCAAACCAAGGTATATGCCAAAATATTGTGGAATATTTTGAATTTTATTAGTTTCTATACTATAGATATGATAATAATATGTTGTTTATGGCAATAAAAACCATTTACAAACAAAAGCAAAATAATAGATAATATGAATGACATTATTGGGGAAAACTTACGATTTTACAAGATCGCACATAGTTATTTTCCCCGCAATGAAAACATCGAATATTATGTTCAAGGAGGTAATTTATGAACCAGATGTTGTATGTAGCACCGGTACTCGGTGTTTGCGCCCTGCTCTATGCTTTTTTCCTGATCAAAAAAGTTTCTGTTCAGGATCCAGGAACCGATCGCATGAAGGAGATAGCAGGTTTCATTCATGAGGGAGCCAAGGCTTTCCTGATGGCCGAGTACAGAATTCTTGTAGTATTTGTAGCTGTTTTATTTGTCCTGATCGGTCTTGGAATCAACTGGACGACCGCAGTTTGTTTCCTGGTAGGAGCACTGTTTTCAACGATCGCCGGCTATCTTGGCATGGATATCGCCACAAAAGCCAACGTTCGTACAGCAGCTGCAGCTAAGGACCATGGTATGAATAAGGCTCTCTCCATCGCCTTTTCCGGTGGAGCTGTTATGGGAATGTGCGTGGTTGGTTTCGGTCTGTTCGGAGCCAGCGTGATCTATATCGTAACCGGCAATCCCGATGTGTTATCCGGATTTTCTCTGGGTGCTTCTTCCATCGCTCTTTTTGCCCGTGTGGGTGGCGGTATCTACACCAAGGCAGCCGATGTGGGCGCTGACCTTGTTGGTAAGGTAGAGGCCGGTATCCCCGAGGATGATCCCCGTAACCCTGCCGTTATCGCAGATAATGTAGGTGACAATGTCGGTGACGTAGCCGGAATGGGTGCGGACCTTTTTGAGTCCTATGTCGGATCGATCGTTTCTGCCATCACTTTAGGTGTTGTCAGCTTCCAGGCCAGCGGAGCAATCTTCCCGCTGCTGATCGCTGCACTTGGTATCCTTGCTTCTATTATAGGAAGCTTCTTTGTAAAAGGCGATGAGAACTCCAGTCCTCATAAAGCTCTGAAATACGGAAGCTATTCCGCAGCTGTCGTTGTTGTGATCGGTTCTGTACTGCTCAGTAACCTTTTCTTTGGAACCTTTAATCCGGCGATCTCCATCATCTTCGGTCTTGTAGTCGGTCTTGCCATCGGTTACATCACTGAGGTTTACACTTCCGGAGATTACCGTTTTGTAAAGAAGATTGCAGAGCAGTCAGAGACAGGTCCTGCTACGACTGTGATCAGCGGTATCGCTGTTGGTATGCAGTCCACTGCAATCCCGATCCTTCTGATCGCCGTAGGTATTATCGGCGCTTTCAAGTTCAGCGGCCTTTACGGTATTGCTCTTGCCGCAGTCGGCATGCTTTCCACCACCGGTGTCACCGTAGCGGTTGATGCCTATGGTCCGATCGCAGATAATGCGGGTGGTATTGCGGAAATGTCCCACCTGCCCGGCAAGGTTCGTAAGATCACAGATAAGCTGGATGCCGTAGGTAACACAACTGCAGCGATGGGTAAAGGTTTCGCCATCGGTTCCGCAGCCCTGACTGCACTGGCACTGTTCGTATCCTACGCTCAGGCAGTAGGTCTCTTTAAAGCAGGCATTGACCTCCTTGACTATAAAGTAATCGTTGGTCTGTTTATCGGCGGTATGCTTCCTTTCCTGTTTTCTGCATGGACCATGGATTCCGTTTCCAAGGCAGCGCATTCTATGATCGAGGAAGTAAGACGTCAGTTCCGTACCATCGATGGTATCCTGGAAGGAACCGGAAAGCCGGATTATACTTCCTGTGTAGCTATTTCCACTCATGCAGCCCTGCGTGAGATGCTGATCCCCGGTATCATGGCAGTAGTAGCTCCCCTGGTAGTTGGTTTCCTCCTTGGACCGACCGCTCTCGGCGGACTTCTTGCCGGTGCCCTGGTTACCGGTGTTATGCTGGCAATCTTCATGTCCAACTCCGGTGGTGCATGGGATAACGCGAAGAAATATATCGAAGACGGACACCATGGCGGCAAGGGCAGTGAAGCTCATCATGCAGCAGTTGTTGGTGATACAGTAGGTGATCCTTTTAAAGATACATCAGGTCCGTCCATCAACATCCTGATCAAGCTGATGACAGTAGTTGCTCTCGTATTTGCGCCTCTGTTCCTTCAGTTTGGCGGCCTCATCTGATCAGATAGAATGCGATCCCTTCATTTTTAGCAGGGAGAGCTCATTAGTATTTGACGTATTAAGCTGAAAAATGTATCATAGAGGGTACGGCGGCATCTTCATAACCGGAAGATGCTGCCCATGTAAACCTGTGTTAATAATCAGTTAGACCACTGAGTAATCTTAAAGGAGGATATTCATGAGCGAAGGATACGCTAATGATTTTGCAACTGTAGAAGAGCTTGCCATGCAGCTGAAAAAGCCTCTGCGCGTAGCGATCGCCGGCGCGGATGTTGAGAATATACTTCTGGGTGCTTTTGATGCCCAGGAGAAAGGATTTATAAAGCCGATCCTGATCGGTAACTATGGAAAGATCAAGGAGATGCTTGACCGTCTTGGCCTGGCTGACCGCAAGTATGACCTGCAGCCCGTAACCGATGACACCAACGTTGTGCAGTACGCGATCGAGATGGTGAATGCGGGAAGTGCTGATGCACTTATGCGTGGTAATACCCAGACCCGTGACTTCCTGATGCCGATCCTGAACAA
>CAMOYC010000103.1 GCA_946629665.1 uncultured Lachnospiraceae bacterium
TAGACGGGCTTACTCACGATTAAAATCACGAGAATGCGCCAGTCACTTTTTCAAAATCCTCATAATTGGCATGATTACAATATATGCGGGCTAAGTCATATTTCTTTATTTCCATGGTACCATCATTACAATCAATTTCCAAAACATACTCTTCACTTGCATCTTTAATCTCAAACTCTATATAACCATCATACAAACCATTCGCAGCATAATAGGTACCGGGTTCCAGATACGCTGTCAGGTTGCCGGACTGCCCCTTGTTGTTAATAGTGATCAGAGCACATATCTCGTCCTCTTCTTCCTCCTCCCTGTAAAAGCATACCATGATCTCATCATCCAGCTTTTCACAGTCCTTATACCGACATGCAACCTCTGCAAAATAATCAACATTATCATTTTCTTTAGGGATAGCTCTGATAAGATCCGGACCAAAAACTAAGATCCCTATAAGGGCGACAATACCTATGATGATTCCTTTGTTATTTTTTATGGCAGATTTTATCGGGGTTTTTTCTTTTATTTTCTTCTCAGTACCCATAATACTATTACCTCCAGTCAGATTTTCTTTTTGGTTATCACAAAGATAAATCATAACTGAATTGATTTTTTTTTAGAAAGAAATGGGTACCCATTCCACATCTTCTATTCAACCACATAGTAGGTCCCGGTTGTTTTATCATACAACAACGTTCCCACTTCCTCCAGCTCACTTTGGCCTTCCTGAAGCTCTCCCGGATCTACCGTCTCCAGGTCTTCGCTCTGTATGGTCTCGATCCGGGTGTCACTGCCGACTTTCCTGATGTCCACGTTCCAGCCGATCACCACGGCGATCATAACCCCCACCGCCAATACCAGCATAGCGTCTGTCAGGTTAACCAGGCTGGTCAGGGGATTGATATCTTCTCTTGTATATTCCCTTCGGGCCGACCGGAGCCGCCCGGTCCCATATCTTCTACGCATCGTTTTTCTCCAGTTCCAGAATACATTCCATCAGGGTTTCAAAGATTGAAAGATAGTCCCGATACCACAAATTACGAACAGCAGATATGATCATGGCAAGAGCAGCGCAGATCAGGCCGACCACAGTAGTATCGAAGGCTGTGAGCAGGGAGCCTGACAGGGTTGCTGTATCACCTTGCCCGAAGGCTATGATCCCGGGGCCTAAGGGAATCAGGGTTCCCAGCAGACCCAGCATGGGAGCGATCTTGGCGATCAGGTCAGTGACCAGCAGTCTCTTATCATAATATTCCTGTTCTTCCTGGAGCAGCCGGACTGCCAGAGATTCCCGCATAAAGTCAGTGTAATCGGGGTGATGTATCAGTTCAAGCAGCTTGTCCCTTTGTCTGGGAAAAAGACCTGCTTTTCGGATCACCTTCTCCATCTCTATGTCTGCTTCTTCCCCCTCCTGTGCCGCCTTGAGCCGGTCCAACAGTGCAGGCAAGGCCACATGCAGGTGTCTGTGTTCTGTAAAGTATTCGGCCAGCAGAAAGCCTGCCAGTATGGCGGTTATTCCAATCAGGCAGATCAGAAGAACAATCACCGGTCTTTCCATTGCGGCAGATATGGTATGTATGATTCGGTTCATAGTCTCCCTTCCTTTCTTCTGCGTCCTGGCAGCAGCATCACAGTCTGTCCTAACTGGCTTCGGAACCTCAGGATACAGAACCCTGCTCCTGCCAGCATACATATAAGGAGCAGAGGGAACACTTTAGGATCCGGATCCATCGCTGACATCGCTGATTGACTATCATCCGTTTTCAGCGGATCTTTTAAAGTGTAGGTGCGAAGCTCTTTAGCCCCTCCCGAGACACCGGTCTTGTCATCTTTCTTCTCTTCCCCATTATCTTCCTTCTCTTCCTCATTGTCTTCCTCCTCTATCCCTTTGTCTGCTTTTGCAGATTGTCCGGTTGGAGCAGGAGCAGCAGCACCGGGATTTGTCGCCGATGAAGTACCTGCAGAGGAGTATTGCGTCGTATTGGACGAACTTGCTTTTGTTGTCTTATTTGTTGACTCATTTGTTGTCTTTTTTGATGCAGTTGTTCCTGTACTTTTTGTTTTCTTTTTTGAGCTTGTCTTGACCGCCCCGCTTGTTGTTTGGGTCGTTGTCTTTTTCGTTACTGTTTTTTTGGTCTTTGATTGAGTCTGGCTGTCTTTCCCGGCACCGGAATTGCTGGCTGCTTTACCATCCTTGCCTCCGCTACCTTCTCCGGCTGCGGGTTTATCCCCTTTCAGGGTCACGTACATGACATGGATTCCTTCGATGGGACGGTTTATATCAAAGACATCAAGCTGGCCGTAGAAAAGGGTAAGCCCCCTTTCCAGGCAGGCCTCCACAATGGATGGCGTGGATGCCCTGCGGTAGAATTCCCCCCATTTCGGGCCGATCACACCGGAATCATAATAGGAATCCATATGAACTCCGATTGGAATCTCTTCCGGCTCATAAAAAAGTGCCAATTCCTGTGAAACCCAGTAAGTATACAGTTCTGCATCATCCCTTATTTTTAAAGTACCGTCTTCATCGTAATACATGGCTGCGGATGCTTCCACATTATAGGCCCTGTCGGAAGAATCATTGATTTCATCACCGGTCAGCGTCATTTTATTATCGAGATTCACTTCTCTTATTAAAGTGTAGTTTTCGAATCCGCTTGCATTAATCAGATTCTGAATGGAACAGCTGTGCATCCAGCACAGCTGCCAGCGGTCTCCGAGAAACACCGGCAGTCTGCCACTGTCAAAGGAGATTTTCCCAGATGTGATATCCTCCGACGTCACAGTTAAACAAGTCTCATATTCTGACAGAGACTGGTCCTCGTAGCCTTTTTTCACCACAAAGGCAGCAGCCCTGGTCTTGACAGGAAAGAAGAAAACACATAATAGCATCCAACCTGCAACTATAAGAAAATGTTTCTTTGTCAAATATCGATCTGCTTTCATTTTTGAAGATCCTCTGTCCCTTCTTCCTGATTCATCGTCTTTTCATACTCTCTTAGTACATACCATAAGGTATCCCCAAAGGCCTGCTTAATCTCTTTTTCTGACATGCCATCCGGAAGCTGGATTCTTCTGACATTGGTTTTCTCCGTCTTGATGAATTCACTATCCTCTGTGTTGTTTAGGATTCTCGGGGAAATATCCGTAATTTGAGCTGGAATCCGAATCTCCTTTACGTAGGATCGAAACCACAGACATCCTTCAGCAAGACTGCTAATCTCCAGATTCTCCGGTATGCTTATCATTCCGTCTTTAATATTATTGGTAGTGTTATAGTAAAGAAGAATGTGGTTGACAACAATCATATTGGGATTCTGAGCCACCTTGTCCTGATACCATCTTGTATCTGTAAATGCATCGATACCGCTGTCTATCCTCTTAAGGCTCTCCGGAAAGTATATATCTTTCAGATCAGTGCAATCAAAAAAGCAGTTTTCACCAAGCCATTGAACACCCTCCGTAAGATTGATTGATTTGAGCTGTTTGCAGCCGGCAAAGGCCATGCCTGCAATTCCGGTCAGATTCAGATCTTCAGGAAGACTAAGATTATGATCTGATCCATTATACTCCAGAAGGATCCCATTTATAACAATATAATCGTCTCTTATCTGCTTGTCTAAAAAGGGGGACCCGGAAAAAGCCTGCGTTCCTATAAAAGATAATGTGGAGGGAATGGACATGTTCTCCAGAGAAGAACAATTCAAAAACGTTTCCTTTCCAATGGATTCCAGCCCTAAAGGTAGGTTCACCTCTGCAAGAGAAGAACACTGTTCAAATGCCTGATCCGGCAATGCTTTCAGCTGGCGTGGAAGCCGGATTGCTTCCAGGCTGCTGCATCCGGCAAAGGCTCTTTGGTCAATTGTCTTCACTGTATCCGGCAAAGAAATCCTTTTTATTCTGCTATTATTCTCAAAAGCCCCGGCCCCTATCCTTTGTATTCCCATTTCATCCGAAAGAAGGAGTTCTTCCTCAGATCCACGATATGAGAACAGAATATGGTTAGCAACCAGATAATCCTTGTCCGGATCCGCCTTTTCCAGCCATGGGGTATCTTCAAATGCTCCCTCTCCGAATTCTCTAACATTCTCAGGTAAGGACACAGTTTCCAGAATTTGACAGTAAGAAAATGCATCGTTTCCGATTGTATGCAGATGATCGGGAAGATAGATTTCCCGAAGAGAATCACAAGCTTGAAAGGCCTTATCTCCAATCTCTTCCAGGCTTTCAGGAAAACGGATCCTTTTTAAAGAAGACATACCCGCGAATGATTTATCCGCAATTCTTATTACTCCCTCTTCAAGAATGATTTCTTCCACCAGGGGAAAATGGGCCGAGCCACTATAACCTGTACCATCCAGGTCGATACTACTGATTCCTCCCTCCACCAGTATTTTTCTGGCAGACGAAAACATGGTCTCATAATTATATTTGTCACACCAATCCGTATCAGTCGCTTCGGTCTTTATGATTTCCTTCTTTCGATTGGTCGGATTGGTCGGATATACCGTGCTGTTACAATAGACCGGTCCCCTGCCTGATATCACCAGGGTACCGTCCCTGCGCATGCCAGCAAAGGCATAAGGCCCAACTTGGACCCGGTTTGTTACAGAAAAGAATCCGGTATAAATGGCGAAGGCCAGGCCGGCCAGCAAGGTTAGACCGCCCAGGATATATATCCATATGACAAGACCCGAGTTTCCGTTTTCTGCTCCGGAATCTGCTTCCCGTATCAATGTGTTTTGTCCCAGGAGTAAAGCAAGGTCTTCTTTTAATTCCTCGGCTGATGAGTATCGATTCTGCGAATCCGGATCGCAGACTTTCACTAAGATCCTGCCGAATGCATCCTCCGCAAGGACAGGCAGGGGCAGTTTTTCTCCTCTAAGCCTTCTGCAGGACGCCTCTCTTATGTCCGCAGAGCTCAGAATCTGCTTATTGGGATCTGTAAAAGGAGCCCTGCCATCATTCATGATCTCATAAAAAACCATACCCAGACTGTAAAGATCCGCCTGATGACCATAGGGGACCCCTCGATAGACTTCCGGTGCCATATAAGCCGGAGTCCCCCGGTTTGGCAGATCGTCCTCTTCCTTTTCATCATAATCCATGCCCGCAGATCCAAAATCCCCCAATCGAGGGTTTCCCTCTTCATCGATCAGAATGTTCTCCGGCTTGATATCCCGGTGCAGAACCCCTTTTTTCTCAAATTCTGCCAAGGTTTCACATAAGGAGGCCATCATCCGAATCACATCTGCTCTGCTCAAAACATGAAACTGCAGCCAGGTCCGCAGATCCTGCAGGCATTCCATTCGAATATAGACATCTTTCATTGTCTCAGGTAGTACCATAGGGTCCCGTAAAAGCACTTTCTAATCTCCTCTTCTGTCCATGAACCAGGCAGGTTTACCTTCCGAAGCTGCTCACAGTCATTGAATGCATTTTCATCTATTTCAAGGATTCCGGGAGGGATACTTATCTCCTCAAGGTTTGATCCATGAAAGGCTTCTCCTGCTATTCTTGTCAGATGAAGATCCTCCGGGATAACGATATTCCTGGCTTTACTATTACAATACAAAAGAATATCATTGATAATAATATATGGCTCTTCCTCCCGTTTTATCCACCACAGGGTTTCTCTAAAAGAACCTGCTCCAACTTCTTTAAGGCTCTCCGGAAAAGAAATACTATCCAGCTGCGGGCACATAAAACAAACTTTTTCCCCAATGGTTTTCAGGCCTTTCGGGAAAGTCAGGCTTCTGATCCGCTGATTCTGTTTCAGAAAACAGTCACTGATCCGGCTAATTCCCAGATTGTCCGGTATTACGAGATCCTTTTCATTGCCGATGTAATCTACAAGAAAATCATCAACCACTGTGAAACCTTCTTTGTCCGTATGCATTTTTTTATAGGGTGTCTCATCAAAGACCTGCCATCCGATCGATTCCAGGCCGGAGGGAATCGTCACTTCTTTCAAAGCGAGACAGCCCCAGAAAGCCTGGTCATTAATTCTTTTTACAGAATCGGGCAGAACGATACTTTTCAGATTCTCACAGCCTGAAAAGGCATGTTCAGGAATGTTAGATAAATGCTCAGGCAATGTCACATTTTCCAGGGCAGAATCGCAAAAAGCACTTTCCTCAATAGAAACAATACTGTCATCCATACGGATTCTCTTTACAGAACTAAGGGAAAAGGCACTCCCACCGATATGCGAGATCCCAGCCTCTTTGCCAAGAAAGAGTTCTTCTTCCTTTCCCTTCCAGAAGACAAGAACCTGGTCCCCGACAATCAGGGAATCCATGGAATCATATCTGCTATTATACCAGGGCGTACCACAAAAAGCAGAACTTCCGATTGCTCTTACTGTGGGGGGGATTGTCAGTTCTTTCAGACTGGTGCACCAGCAAAAACAACCTTCCGGGATTCTGGTCAGTTCAGAAGGCAGCACCACTTTCGTCAGACTACTGCAATCGGAGAAAACATATTCTCCCAGGTTAACATCCCTGCCCTGAAAGATGACTGTGCGCAGATTCTTTTTTTCGGAGAAAGATCCCCGCCTGATTCGGTCAAGGCCCTCAGAGAAGACAGCTTCTTCCAGGTTGGGAAGATTCAAGCCATTAAAGTCAATATAACGGACATTTCCTTTGACAACCAGTTTTTTGATTCGATCAAGATGAGCCAGCATCTTTATGTGCTGTTTCGCATAATGCTCTGACTGAGAAGGCTCCATCATACCATTGCCGGATACTTCCAGGGTTCCGTTCCGTTTCAGGATCCAGCTCACTCCGTAACCACAGGGCTCCCTTGGAACAATAGGCCTGCTCATCCACAGTCCTGCCAGGATAGCCAGGCCGATGACAGCAGTCATCACCGCCGCCGTGATAAGGTGTTTTTTTCTATTATTTTGTTTGCAATCTTTCCTATTATTCAGCTCTCCCCTTTTAAGGGAAGCTAAGTCTCTCTTTAATTCCGCCCCGTTCTGATACCTTTGGGCCGGCTC
>CAMOYC010000104.1 GCA_946629665.1 uncultured Lachnospiraceae bacterium
TATCAGCAGGATTCATTATGATAACAGGGATGCGGCAAACTATGAGAATATGCTGCAGTTTCTCTGGGGCTATATCACCCGGCAGGACGGCCCGGAAGACCGGGACGGACTTCTGGAAGAGTACTGCCACTGGAATGCCCAGCTGATGACAAAATGTTACAACCATGTGCCCCATGACCTGCCCTATGCCAACCTGCGCCGGGCTTACCAGTCAGTAGTTCTGCTCCTGCTGGGAGAGTGGGAAGAGGGACTTGAGGAGCTTGATGCGATCGGAGCGGAAGCATTTTCTCATGACGGAATGGCTCCCAAGGTGTGTATGACCGGAGACGGAAAAGTATACCGTCCCATGTCCAGGCTTTTCCTGGTCTATAATTACGCCCGTTTCTTCCGCAGCAGGGGTCTTGCGGCAGAACTGGATGAACTGAAAGAGAAGTTTCCCTTTGTTTTCCGGGAATTTAATGACGGGGAGCATGAGGAACATGATGCATTTCTTCATTCCCAGATGGATCCGGAGATGGAGGGGATCGTCTATCCCGTTTTTGACCGCATCTACAAATTACGCAGCGGACCGGCGGAGTTTTACGTTTATTACGAAGAGGGGAAAACCCTTGCTTTTCCCGGCCGGGAAGAAGACCGGGAATGAGGATATGAGTATGAAAATAAGTCGAATTATGATAATGGCCATGATCACTATCCTGTTTTTTGGAGTGATGGTCAGGGGAACCGTTCCTGCAGCCGCGGCAAGAATCCCGGTTAAGATTGCGGGAAGATCAGCCCATTTGAACGGAAAGCCGGTTTCAGTACGTTACGGCAGTGTCAGGGTTATGGCAAGACGGTCCCGTGACCTGACGGCCATCAAGATTGGTTCCGTTGTCTATGTACCTTGCAGGTCTCTGTTCTGTGATGCGACGGTCCGGGCTAAGTACAAGCTCAGCGATCACTCCCAGCGGGTAACTCTGAAGCGCGGGAAAAGGAAAGTCACCTTCCGGAATCATAAAAAGAGTGCCTTTGTGAATGGGACCTCCATGAAACTTTCTGCCCGCCCTTATTTTGTAACCTTTAAAAAAAGCGGAATCAAGGACCTGCTGGTGCCTGCCAGACAGGCGGCGCTCTATCTTGGCCTGCGATATGGTTATGATCATTCCACGGCTACGATATATCTCAAAAACCGGGATGGAATAGAAAAATCTGCTACCCGCAGCAGCCAGATCGACAAGTCTGACTTTATTAAAACGATCGGGCCGATCGCCCGCAACAATTATAAGAGAACCGGAATCCTGGCCTCTGTTACCATTTCCCAGGCAATTCTGGAGAGTGGGTGGGGTCATTCCCGTCTGGCGGTCAGAGGCAATAATCTCTTCGGCATGAAGAGAAATCTCTCTGGCAACAACTGGAGCGGGTCCGCCTGGGACCACCGAAACACGTCTTCCGGTTACCGTAAATATTCCTGTATCGAGGATTCCATTGAGGACCACTCCCGCTATCTGCTGGGAGCGATGAGCGGAAGCCACCACCGTTATGGCGGGATCACCAGGACCAGGAGCTACAGAAAGCAGATTTTCATCATACGGCATGGCGGTTACTGCACTTCCGGCTCTTACCGGTCCTATCTGATCCGACTGATCCGTCGTTATCATCTGACAAAATGGGATCATTAGGAGGAACGGACTTATGGAGAGTTTAGTGAATAATTTTGTCGTGTTCATCGCCCGGATGCATGCTTATATCCTCACTCTGAACGACTCTGATCAAAAAAATCTTACGGATAAGCAGCTGCATTTTCTTGTGATCGGAATCCTGGGGATGGCGCTGATCCTGATCATTTACCCTCTTTTTAAAATGCTCAGCAAAAACCATGTGCTCGTGATCGCGTTCCTCTATGTGTTTACCCTTATCCTGGGCATGACCTTTGCCATCGGGATTGGCCAGATGATCTCCGGTGAAGGCACGATGAAATTGGGGGATGTCGTATTCGGCATTACCGGCTTCCTGTTGATGTTCGCGATTTTTGCCGTGGTCCGGGAGGTTGTCCTGGCCATCTATAATATAGTGATCGCAGGCAGGAAAAAAAGAAAAAGAAAGTAAAGATGGATGGAATTCTGGTGGGATATGATTCTCATCAGAATTTTTCCTTTTGTTCATACATTTTTCGTAAAATTGAGTTATCATTATATCTCAGGAGGTAGACATTATGGAGAAATTAAAAATTCTGGTAGTTGATGATGAAAGCAGAATGAGAAAACTGGTAAAAGATTTTCTGAAAAAGAAAGACTTTGAAGTGATAGAGGCAGCGGATGGAGAAGAAGCACTCGATATATTTTTCGGGGATCAGGATATCGATCTTGTGATCTGTGATGTCATGATGCCGAAGATCGACGGCTTTGAGGTGGTCAAGGAGATCCGGCAGTATTCCCAGGTACCGATCATCATGCTGACGGCCAAGGGAGAGGAGCATGATGAACTGACCGGTTTTGACCTTGGAGTGGATGAGTACATCTCCAAGCCCTTCTCACCGAAGATCCTGGTAGCCAGGGTGGAAGCGATCCTGCGCAGGAGCAACTCCCTGTCTTCCGGTGAGGTCATCCAGGCGGGCGGTATCGAACTTGATATAGCGGCTCATGAAGTCCGGGTGGATGGAAAGGAAGTCGTGTTAAGCTATAAAGAATTTGAATTGCTGCAATATTTTATCACAAATCAGGGAATTGCCCTGTCCAGGGAGAAGATCCTTGACAATGTGTGGAACTATAATTATTTCGGTGCTGCGAGAACAATCGATACCCATGTGAAGAAGCTCCGCAGCAAGCTGGGAGACAAGGGTAAGTACATTGTCACCATCTGGGGCATGGGATATAAGTTTGAGGTAAATGAGGAGGCTTGACATGACAAGGTCCATCCGTTTTAAGATGGCTTTGGCGCTGATGCTCATATTAAGTTTTATCATCGGCCTGATGTGCTTTGTTAACAGCACCTTCTCAGCCAGCTATTATGAGATGAGTGAGCGCAGCCTTCTGAAGGACACTTACAAAAGAATGGAGGGCATGGTTGCAGAATGCAACAGCGCAGATTCCAGTTCCGTGGAATCCCTGCTGGAGGAGGTCGATCGACTATCCAACAGGACCAACATCAAGATGATCTTCGCCAATTACGATAATTATATTATTGCGAATGAACCTCTCTACAACAACATGTTTACCCATGGAAGGGAGTACATGCATATTGTGCATACCCTGATCCAGCTCCGGGCCCTTTCCCTCATGTCAGAACGGTATTCCCAGGATGGGTCCGGCCAGGATAAAGAAAGTTCCGGCGGCGGGTTTTCTTTTGGACTCCCGGGATTTATGTTTGGCAGGAAGGAGAAAACCAGCTTTGCCAAGGATGGTTATGTGATCGAGGAATTACATGACCGGACGACAGACCAGACCGGCCTTTACCTGATGGGCTTTCTGGGAGAGAATTACAGATATATCGTGGCGATGCGGGTTTCCATGGATGGTATTGCGGAGAATGCAGCGATCAGCAGCCGTTTTATCGGTATTATCGGTTTGGTCGGCATCGTATTGGGCTGGCTGACTATGTTCATCTATGCGGCCAGTTTCACAAAACCGATCAAGAAGATGGCAAACGTGGCCAACCGTATGGCTCATCTGGACTTCGACGCCAGGGTAGATGTGAAACGAAAAGACGAGCTGGGCGAACTGGGCAGATCCATGAATGAAATGTCCGAGAAACTGGAGACCGCGATCACGGATCTGAAATCTGCAAACCTGGAATTGCAGAGGGATATTGAAAAGAAGCAGGAGATTGATGACATGAGGAAGGAGTTCCTTTCCCATGTAAGCCATGAGCTGAAGACTCCCATCGCCCTGATCCAGGGTTATGCGGAAGGACTTCAGGATAACGTCAATGACAGCGAGGAAGACCGGGAATTCTACTGCGAAGTGATCTGCGATGAAGCGAAGAAAATGAATGAGATGGTCCGCAGACTGCTGGATCTGAATCAGATTGAATTCGGCAATGAACAGCTGAACATCCAGCGGTTTGATATCTGCCAGCTGATCGAAAACAAGATCAATTCTTCTCAGATCCTGTTTGCCCGGAAGAATGCACAAGTATACTTTGAAGAAGAGGGACCTGTGGAGGTTTGGGCGGATGAGCTTATGATCGAGGAAGTGTTCAGTAATTATCTGTCCAATGCCAGAAACCATGTGCCGGAAGGCGGAAGGGTCCGCATCTGGTTCGAGAAGATCGGCACTGACCTTCGGGTCCATGTCTACAATGAAGGAAATCAGATCCCGGAAGAGGAACTGGATAAACTGTGGATCAAGTTCTACAAGGTGGACAAGGCCAGGACCAGGGAGTATGGCGGAAACGGAATCGGACTTTCCATCGTCGCTGCGGCTATGAAGGCCCACGGCAAGGACTATGGTGTGATAAATGCCGAGAACGGTGTGGACTTCTATTTCGATCTTGACATGAAAGGAATCTAGCCGGATATCCGGAAGAGAATAGAGGATAGAGAATAAAGGATATAAAAAAGCGTCCCGCTCAGAAAGCGGGGCGCTTTTGATCTTGGTCTGTGTATATAAGGATTATTCGTAAAGGGCGAAGCTGCCTGTCTCCTCACCATTAAAAACATAGTAAACAGCATTCTCTTCCGGTTTCACATAAAGATCCACTGTCTTAAGATCTTTCACTTTACGAGCCTGACCATCAGCGTCTACCCATACAGCTTTTGCCTTAGCAAGGATCTCTTTACTCTCAACCTGGTTTCCGCCGAATTCTACATTTAATGTTGACTTCATCTGTAAACTCCCTTCAATGTACTTTTTATCATATTCTTAGTAGCATGTTTTCAGTATTAATATACTCAAATCATAATGATGATATAACATATTGCTTAAAAAATCAACATTTTATTCTAACAAAAGAAATACTGAAAAGAGGCATATTTATAGGCATTTTGCTTGATAAACCCGGTCCGGACCTGCATTTTTATGCCATAGAACGAGTTGATAAAAACAGAACATGCCTGTATAATTATAAAAGAATGCTGTCATTCCCCTGAATTGGCAGGGAGGATAACAAAAAAATACAGGTGCGCAGGGAAAATGCGGACCCGGTAAGGAGAGAGATTTTGATTACAATACTTGATTATGATGCCGGAAATATAAAGAGTGTGGAGAAGGCCCTGATTCATCTGGGGCAGGATGTGATGATCACCAGGGATCCGGAGAGCATTTTACAGAGTGAGAAAGTGATACTTCCCGGAGTCGGTGCCTTTGGTGACGCAATGTGTAAACTCAGGGATTACGGACTTGACCGGGTGATCCGGCAGGTGGTTGATCAGGGAGTTCCTTTTCTGGGGATCTGCCTGGGCCTGCAGCTCCTGTTTGAGTCAAGCGATGAGGCTCCCGGTGTGGAGGGTTTGGGTCTGCTTAAGGGCAAGATCAAAAGGATACCGGATAAAGAAGGGCTGAAGATACCCCACATGGGCTGGAATTCTTTAAAAGTGAAAGAGGGAGCCAGGCTCTTTGAGGGAATCGGAGAGAATCCCTATGTTTATTTTGTTCATTCCTACTATCTCGAGGCGGAGGATCCGGAGGATGTGGCAGCTACCACAGAGTACAGTACTTTGATCCATGCATCTGTGGAGCATGAGAATATTTTCGCCTGTCAGTTCCATCCGGAGAAGAGCAGCGAGGTTGGGTTGAAGATCCTTGAGAACTTTATGAATCTGTAGGAGGTTGTCCATGTTTACCAAAAGAATAATTCCCTGCCTGGATGTCACGGGCGGAAGAGTCGTTAAAGGAGTTAATTTTGTGAATCTGATCGATGCCGGAGATCCGGTGGAGATCGGGGCAGCCTACGATAAAGCCGGAGCGGACGAGCTTGTCTTTCTGGACATCACCGCTTCCTCCGATGCGAGGAATACCGTGGTGGACATGGTCCGCCGCGTGGCGGAAAATGTATTTATTCCTTTCACTGTGGGCGGAGGGATCCGCACGGTGGAAGATTTCAGGGCGATCCTGCGGGAGGGAGCGGATAAGATTTCCGTGAATTCCGCAGCGATCATGCGGCCGGAACTGATCAGCGAGGCAGCCGACAAGTTCGGGAGCCAGTGCGTGGTCGTTGCCATCGATGCCAAACGCAGGGATGACGGCGGCTGGAACATCTTTAAGAACGGTGGAAGAGTGGACATGAAGATCGATGCGGTTGAGTGGGCCATGCGGGCAGAGCGACTGGGAGCAGGAGAGATCCTTCTCACCAGTATGGACTGCGACGGAACAAAGGCAGGCTATGATATCGAACTTACCAGGACGATCTCCGAGAACGTGTCCATCCCTGTGATCGCATCCGGCGGAGCGGGAACCAAAGAGCATTTTTTTGAGGCCTTTGAGGACGGCAAGGCGGACGCGGCACTGGCGGCGTCCCTGTTCCATTTTAAGGAGCTGGAGATCAATGAACTGAAAGACTATTTGGCCGGAAGAGGGATTTCCGTGCGCAGGACATGATCAGTAAATTTTTGAAGAGAGAGGAAAAATTTCAAGAGGATAATATATCCAGGATGTTCCGAGGGACGGCGATCGCCATGATCTTTACACAGATCACGGGAGTGGTTGCCGTACTGATCGACGGCATGATTACCAGCAGATTTCTCGGAGTTGATGTCTACGCCGGCATTTCTTTGCTGCGGCCTTATTCCAGTATGGTCCTGGTGTATGCCGGTTTCTTTTCGACCGGATGCGGAATCCTCTGTTCCCAGCATATCGGAAGCGGAGACAAGGAAGGCGCTAACGAGGTCTTTAATCTCACCGTTTTTCTTGCCCTTGGCTTAGCGATCCTGGTGATGATCCTGAGTTTTTTCTTTCCGACTGGACTATTACGCTTTTGCGGGGTACCCATGAGTAAGCATCCGGAACTGAATCCTCACATGTATGGTTATCTGTATGGCTATCTGGTCGGAGTCCCCGGTTTGATGCTGGTCC
>CAMOYC010000105.1 GCA_946629665.1 uncultured Lachnospiraceae bacterium
AAGCAGGTATTTGGCCATCCCTGGCTGCTGGTCGGCGACGGCAAGATGAGCAAGTCCAAGGGTAATGTAATCTACGCAGATGATCTTGCAGATATGTTCGGCGTGGATGCGGTAAGATATTTTGTTCTTCACGAGATGCCTTTTGAGAATGATGGTGTGATCACCTGGGAACTTCTTGTGGAGCGTCTGAATTCCGATCTGGCCAATACCCTGGGCAACCTGGTCAACCGGACCATATCCATGAGCAATAAATATTTCGGTGGCGTGGTTGCAAACTGCGGCGTTACCGATGGTTTTGATAAAGACCTGATCGATGTTGCCTTAGATACCAAGAAGGCAGTCATCGATCATATGGATAAGCTGCGTGTGGCAGATGCTCTGACAGATATATTTAATCTCTTTAAGAGATGCAACAAGTACATCGATGAGACGACACCCTGGGTACTGGGCAAGGATCCGGAGCAGAAGGAGCGTCTGTCCACAGTACTCTATAATCTGGTGGAGGCGATCACCATCGGCGCATCCCTGCTGCAGCCCTTCATGCCTCAGACTGCTGAGAAGATCTTCAGCCAGCTGAACTCCCGAAATCGCAGCATGGAGGAACTTGAGATGTTCGGTCTCTACGAGAGCGGAAGCAGGGTGACTGAGAAACCGGAGATCCTCTTCAAGCGTCTTGACATGAAGGAAGTGATCGATCAGGTTGACGCAATGTATGCTGCAAGGAAAGCCGATGAGCCGAAGGAAGAAGAACCGGAAGACGCAGATGTAATCGACATAGAGCCGAAGGAAGAGATTACTTTTGACGAGTTCGGAAAGATGCAGTTCCAGGTAGGAGAGATCATCTCCTGCGAGCCGGTTAAGAAGTCCAAGAAGCTTCTCTGCTCCCAGGTGAAGATCGGAAGCCAGGTTAAACAGATCGTATCCGGTATCAAGAAACACTATAGCCCGGAAGAGATGGTTGGCAAGAAGGTTATGGTTTTAGTGAACTTAAAACCCGCAAAACTGGCCGGCGTCCTCTCTGAGGGTATGCTTCTGTGTGCAGAGAATGAAGAGGGAGAGCTGTCCCTCATGGTTCCGGAGAAGGATATGCCTTCAGGAGCTGAGATCTGCTGATAACAGGATAGAAAACGAGCAGCATCCGGGAAACCGGATGCTGTTTTATCACGAGAAGGATAAGAAAATGATTTTCGAAACCCACGCACACTACAATGACCGTAAATTTGATGAGGACCGGGACAAGCTGCTGGCAACACTTCCTGAGGCCGGAATCGGCCGGGTCGTCAATATAAGCGCCAGCTGGAAAGATCTGCTTAACACCCTGCAGCTGATTGAAAAATATCCTTATTTCTATGGGGCGGTTGGTCTGCATCCGGACCATATCGGAGACCTGACAGAAGAACGGTTTCAGATGATTCGGGATTATTGCCGTCTGGAGAAGGTAGTGGCTGTCGGCGAGATCGGGCTGGACTACCACTGGGATGTGGAGCCCCGGGAGACCCAGAAAGAAGGGTTTATCCGCCAGCTGAAACTCTCCATCGAGGAAAACCTGCCGGTTGTGATCCACAGCCGGGATGCGGTCAAGGATACCTTTGATATCATGAAGGGGGAACATGCCGGGACAACCGGCGGGATCATCCATTGTTTTTCTGCTTCAAAGGAGATCGCAAAGGAATATGTAAAACTTGGTTATTATATCGGTGTCGGCGGCGTTGTCACCTTTAAGAACAGCCGGGTGCTGAAGGAAGTAGTAGAAAGCACGCCCCTTGAGGCGATCGTGGTGGAGACGGACTGTCCGTATCTGGCGCCGGTCCCCTATCGCGGCAAAAGGAATTCTTCCCTCTACCTGCCGCTGATCATAGAGAAGATTGCAGAGATAAAAGGCTGCAGCCCGGAGAAGGTGGAAGAAGTCACCTGGGAAAACGCCTGCCGTGTTTACCGGCTTCCCGTCTGACCGGGATAAGAAAAACAGGAGGAAACCATATGGCGAAACTGGGAAACCCTCAGGAAACCATTGCTATATTGCAAAGATACAACGTCCGGCTCCAGAAGAAATACGGCCAGAATTTCCTGATCGATGAGCACGTTCTGGAGAAAATAGTCGATGCAGCCGAGATCGGGCCGGATGATTTTGTTCTGGAGATCGGGCCGGGGATCGGGACCATGACCCAGTATCTGGCGGAGGCAGCGGGAAAAGTCTGTGCTGTGGAGATCGACCGCCAGCTGATCCCGATCCTAGAATATACCTTAAAGGACTATGATAATGTCACGATCATGAACGCAGATATCATGAAGGTCGACATCCGCAAGCTCGCGGAAGAAGAAAATGGCGGCCGACCGATCAAGGTGGTAGCAAACCTTCCTTATTATATTACTACCCCGATCATCATGGCCCTGCTGGAGAAGAGCGTCCCGCTTCACTCCATCACCGTCATGGTCCAGAAGGAAGTAGCTGAGCGGATGCAGGAAGGACCGGGCACCAAGGACTACGGAGCGCTGTCGCTTGCGGTCCGGTATTATGCGGAGCCCTACATTGTGGCCTATGTGCCCCCCAACTGTTTTATCCCCAGGCCTGCAGTAGGGTCTGCGGTAATCCGTCTGACCCGGCATGACCAGCCTCCGGTCAAGGTAAAAGATGAGGAATTCATGTTCCGGATCATCCGGGCTTCCTTTAACCAGCGCCGGAAAACGCTGCAAAACGGGCTATATAATTCACCGGAGCTCCATATTGAAAAGGCCCGGACAGTTGCTGCCCTGGAACAGATGGGCTATCCTGCGACCATCCGGGGAGAGAAGCTGACTCTTGAAGACTTTGCGAAGCTGTCCGACCTTCTGGGAGAAGAAAATGCGTAAATATACAGAAGATGAACGGTATATGAAGGAGGCAATCCGTCAGGCCAGGAAGGCGGAAGCGATCGGAGATGTGCCGATCGGCTGTGTGATCGTCTACGAGGGAAAGATCATCGCCCGAGGCTATAACCGGAGAAACAAAGAGAAGACGGTGCTGGCCCACGCGGAACTGGCTGCGATGCGGAAAGCCTGCAAGAAGATTGGCGACTGGCGGCTGGAAGGTTGTACCATGTACATCACTCTGGAGCCCTGCCAGATGTGTTCGGGAGCGATTCTGCAGGCCAGAGTGGACCGGATCGTTATCGGATGCATGAATCCCAAGGCAGGATGTGCGGGGTCGATCCTGAATCTTCTTAATATGAAAGAGTTTAACCACCAGGTGGAAGTGGAGAGGGGCGTCTTAGAAGAAGAATGCTCTGAAATGTTGAAAAGCTTTTTTAAAAAACTTCGAGTGAGGCTTAAGGAAGAGAAAAAAGCAAAGAAGCTGGAAGAAGAAATTTAAAGTTTGACATTTTTTTATAAATATTATATACTCTTAGTTACCGTGCAGCTGGGGAGTTAGCGGCGTCCTGTACCTGCAATCCGCTATAGCAGGAGTGATGGCCGGCCTCGGATGACCTACTGATGGAGCCGCCCTTTGTAAGTGGTGTTGACAATTGGGTCTCGCGCAACAGGACTCTTCGAACCGTGTCAGGTCGGGAACGAAGCAGCACTAAGAGGACCATCCTGTGTGCCGTGAGGGTGCCTGGTTCGAGCTAACTGCAGAGGTACCGTCTGTTGGCAGGCATACAAAGCCGGCCGCACGGTTTTAATCTGACAATTATTATAGAAGGATCAAAGATGTGACCGCAGTTTCTGTAATAAGAAGCTGCGGATTTCTTTTTTTAAAAAATTAGCACTCAACACTTGACGTGGCTAATAATAAGTGCTATAGTACATGTAGAACAAAGGAAAGGGGTTGAGCCTAATGTTAACACCAAGTATTTTTAGAAGTAATTTCATGGATGATTTCTTTGAGGATATGTTTCCGGCTACCGGAAGTTTTGGCAGGCCGCTTCACTCCGTAATGAAGACAGATGTGAAAGAAGAAGAGGATCATTACCGATTAGAGGTTGAGGTGCCCGGCATAGCCAAGGAAGACATCCAGGCTGAGCTGAAAGACGGGTATCTGATCATCACTGCTCAGCAGAATCACAGTAATGACAGCAAGGACGAAGAAGGCAAATATATCCGCAGAGAGCGGTACACCGGCAAGAGCCAGAGAAGCTTCTTCGTAGGAGACCATGTAAAACAGGAAGATATCCATGCAGCTTTCAAGGATGGCATCCTTGAGATCACCGTACCGAAAACTGCACCAAAGGAGACGGTGGAAGCAAGAAAGCTGATTGATATAAAGTAATGCCTTGAACAAAACCCATTCTACTCCATTAACTTTTCAACTAAGCCTATGTAACCAAAGTAAAGTTTCATTTTTAGCAACCTTCCTCCAGGGCGGCCGCATAAGCGGCCGCTCTACTTTTTTGGAGACAGAGGACAGTTCTCTGTCTCCTTTGTCTAAAGAAGATTATCCCAGCAAGAGCAGCGCCCGGCCCAGTTCCTCATCTGCAATGAGACTGTCTATAAAACCTCCCTTGATAGCGCCTCTTAAAACCTTTGCCTTTTCTTTCCCTGAAGCAACACAGATCTTTGAGGGGATTGCCCGGAATGCCGTCAGAGGCAGACTGATCCTTCTCTCTTCTAATTCCGAATCTACAATATTCCCTTCGAAGTCAAAATAGCCGGAAGCAATATCTCCGACCGCGCCTTTTTCCTTCAGCAGTTCATACATGCCCTTGTCCAGGAAGCCTGACCGGGCCATGATGGAATCCCGGCTGAGGATACCGGTGCTGAATATCGCAACGTCGCAGCTTTCAGCCATCTGAAGAACAGACCGGATCCCGGAATCATTGCGGAGCATCTCTGCGGTCCGGCTGTCATCCACCACAACCGGTGCGGGGATCATATAGCCCTGTCCGCCCGTTGCGGAGATCAGGGCATGTACCATATCATCTGCACCCTGGGCAGCGGCGGCATCCGCACACCGGCCGTTGAGTTCGACGACCTTGATCCGGTCTATGTCCATGGGCTCGATACAGGAAGCCAGGCACTTCATGGTGTTCCCCCAGGCAGTGCCGATGATGGAGCCGGAAGTGAGGGCCGATGCTAGGTGTGTGGCAGCAGCTTTGCAGGTGTCAAGAAGAATGGCAGGCGCCTCCGGTATCACGACCGGGACGATCGTCACCTGGTCAAGACCATATTTTATACGAAGTTCTTCCGCCAGCTCCGTCTCCGTTAAAAAGCTGTAATCTATGGTTATGTTCACATAGCCGGATTCCATGGCACGGCTGATCATGCGGCTGACGGTAGGAACCGAAATGTTCTCCTGCAGGGCGATGTCCTTCTGACTCATATGACGGATATAATACTTTTCTGTGATGCGAAGCATCTGTAATAATTTCATTTTATTCATGTGCTTATTGTAACCCAGGAAGGGGACCGGGTCAATAGAAAAAAGGATAAAAATGAAAATATTTTCAGTTTATACGTATATAACAGGAAAAAATTAAAAAATATTTCATTTTACTATTGATTTTTGTTTTTTTACGTGGTAAAGTGTCCATAGAGGTTAATGATTGATCAAAAGAATGATATAAAAGGAATCAGAGGAGGAATTATAATGAGCGTTATTACATTTGTTTGTGCAGGTCAGATGAACTCGGCGATCACTTTCCCGGCTTTTGAGAACGGCCATGAAGTGAGACTGGTAGGATCCCCTTTAGATCGGGAAATCATCGACGGATTAAGAAAAGATAATTACCATATTACATTGAAGAGAACTTTACATGACGGAATCAAGTATTATCAGATCGAGGAACTTTCCGAAGCACTGGAGGGAGCAGATCTGGTCCTTGGCGGTGTCAGCAGTTTCGGACTTGACTGGTTCTGTGATGAGATCCTCCCGGTCCTGTCGGAAGATGTACCCCTGTTAACTGTAACCAAGGGTATGGTAGATCTGGAAGACGGAACCCTGGTTCCCTATCCTCATATCTTCGAACAGAGACAGCCGGAAGGCAAGCATCTTAATTTCAATGCGATCGGTGGTCCCTGCACCAGCTATGAGCTGGCAGACCACGATGACAGCCATGTAGCTTTCTGCGGCAAGGATATGGAGACTCTTCGTTATATCAAGTCCCTCCTGGCTAACGACTATTATCACATCAGTCTTTCCACAGATGTGGTTGGCGTGGAATGTGCGGTTGCTATGAAGAACGCCTACGCGCTGGGAGTTTCCTTGGCAGTCGGTCTGGCTGAGAAGAGAGACGGAAAGATCGGGGCAGTTCATTACAACTCCCAGGCAGCTCTGTTCGGCCAGGGTGTGAAAGAGATGATGCAGCTTTTAGAGCTGATCGGCGGAGGCCCTGAGAATATTATCCACGGAGCCGGAGATCTCTATGTTACCGTATTTGGCGGCCGGACCAGAAAGATCGGAACCCTTCTTGGCAGAGGCTTAACTTTCGACCAGGCTATGGAAGAACTGGCAGGTGTGACCCTGGAATCCATCGTGATCGCTACCAGAACAGCCAGGGCGGTAAGAAAGCTGGCTGAGAGAGGACGCGTTCGTCTGGAAGACTATCCTCTTCTGATGCATGTGGATGAGATCATCAACCGTGGTGCCCCGGTGGCGATTCCCTGGGATGAGTTTACTACAGTTGTAGAATAGAAAAAATACATTTCCCCAAGCGGCAGGATTTCATGTGTAGATACATGGGATTCTGCCGTTTTTATTAATGAGGGAAAAGTCCAGCAGCCTGGTATCAGACCCGCTGCCATGTTGCGATCGTGGAGCCAAGGGCTATGATATGGTCCGAGAGAGAACACAGCCCCGACATACTGAAGAAGAGTAGTTTTTTGATATTTAATAGAATCTTTCAAAAAGCTTGCAATCAGCTCCTATTTTTACTATGATGAAAAGGTATGACTGAATAGAAAGACCTTGCGGGAAGTATAAACACT
>CAMOYC010000106.1 GCA_946629665.1 uncultured Lachnospiraceae bacterium
GCCGGTCTCCGGATCAACAACCAGAGCATCTACCGGACAGCTCTTACGGCAGGGACGGGGCAGGTCCGCGATTGCATTATAAGGGCAGGCCTGGGAACACATGCCGCACTCACGACACTTGGACGGGTCAATGTAAGCCCGGTGCATACCGATGGTGATCGCACCGAATTTACAGGAATTATAGCAGGCCTTTCCCATACAGTTCTGGCAGTTGTCAGTAACTGTGTATCTGGAGATCGGACACTCCTCACATGCGGAAGGGATTACGTAAACGATCTTCCGTTTGATTCTGGTCTTCGGCTGCTCTCCGGTCGGCGCTTTGCCCTCCGCCAGGTTGATCCTCTGACGGATTACCTCCCGCTCCTTGTAAATACAGCATCTGTACTGGGCTTTGGGCCCCGGGATCATCTCGTAGGGGATCTGGTCCCTCTCCTCGTCCAGCCGGCCCTCAAAGGTAAGTTTCGCCACACGATAAAGCACTTCATGTTTCAGCTTTAAGATGGTAGCATCATTTGTAACCATAATAACCTCCTAAGTCTGATTACTCAAAACCAACAGGTAACATCTGCGAATTATTACACACAAAGCATTGACAAAAAGATATCATACTTTTGAAAATATTTTATCATCTGGCCTTTTATTGCGCAACAAGAAAATACCGTACATTTGGCATTAGTTACACCTGGCAGAAATGCTCATTGTCACTAGCTTACGTCTCTCAGCAGGACATTTTCTTCAAGGTCCGGAAAGCTTCTGCCATATCCTTTTTCACCAGCTGGTTCTTCAGTTCAAACTGCTTCTGATAAAATGCGTGGGTCGCCTCGTCAGGCTCAAACTGGTCCTTGATCACAAGGCTGCCTTCCAGGGCTTCCGTGATATTATCGATATCACCTACCGCATAGGCACCGAAAGTGCAGTTGGTCATGACAGCACCCGCTGCATTCTCCAAAGTCACGGTCCTGCTGTCCAGCATATCCGCCTTCATCTGGTTCCACATACGGTCTCTGCTGCCGCCTTCGGTGATGGTGATCCGGCTTAAGTCAATGCCTGCAGCCCGGTAAAGGTCTGTGATCTCCATATAGTCATAGCCGATCGCCTCCAGGACCGCTCTCCAAAGGACCGCCTGATCGGTATCCATGGTCATGTTGAGGAAACAGCCGGTCGCATCCTGGATATCATTATTGCCTCCGGTCAGATAGGGCAGGAAGAGGACGCCGTTGGAACCGGCCGGCACTTTGCTTGATTCCTCCTCCAGAACACGGTAATAACTGCCGTCTTCCGCCTTCTTGCAGATATTGTCCTTGTACCAGCGCAGAGCCAGGCCGCCGGTCCTGATGTAGCCCCAGTAGAAGTAGGTATCAGGCAGGGAGCCGCTGTTGAAGATCAGGCCCGTTCCGGCTTTGGACAGTTCCGGGATGATCCCCTTGGTTGATACGCAAAACATGGAACAGGTTCCGGCCACATCTACAGCCTGTCCGGCCTCAATGTTTCCGCTGCCGATCATGGACTGCATGGTATCACCGGCGCCGGCGCAGACCGGAATGCCTGCAGGGAAACCGGTAGCGGCGGCAATCTCTTCTGTCAGATAGCCTACGATATCCCAGGGTTTCCTGATCTTTGGCATCATGGATTCCGGGATCCCCAGCAGCTTCAGCTGCTCTGCGGACCAGCATTTCTCCTCGACCTTGTAGCCAAGGCCCCAGCCGGACATAGCGCCCCAGTCGATAAACATATCCTTCGCTTTCAGACCTGCCAGATGAGCCAGCACATAGGGAGCATTGTGGATAAACTTTACTCCCTTCTCAGCGAAGCCTTCTATATTATTAAGGAACCAGCGGGCAAACATAGCCGGGAACATGCAGTTGGCCTCCGGGTTTCCGGTCTCCTTCTGCCAGATGTCCAGGCCCCAACTGTTTACCAGGTCCACATCTTCCTTGGTTCGGGAATCCAGATAATTCACATAGGGTGTGATCGCATTTCCTTCCTCATCAACGCCGCAGATCCCGCAGATGATGCCGTCTCCCATGATGGAGCGGACCGCAGTCAGATCCAGGCCTTTTTCCTTCATCTGATCCGCACATTCTTTCATCCCCTTGATCGTCAGAGCCAGGTATTCATCACAATCCATGCTTACCCAGTCCGGCTTGGGATAGTTGATCGTGGTCGGTGCAGAGGACTGAACGATGCACGCATTGTTCTCATCATAAACTGCAACCTTCACACTCTGGGTACCTGCGTCAAATCCAAGATAATACTTTGCCATTTTTCTTTCTTCCTTTCTCTATACACTCTATAAAATAGAAAATCCCCGAAGGACTTCGGGGATCGATGATCACACAGATAATCACACAAAGAACAAAGGGCAAAGGCCCTTTTCTTTTGCCATATCATGATTCTTCTTCCATCCAGACTTTACTGTCGGCTCCGGAATCTCACCGGATCATGCCAAAAGGCTCGCGGGCTTTACCGCCGGTCGGGAATCTCACCCCGCCCCGAAGATCACTCATTATTCACCTGTTTATTATAGCGCAATATGCGGTTTAAAACAACCCATTTTTATGGGCAGGCAGGCTTACCCTACTGAACCGGCTCAAACCAGCCGTGCTCCAGGCAGGCCTTGTAAATGCCGTCGTCCACATTTTTTTCTGCCACATAATCTGCCTTGTCCTTCAGTGCCTGACAGGCGTTACCCATGGCCACTGAATAGAAGGCAGGATCGAACATCACCAGGTCGTTGGTGTCATCACCAAAGACCACCACATCTTCCGGATTGCCTTGCGCGTACTCCAGCATCCGGTAAATGCCTTCTCTCTTGGCATCCGGCTGGAAGAGAAGGTATTCCGGCTCAAACCGGAGATGGCCGAGTGTGTTCAGCAGCTCCAGCCGGTCTTCCTCCTCGAGAGGAGCGGAAATATACATCTTGTAGATGGCATTATAGTTTGCCGGATCATAGTTCTCATCTATGATATACATAGTAGGCTCTTTCCGGATCCCGACCTGCTCATAGAAAGTAAAATCCTTCGCATACACCTTCTTGGAATCGTCCATGGCCACCAGGACACCATAACCTTTTTCCGTGGCCTCCCGGTAGAGGGCCAGCGCCTTATCATAATCAATGGGCCGGTTTTCCTGCAATTTACCGTCAAAGTAGATCCCGTGGCCTCCGTTGCAGACCATGTTGTCAAAGCCTTCGTCAAGCGCAAAGCCAACAGACTTATAGAAGGCCCTTCCCGTGCATAATGCAACAAAATGTCCCGCATCCATCAGCTTGCCTACCGCCTCCCGGGCAGAAGGGACGGTCTTGCCGGTCGCCCGGTCCGTCAGGGTTCCGTCTATGTCAAAAAAGAAATATTTCTTTTTCATATGTCAATCCTCGTTTCTTTTCTAGTGTGTTCCGGAGATGGATCCATCCGCCTTCCGGCCGACCAGGTCCTTCACGACTTCTCCGGCCATGATCAGGCCGGCGACAGAAGGAACAAAGGCCAGGCTTCCCGGAATCCTTCCTCCGGTCTCTACAGGTTTTTCTTTGGAATAAACTACCTTCAGCGACTTTATCCCCCGTTTTTTCAGCTCCCGGCGCATGACCCTGGCCAGGGGGCAGACCGAAGTCTGGTAGATGTCCGCCACCTCAAAGCGGGCCGGGTCCAGCTTATTTCCCGCACCCATAGAACTGATGACAGGTACGCCGGCCGCTGCCGCGGCCTCGATCAGTGCGATCTTCCCGCTCACGGTATCGATCGCATCCACCACATAATCATATGCTGTAAAATCAAACCGGTCCGCGGTTTCCGGCAGGAAGAAAATGTTGTGGGTCTCCAGCCGGATCTCCGGATTAATGTCCAGCAGCCGCTCCTTCGCCACCTCCGTCTTGTACCGTCCGATTGTGCTGTGAAGAGCGATGATCTGCCGGTTGAGATTGGACAGGCTGACCCGGTCGTTGTCGATCAGGTCCAGAGCGCCAACCCCGCTTCGGGCCAGGGCTTCCATCGTGAAGCCCCCGACCCCGCCGATCCCGAATATCGCTACCCGGGCTTTTTTTAACTTATCCAAACTCTCCGGTCCCAGCAACATGACGGACCGGGAAAACTGTTCTGTCATAGAAACCTCATTTCCGATCGATCTCTTACTTCACCGGAACGCAGTGTTTATTATTGATCTCCTCCACCTTTTTCACACGTCTCACATACTTCTCAGCAGTGAGCGCATCCGTTGCCATGTAGGTCTTGACGATCTCGGAAGCGATCATACTGCCGATGATCTTAGCGCCAAGGCAGAGAACGTTGGCATCATTATGCTGTCTTGCCAGCTGTGCACAGAAAGGATCCTGGCAGACACAGGCATAAATGCCGTTGATCTTGTTGGCGATCATCGCACTTCCGTAGCCGACACCGTCCACAAAGATACCCCTGTCACATTCGCCCCTGGCAACTGCCAGTGCTGCCGGGTATACAAAATCAGACAGGTCACAGGACTCTTCATCATAGGTTCCGAAGTCCTTCACCTCATGGCCCTGCTCCTCCAGGTAAGCCTTGATCTCCTCTTTCATCTTCGTTCCTGCGTGATCATTTGCCATTGCAATCTTCATAAATAAAACCCCCTTAAAAACAAGTTATCCGTTTAGGTTAGTATCTTCACTATACCATAAAAGCCGGTGGTACAGAAGTAGAAAACCGGATTCTGCCATCAGCTGTCAAATTCTTTTTTTACAGTCTCAAGAGCTGCTGCGATCACCTTGTCCATGTCATAGTAACGATAGGACCCCAGACGTCCGCCGAAGATCACATTTTCTTCCTTGTCGGCCAGCTTTCTGTACTTTTCTGCAATCTCCTCATTCCGGCTGTTGTTGACCGGGTAGTAAGGTTCGTCGCCCTGCTTCCACTCGCTGGGATACTCTCTGGAGATCACCGTAACAGGCTGCTTGCCGTACTCAAAATGCTTATGTTCGATAATTCTGGTGTAGGGGATCTCCCGCTCCGTATAATTCACCACCGCGTTGCCCTGGTAGTTCTCCATCGGAAGCGTCTCGGTCTCAAAGCGGACAGACCGGTACTCCAGAACGCCGTAGCAATACTGGAAATACTGGTCCAGCATACCGGTGTAGACCGTCTTTTCGGCAATCCCGGGATTCTCCCTGATAAAGTCAAAATAGTCTGTATTCAACATCACGGAAGAACCTTCCAGCATCTTTGCGATAATCGCGGTGTAGCCCCCGATCGGGATGCCCTGGTAACGGTCATTAAAATAGTTGTTATCATAGATAAAGCGAAGAGGCAGCCTCTTGATGATAAAGGCCGGAAGCTCCGTGCAGTCCCTGCCCCACTGCTTCTCCGTATAACCCTTGACCAGCTTCTCGTAGACATCTCTTCCCACCAGGGAGAGGGCCTGCTCCTCCAGGTTCTTAGGCTCAGTGATCCCCAGCTCCTTAATCTGCTCGTCAATCTTTGCCCGGGCCTCCTGGGGCGTCCGGATCCCCCACATCTTGCTGAAGGTATTCATATTGAAGGGAAGGTTGTAGAGCTCGTCCTTGTAGACAGCTACCGGAGAATTGATGTAATTGTTAAACTCCGCAAACCGGCCGACATAGTCCCAGACCTCCCGGTCGGAGGTATGGAAGATATGGGCCCCGTACTTGTGGACATTGATTCCTTCCACATTCTCACAGTAAACATTCCCGCCGATATGGTCCCGGCGGTCGATCACCAGGCACTTCTTTCCTCTGGCGGTGGCCTCGTGGGCAAAGACTGCTCCGAACAGGCCGGATCCTACGATCAGATAATCATATTTCATACTTTCACCTCGCGAATCATAATCATGATATAAATCTGTTTTCTACTCTAGATTATAACATCAAAAATGTCAACGCAGGCAAACATTTTCTTACCTTGACTTTGGTCCGGCGAATGTATAGATTGAAGGCAGAATGATCATGAGGAGGTAATAATCATGAAAGAAACCATAAAAGATTTGTTATCAAGAAGAAGCTGCCGTTCTTTTAAGAAAGAGCAGATTACAGAAGAAGAACTTTACACGATCCTCTCCGCAGGGATCTATGCCCCCTCCGGCCTGGGCAAACAGTCCCCGAGGATCGTTGTTATGCAGGACCCGGATGATATCGCGGCCCTCTCTAAGATGAACGCTGCCATCATGGGCGCGGACATTGATCCCTTCTACGGTGCTCCCACCATCCTGATCGTGCTCGCTGATCCTTCCGTTCCCACCTACGTGGAAGACGGTTCCCTGGTGATCGGCAACATGCTGAACGCTGCCAGCGCCATCGGCGTGGGATCCTGCTGGATCCACCGGGCAAAACAGGAATTTGAATCTCCGGAAGGAAAGGCCCTGCTGGCTAAATGGGGGCTTCCGCAGGACCTGGTTGGAATCGGTCATTGTATCCTGGGATACCGGGACGGAGAGAAACAGGAGCCGGCACCACGTAAAGAGGATTATGTGGTTAGGGCTTAATCCTTTAAGCTCATGTACATTTGTATAAAAAATCGCCTGGGTTTCATGAGATCCGCAAGTACAGGATTCGTAAATGGACTGCTTAAGCGCTCCTAAAATCCGTTTCTTATGAGCTCTCTTCCTAAACTCGCGTTGCTCGAACAACGTCAGAGAGCTCGAAACGAATTTTTCTCGCTGTAAGCAGTTGCCATTTTCTCATACAGTACTTGCCAGATCTCACGATACCCAGGCGATTATTTCTTTAGCATATTTTAATGACACACTCAAAGCCGCTTTTCCACAAGGGATTGCGGTTTTTTCTTTTATAATCTTTCCTTTGCATTACGGAGCATGGATCCCATGGATTCTTGATGCAGAAAAGGGCATGCCAGTGCTGGAGGAAGACTATTTGCAGTAGTTTGCGTCGGAGAGGTTTGCGC
>CAMOYC010000107.1 GCA_946629665.1 uncultured Lachnospiraceae bacterium
TGAAACCAGAAACATTCATTTCTATGTGAACCGCTGCGGATTTCATATCGTTGAATACTATAATAAGTATCATAAAGCCCCCAATGAGTCCAAGGAAGCGGCTGAAGATATACAAGACAGTATGGACGGGATGTTCAGATTCGAAAAGAGGATGAAGTAGACAAAATTCAGTTTGCAGGCAGGTGAGTTTTATGCGTGAGTTAGTAAATGACCCGTTCTATGAATTGATAAAAGGATACGACAGATGTATCATTGATTATTGTCTCATTGAAGACGACACACCGCATCAGGGTTACCGTTCTCATAAAGATGCCGTGCTGTTTGCGATGCTCAAAGTAATTGAACGGTATATCGATGAGCAGTTAAAATCGGAGATCAACTATTGCAGGAAAGTCCAGGATGAACCATTTCCCTGGAATCTGGATATAGGGAAAGCACAGGCTCACCAGATCAATCCTGCATCTTTATTCCATATTCCGGAAATAGTACGGACCGACCGTATCGGCCAAAGATTCTATGATTGCGGCTTACCGGATCCCTTAAAAGGAGAGCAGATTCCGTACTGGTATGCGTTCTGGGAACCCCCGCATACCTCGGGATATGGGCCGGATGAATTCCGTAAGGTCAACTCCGTTTTATTCCCGGAAGGAACAGATGAACTTGAAATATATGAGTGGACTACGGACTGGTCCAATTATTTTGAAGCCGGCCACGAATGGTGGGGGACTGCATGCTGGAGCATATATGACAAGTGTATGAAAAGATATGTTGTGATCATGGCGGATGCAACGGACTGACATATGCCAGGAACAGGCATTTTTTGAGACACAGGTAGATATTGCTAAACCGGAAAAGGAGGAACGGAGATATGAAACAACATAAGTTTTGGGCATGGGCAACAGTTATTTGCTTTATCTTAACTATGATTACCGGATATGAAAAGAAATGAGATTGCTTTGATATTGCGGGTTATTGACTTATGTCATAAACTATCTTATAATAGTAATTGACATATGTCAGAAAGGAGGACTTGTGGCAAGACCTATCAGATGCCGCAGAATTGAGCGGCAGCCGGTTTATCGCAGCTTCTCACCTGACGACATAACAGCCGCCGAAAGTGTGCAGATGACAGTAGATGAGTTTGAGGCATTACGGCTTCTGGATGATGAAGGACTTACACAGGAAGAATGTGCCTCCAGAATGAATATTGCCCGTACCACAGTCACAGCAATCTATGACAGTGCGAGGAAGAAGATTGCGGAGGCTCTTGTTCATGGGAAACGGCTGTTGATCACAGGGGGATGCTGTAAATTTGATCCGATCGAGATTCATCAAATCATTATGGAGAAAGGAAGAAACACAATGAGAATAGCAGTTACATATGAAGATGGAGAAGTTTATCAGCATTTCGGGCGCTCTGAGTATTTTAAATTGTATGATATTGAGGACGGAAAGATCATAGGAGAACAGGTTGTGAACACGAACGGAAGTGGCCATGGTGCATTGGCCGGGTTCCTGCAAGCTGCAAAAGTAGATGCACTGATCTGTGGAGGCATTGGCATGGGAGCGCAGATGGCACTGGCAGATGCCGGGATAAAACTCTATGCCGGTGTTCAGGGATCAGCGGACAGGGCCGCAGAGTCACTTGCAGCCGGAACATTGGAGTATGATCCGGATGCCCGGTGCGATCACCATGGTCATCATCACGATGGAAGCTGCGGACATGATCACTGCGCTGATCACCACTGCCACGGGAATTAAGGTGCTGAAGAAAGCCAAGTTCACAAACAGTGAGATATGTAGTATACTGATATAAAACATCATATAGATATATAGTTTCCGAGTCTGTGGACCTAAAGAGTGATCCATGGTCTACAGACCGCAGTTCGGACCTGGTCCGGACCCAGAGCCATACGGGAAACGGTATGACTTTCCGTGTTTGAGAAGGAGACAGGCATAGACTATAGGGGAGGACTGTCTTTTTTTGACGGTTCTCCTTTTTTCAGTTCAGGACATTTTATTTATATTTAAGGAGTTAGATATGAAGATGATGAAAGTCACAGATGCGGTTGGGCAGGTTCTGTGCCATGACATCACCCGGATTATTGTGGGGGAGGAGAAAGGGCCGGTATTTCGCAAAGGACATATTATCCGTGAGGAGGACATCCCGGTTCTTCTTTCCGTAGGAAAAGAAAATGTTTATGTTTGGGAACAAAATGAAAATATGTTGCATGAGAATGAAGCGGCAGAGATCTTAAGGGAGATCTGCCAGGGCCCGGGGATGCATCCCACGGATGTAAAAGAAGGAAAGATTGAATTGGTGGCTGATATGGACGGCCTTCTGAAGATCCGGAAAGACAGCCTAAAAGCAGTTAATGCATTAGGAGAGATGATGATTGCTGCCCGCCATGGAAATTTCCCGGTTCATAAAGGGGATAAACTGGCCGGGACCCGGGTCATCCCCCTTGTGATCGAAAAAGAAAAAATGGAGAAAGCAAGGGAGGCGGCAGGGGAAGCCCCCATCTTCTCCATCCTGCCCTTTAAAAAGAAAAAAGCAGGGGTCATAACCACCGGGAGTGAAGTCTATCATGGCAGGATCAAGGATACATTTACCCCGGTGATTGAAAGAAAACTGGCCGAATATCATGTGGAGATCATGGACCATATTATTTGTGATGACAATCACGAGATGATCACCCGGGCCATCCTGTCCCAGATTGACAAGGGGGCGGAGCTGGTCTTATGTACTGGGGGTATGAGTGTAGACCCCGATGACCGGACCCCTCTGGCCATCAGGAATACAGGGGCCCATGTTGTCTCCTACGGGGCACCGGTTCTTCCGGGCGCTATGTTTCTTCTGGCTTACTATGAAGAAACTATTCCGCTTGTAGGATTGCCGGGCTGTGTCATGTATGCAGGAAGAACGATATTTGATCTGATTTTGCCACGGCTGCTGGCTGGAGATATGATCAACGCCCGGGAGATTGCTGAGCTGGGGGAAGGAGGATTATGCCTCAATTGTTCTGTGTGCACCTTCCCCAACTGCGGTTTCGGAAAGTAGGTGGCTTATGGATTTTACGCATTTTGATGAGAATGGAAATGCCTGGATGGTAGATGTGTCAGAAAAAAATGATACCTGGCGAGAGGCGACGGCCTGTGGGGATATCATCATGTCGGAAGAGTGTTTCAAAAAGGTGAAAGCCGGACAGATGAAAAAGGGGGACGTCCTGGGCGTGGCAAGGATTGCCGGAATCATGGGAGCCAAGAAGACATCCGACCTGATTCCCCTTTGTCATAATCTGAGTCTGACCGGACTGGAAATCCGGTTTGAGATGATGGAACAAGAGCATGCAATCCGAGCCTTCTGCAAAGCCCGGACCCGCGGAAAAACCGGCGTTGAGATGGAGGCACTTACCGGAGTACAGATTGCCTTGCTGACAGTCTATGACATGTGTAAGGCGGTGGATAAAAGGATGGTAATGACCAATGTACACCTTCTCCATAAAACCGGCGGAAAGAGCGGTGATTTCCATGCTTGACCTGCAGGGAAGAGAAATCAATTATCTGAGGGTATCCATCACGGACAAATGTAATCTCCGCTGCCGTTACTGTATGCCGGAGGGTGTGGACCTTCTCCCCATGTCCGATCTTCTGACTTTAGAAGAGATCAGGGCAGTGTGCAGGCAGGCCTCCCTTCTTGGGATAGACCGTATCAAGATAACCGGCGGAGAGCCCCTGGTACGAAGAGGTGTAATAGAACTGGTGGCTATGCTTCGGGAGTTACCCGGGATCCGCCAGATTACCATGACCACCAACGGCGTGCTTCTTCCAAAGTATCTGCCGGACCTGATCCTGGCCGGTCTTGACGGGATCAATATCAGTCTGGATACTTTGGACAGGGAGAAATATATACGGATTACCGGCAGGGACCATCTGAACCAGGTGATGGAGGGCCTGGAGCTGGCGCTGGCTTCCGGGATTCGGGTTAAGATGAATTCTGTTTTGATGAAAGGGACGAATGACCGGGAATGGCTGGATCTGATCAGTATGGCCAGGAATAAAAAGATGGATGTACGCATCATTGAGATGATGCCCATTGGTTTTGGAAAAGCTTATGAAAGTGTATCCAACCGGGACCTGCTCTTGCTCATGAAGGAACATTTTCCGGATATCAGAGAAGATAACAGGATCCATGGGAACGGACCGGCAGTCTACTATCAGATTCCCGGATGGATGGGATCGATTGGATTGATCAGTCCGGTTCACGGGAAGTTTTGTGACAGCTGCAATCGGATTCGGATGTCAGCGATAGGCGATCTCAAACCATGTCTTTGTTATGCGCCGGTGGCAAATATCCGGGATCTGCTTCGGAGCCGGGGGGAGGAAGCGGTGGCAGAGATTCTGAAAAAGGTGATCTCTGAGAAACCGGAAGCTCACTGCTTCAGCAAGGTGGAAGGAATTACGGAAGAAAAGCAAATGATTTCAATTGGGGGATAGAGTATTGTGATGAATGTGTATTCTGAATATGAAACTGTTAAGGGCAGAGAGGCCGGGAAGTCAATCGCAACCGGCATTTTGAAGGGAATCTGTACCAGTGAAAAAAAGGGGACAAAAAAGCATGAGGTTCAGGAAGCATTTCTTAAAGAAGACTGGGGCCTTATGGATGATGCCCATGCCGGCCGCTGGCACCGGCAGGTCAGCCTCCTTTCCCTGGAGAAGATCGACGCTTTTCGAGAGCGTGGGGCCGATGTAGCCTACGGGGATTTTGGAGAAAATCTGATCCTGGAAGGATTCGATCTTCGGACCCTGCCCGTAGGTACCCGGTTCCGGATCGGAGAGGCCCTTTTGGAGATGAGTCAGATCGGCAAGGAATGCCACAGCCACTGTGCCATCTATCAGACCATGGGCGACTGTATCATGCCCCGGGAGGGAGTTTTTGCCGTGGTAAAAAAACCGGGGACCATCCATGTTGGAGATTCGGTAGAGTGCCTGGGCCTGGATCAGGAAAGACCGCTTACGGCTGCGGTGATCACCCTGAGTGATAAGGGTTACCGGGGAGAGCGGGAGGATAAGAGCGGGCCGGCGATCGTGGAAATTCTTCGGGTTAACGGATATGAGATCATAGAAACCATTCTCCTGCCGGACCGACAGGAGATCATTGAGAAAGAACTGATCCGGCTTTGTGACCAGCGACAGGTCAACCTGATCGTCACAACCGGAGGGACCGGCTTTGCTCCCACCGATGTGACGCCTGAGGCTACGATGAACGTGGCTACCAGGAATGCCCCCGGCATAGCCGAGGCTATTCGCGCCGGGTCTATGAAGATTACCAGAAGGGCAATGCTGTCCCGGGAGGCATCCGTTATACGGAATCGTACGCTGATCGTAAACCTGCCCGGAAGTCCCAAAGCGGTGAAGGAAAGTCTGGGTTTTGTAGTTGAACAGCTGGATCACGGCATCCGGATCCTGACCGGACGTGCCGGGGAATGTGCCAGAAAGTAAAGGGGGACCTGTAATGATATTGGAAGAAGCAATCCGCATTCTTCGGGAAGCCGCAGTTCCGGTTATGGAGACAGAGAGGATCCCGCTGGCACAGGCCTCCGGTAGAGTTTTGGCCAAAGACCTGCAGGCTGTTTATGATCAGCCTCCTTTTCCCAGGTCTCCCCTGGACGGCTATGCAGTCCGCGGGGAAGATACCCTCTGCGCTTCCGGGGAGGAGCCGGTGGAATTAAGGATCCTGGGAAAGATCTTTGCGGGAGAAGTATTTCACGGAGAAGTTCATAAGGGGGAATGTGTCAGACTCATGACCGGGGCACCTGTTCCGGAAGGTGCCAATGCAGTGATCCGCCAGGAAGATACAGACTATGAACCGGGAAAGACTGGAGATTATATCGGCCCGGACAGCCGGGTAAAGATATTCCGGGGAGCATCCCCTTACCAGAATTATGTCTATGAGGGGGAGGACTACCGGAAAGGAGATACCCTCCTCCGGGCCGGAACGGTCTTAACCGGAATGCACCTGGGAATCGCTGCCGGTGCCGGTCGGGAAGAGCTGGAAGTTTACCGGGAACCGGTCATCACAGTCATCTCTACCGGGGATGAGGTGGTGGCACCGGGCGGAGACCTGGCTCCCGGAAAGATCTATGATTCCAACCGCTTTACAGTGGTGGGCCGTCTGGCAGACCTTGGACTTTGCAGGGTGGAATCATGGCATTGCCCGGATGATCCGACTGCCATGGCAAACCAGATCCGGCAGGCGGGAAAAAACAGTGACCTGATCATCACCACCGGAGGGGTATCTGTAGGAGAGAAGGATATTATGCACCAGGTGATGGCGGACCTGAAGGGGGAGAAACTGTTCTGGAAGGTCAGCCTCAAGCCCGGAGCCCCTACTCTGGCTTTTGTTTCGGGGGGAGATAAGGTGCCGGTCATCTGTCTTACGGGAAATCCTTATGGGGTGGCAGTGAATTTTGAACTGCTGGTCCGGCCGGTTCTGGAAAAGATTTCCCACAATCCGAAGATCTCAAGTAAGACCCGTATGGGAAAGCTAAAAAATGATTCTCCCAAATGGGGAGGGGTGCGACGGTTCATGAGGGGCCATTATGAGGAAGACAGATCGGAAGTAACAATACTGGCCGGCAGCCAGGCTTCCGGAACGCTCTCATCCATGGCAGTATGCAACTGCCTGGTCGAAATCCCGGAAAAAAGCAGGGGAAAAGCCGGCGAGGATGTAAAGATATATCTATTATAACAAACGCATAAGGGGAGGGATTACTTTT
>CAMOYC010000108.1 GCA_946629665.1 uncultured Lachnospiraceae bacterium
GAAAGTGAAGATAAAAATCCCATCTTATTTTTTTCATATGCCTGATAATATTCATAATGATCTCATCTATCTCATGATACCAGGTCAGGTCTGCCCCCATCCGGCTGCTTGTCTCACGGAGATTGTTACAGAGAGCCTCGCACATAATATCATCCGGGCTGATATCAGAATAGATAAGGTCCCGGATTAACGGATGCAGGCGGATTGCACCGTCCAGACCTTCATGCACGATTCCCATCTCTATGAGGTCATTGACCTGATTCATGGACGTATGACCTGCAAGTTGGACAAAGCGTATCCTCAGGATTCCTTTCTGCGGAATCATGGAAAGGTTTCCCAGGCAGGTCTGCTTCATATCATCCAGAGCAAACAGGGCAAATAAAAGCCTGATATGATCTTTATATGTTTCCTTTCTGACCGATCCGTCTTTCCTTGCACGTATCTTATCATCGCTATCCGGTGCAGAAGGAGTCTCTTCCAGTTTTACAAGAAGTTCATCTACGGTCAGTATCCCCCTTGCAAGGAGCCTTGAGGCAAGCTCCACAGCGTAGGTATGACGGTGAACACTGTCGATGATTCTCTCCACCGCTGCCGGATCCAGTGCTCCCTCCGGGTAAAGCTTCATGGCCATCTCCATCAGGTCATGCATATCTTCCATCTCCGAAAGTTCCAGACAGGCGTGGTCCTCCCAGAGATATCTGGAAGTAAAAAGGATACGGCAGTCATAGGCCAGCAGCTCCGGCAGGAAAGGCTCCTGATCTTCTGCTGTATCAAAGTTGTCAATAATCAGCAGGGTATCCCCTTTCAATGTCCTCAGGTACCGGTCATGCCTTTCAAATCTTCTCCCATCATCCTCATCCATAATATCATCCGTAAATACCAGATCACGGATATCCTTTTTAAGGTCTCCCCCGTAGGTCATAGTCAGGATATTAGTATAATCCTTTTTATGGATCCTGGCATACTCCCGGCTCAGCTCACTCTTCCCGATCCCTGCTATACCATGTAAGAATACAGCTTTGTTATTAAGCAGCAGGTTATGCAGTTCCTCCAGCTCCTGCTCCCTTCCTGTAAAGTGCTTTACCGGTAGGGAGACTTTGGCACCCCGTATCCTCTCGCTGACGTCCGGAGACAGTATCCCATTCCCTCCGGCAAGCTTTGACGGGCCTTTCTTCTCCGGTACAAAGGGCCTGCAAGCTGCAAAATAAAACAGGTCTCCCAGGAAAAACTCAACCCCATCTTCTCCTTCCGCGGGATAACGTCTGGTCAGTTCCTGCCTTTTCTCCACAGACAGGGAGTCATCCTGCATGATAAGGTCATGCAAGTCCCCGGCTGCGGCCTTCTTATCCACCAGTACAGGAAAAAGGTGTATCCTTATATCATCGGGCAGGTGCAGCAGATTCTCCTTATCTCCATAATACTCGGCGACCGCTCCGGTAAGGGCCTGCTTTCCATTGATCCAGCGGGATACCTGCCCAAAGTCCAGCCCGGTCCAGTAAAACAGGCAGCTGTAATACATGGCCGTGACCTTCTCAACCTGATTCATCCTGCATCCTCTGCTCATATGCCTGTCCAGCACCTTATATATCTGAGGAAAATCACATCTTGCTATAGAAATCCCCTCCTTCCATCTGTCGAACGCTTGTTCTGTCTATCATATCATACTTTGCGCTGAAATAAAAGAGATAAGAGTCTTTTTTTTCGGACTTCTTCATTTTCCTCTGTCAGATTAATTGATTAGAAATCAGAAAATCGCTCAAAAAAGAGTCAAATCTGGCACAATGAGTTTTTAGCAGATATTTCTTACACTTATCCCCTAACCAACACAGGAAAGGGGGAAACAATATGCAGAAAATGGAAAAAGCAAAGATTTCATCCGATGATTTATTGAAGTTTGCAGAGATGACTGGTATGATAGACACGGATGATGTACTGGAACAAATGAATAAGAAAAGAAAAAAAGAGATACTGGAAAACCACCCATATGATATCTACCAGGGGGCTGGTAAAGATACCAGATGGAGGACCCACGTCACAGATCCAACAAAAAAGGAAGGGCGAAGGCTCTTGTGCCGGAAAAAGAAGGAAGACCTTCTGGAAGACATCTATGCCCATTATGAAAATCTGGAACATCAGGAGGAGATCAGAACAGATCAGATAACTCTGGAAGATCTCTACCCACAGTGGATTGAATACAAAAGGCTGCACACGACGGCATCAACCTACATCAGCCGGATAGACAGTGACTGGAGAACCTACTATCTCGGAACAGAGATCGCAAAGAAGCCGCTCCGTAAACTTACCAAGCTGGACCTGGATAAATGGGCTCACACCATGATCCAGACCTATGACATGACAAGGAAGAAATATATCAATGTTCAGGTAATCATGAGACAGGCTCTGGATTACGCAGTGGATCTTGGTATCATCGACTTCAATCCAATGACCCAGGTAAAGGTGGACCGTAAAATGTACCGGCGGGAAAAGAAGAAACCGGATAAGACTCAGGTCTACACTGCAGATGAGATCAAAGCAATCACAGACAATGCCTGGAAAGACTTTCAGGCGGAGACCAAGGATTACCGGCTTAGTCCTCTGGCACTGATCTTTCAGTACCAGACCGGAGTCCGGGTCGGGGAACTGGTGGTGCTCCGCTATGAGGACATTGAAAGGCCAAATTATATACATGTTCAGCGGATGTACCGGAGGGATTCCCATCAGATCGTAGAACACACGAAGTCCGATGACGGAGACCGCCAGGTCTACCTGACTGAATATGCCCGCGAGATCATCGAAGCAGCCAGAGAATACCAGCGCAGCCACGGTCATGACTCAGAAGGCTTTATCTTCGCTCTGGACGGCCGGATTATTCCCCAGAGGTGTATCAACAGTCTGCTGATGAAGTATTGCAAGATCCTTGACATCCCTTACCGGAGTTCTCACAAAAACCGGAAGAGTTACGGATCTGCGCTATTAAACAGCGGCGTCAGTATCAATACCGCCAGACAGATGCTGGGACATGCAGATGAGGAAACAACTCTCAAATACTACTGCTACGACCAGACGATGGATGCTGATAAGGAGCAGCAGTTCGAGAAAGCCTTAAAGCCTGGTATGTCTTTTACCAGATAATATCAGCCTAAATCAGGGCTGGATACATGGTGTATCCAAGTGTATCCAGCCATTTCTCTTAAAACCTATTGATTTTTCACCGGAATATCACCTCTGGATAGACGTAGAATCAAAAAAACAAGCTTTGCCTATCCTTCCAAGACCCGCATAAATAAAGGGTCTCAGCTCGATGCCACAAAAAAAGCACCGCCCCGATGACCTACATCATCAAAACAGTGCTTTTACTGCGCGATCAGGGGCTCGAACCCTGGACACGCGGATTAAGAGTCCGCTGCTCTACCAACTGAGCTAAGCGCGCAAGGCGTTTTTCAACGCAAGATTGATTATATACGAATCAAAGATAAAATGCAAGCATTTTTTTAATTTTTTTATATATTTATCTTTTTTCCCTTCCGAAAGCCCTTTTACAGCTCTCCCGCGACCATCCGTTCCAGAATCCGGGCAGGGCCGTCCTGGTCATTTCCCGGTCCAATCATATCTGCCTCTGCCTTAAGGGACTCCATCGCATTTTCTACTGCCACGCCAAGGCCGGCAAACCGGATCATCCCGATATCGGTCTGGCCGTCTCCGATCGCTACCGTATCTTCCACGCGAACTCCACATCTTTTGCAGAGGAAATCCAGGGCTCCGTCCTTGTCCGCTCCGGCCGGGAAGATCTCAATGCTGTAAGGCGTAGAGTATCCGTATTTTATGTCGGAATACCCCTTCAGGAATTCTTCAAACCGGCCAAGGTCTCCGGTATCCGGGTAGGAGATAAAAAACTTGGATACCTTCATGGTCCCCCGACGGATCAGCAGGTCCAGAGAAAGGACCGGAATCTCTGTGGACAGAAGATCGTCGCAGATCTCCTTGCTGATCTCTCCGGCATAAAAGAGCTTTTCTTTTCCTTTTTCATAGTAAGAGTCATTCTCATTGTAGCAGGCAAAGTAGGCCCCGGTATCCCGAACATGGGAATAGATCTCATAGGCTGTCTTTACGGCGAATGTCCTTTCATACAGGATCTCTTCCGTTTTTGCATCAGTCACGATGCTGCCGTTGGCTCCGATCGTATAGTACATGCCGTCCATGTCGCTTACCTGCCTCCAGATGCTGCGGAAGCTTCTGCCGGATGTCGGCACCACGATAATGTCATTCTGGCTTGCCAGCTTTACCATTTCCTTTGAATAGGAGGAAATGGTGCAGTCTGTCCGGAGCATCGTTCCGTCAAGGTCGATTGCTGCGATTCTCATAGGCTTTCCTTTCCGCTGCCCGGTCTGGCCTGCAGCATGAAGATGGGTTTCCCCTGGGCGGAAAATCTTTCCTCATACTCCGTCATAATGTTGCCTTCCGCATACTCACTATGGTGAAGATCCAGGGTGCTGATCTCCAGTTCCCAACCGTTCTCCTGAACGGATTCCAGGGAGAACTGGAAAAGGTCTTCATTATCCGTCTTAAAAATGATCCGGCCTTCCTCGGAAAGGATATGGCTGTAACGTTCCAGGAACTGTCTGGATGTCAGCCTTCTTTTTACATGCCTCTCCTTGGGCCAGGGATCAGAGAAATTCAAATAAATGCGATCCACCTCTCCCGGCGCGAAGATCTGCTCAATGTATTCTGCATCCATACGAAGAAAACGTACATTATCCAGCGGGTCTTCTTCCATTTTTCCCAGCGCCCTCACCAAAACACTGGAGAACTTTTCGATGCCGATATAGTAGATGTCCGGGTTTCTGTCCGCCAGTTCCATCAGGAACTTTCCTTTTCCCATCCCGATCTCCAGGTGGAGGGGCTTACCGGCTGTAATCTTCTCTTTCCAGTGTCCCCGGTACTGATCTGCTTCCTTTATCACAAAATCATCGGCTGCGATCTTCTCTCTGGAGCCTCTGACATTTCTTAATCTCATGGCAATCTCCTTTTCTTTGATGTCATTCTTTATCTATCTTACTTGCTGAAGAAAAAAATTTCAATTTATTTTTCTTTTTCTTGCTTACTTTCTTTAGATAGTTTAGAATGGATACTAGTATGCAAACTTTTTGGAGGAATTAACATATGAAAAGAATACATTACCTGATCCTGGCTCTGGTCCTGGCTTTCACCACCTGTCTGCCGGCCAGTGCCAAAGAGACCAACGAAGAAACCCCGATTGGTGACAACGGTGCCTACTATAAGATGGATGAGCTTCATGACTCCCCGGATATCGTAGCGGATTCAGCGATCATCATGGATGCCAACACCGGTGCCATCCTCTATGCCTATGAAGCAAGGACCAAGCGCTACCCGGCCAGCATCACCAAGGTTATGACCACCCTGCTGGCCATTGAAAACTCTGACATGGATGATATTGTCACCTTCTCCGATTCCGCTGTAAACGGCATTGAGCCCGGCAGCAGTTCTGCGGGCATCAACGTTGGGGCCAAGCTGACCATGGAAGATACACTTTACGCTTTGATGCTGGTATCTGCCAATGAGGCGGGTGCTGCTATCGCGGAGCATGTTTCCGGGTCCAATGAAGAGTTCGCCAACTTGATGACAGAGAGAGCACGGGAGATCGGCTGTACCAACACCAACTTTAAAAACCCCCACGGTCTTCCGGACGAAGAGCATTACACCACCGCCCGCGACATGGCTCTGATCATGAAGCAGGCTCTCCAGTACAAGGAATTCCGCAAGATTGCAGGAACGCTTTCCTACACCTTAAAGAAGAGTGATACGCTTCCTCAGGATATTCCGCTTTATAATCATGCCAAGATCATGCATAAGGAAAGCGAATACTACTATAAACCCGTAAAGGGAGCCAAGACCGGTTTCACCCAGGCTGCCCTGAATACCCTGGTAACCTACGCCAAGAAAGACGGTGTGGAACTGATCTGTGTCATCCTGAAGGACTACGGTGCTGACAACAGTTATCATGACACCAAGCATCTTTACCAGTGGGCCTTTGACTCCGTCAAGAATATCAAACCCCTGGATTCCGAGGATTTCAACCTGGAAGAGACGATAAGCAAAGGAACGGCAGAGAACTCTGACCTGGCTGAAAAGGTCAAGTTCCTTGATTGTAAAGTCAACAAAAAGTACAAGATCCTGGTTCCTTCCGATTTTGACAAGTCCACCGTGACCACCAGCTTCCGGGAAGATACGGATGAGGCGGCCGGCAGACTGGGCTATATCGATATCTATTCAGGAGATACGGTAATCGGCTCCGCACCGGTAACCTATGATCCTGCTTCCGCTACCGCAGAAAATGTGGAGGAAGGAAAAGAGATCGACGATGGCCTGGAGACTGCACCGGTAGACCAGGATAAACTGACGCCCAGCAAGGTGCTCATGTTTATCGCAAAGCTTCTCCTTTGTATCGTTCTGATCTGGATCATCATGATCTTTATCCGCCGTCGGATCGTAAGAAGAAAACGTCGCCAGGAAATCGCGAAACGCCATAGAAAACCAAATCCTTCCGGAAACGGAAACAGCGGCCAGACACAAAGACGCCGCAGATCCGGCCAGAATGACAAGAAAAGGCCGAAATCCTGATATAATATAAAAGGCTCTGGCACTCATCGGTGCCAGAGCCTCTTTTTATCAGCTCTTTTCTCTTTTATCGGCAATCTATGCCTTGGGAACCAGTTTCTCGGTTCCGCCCATGTAAGGACGAAGAACTTCCGG
>CAMOYC010000109.1 GCA_946629665.1 uncultured Lachnospiraceae bacterium
TTTCTGTCCGGCTACCATCTCCTCAATAAAACCGTTTACCGCTCCGAGATCCTTCTGCTGGTCGATAAAGTTTTTGGATGACAGACCGGCAAGCAGTCTTGCCACAACCAGCATGACGCCTACCATGGCAAGGGTTACCAGGGTAAGAGGAATATTCAGCCGGATCATGCAGACGAGGACGCTGATGATGGTGATCATACTGTTAAACAGCTGGGGAATACTCTGGGAGATCATCTGCCTCAAGGTGTCAATATCATTGGTGTAGACAGACATGATATCTCCGTGAGCATGGGTATCGAAGTATTTGACCGGCAGATCCTGCATATGCATAAAAAGCTCTTTCCGCATGCCGTTCAAGGTTCCCTGGGTGATGGATACCATGATCTGAGTCTGGATCAGACTGCAGGCGATACCGATCCCATAGAAGACCGCCACTCTGCTGATGGCCGCTGCCAGGGCAGAAAAATCCCTGCTTCCGTTCTTTACCATGGGAATGATATAATCGTCGATCAGCCTCTGGGTAAACATAGTCCCCTGCACGTTGGCAAGCACACTGATGAAGATGCATAAAAGAACAACGAAATAGAGAGGGCCGTAATGCTTCATCACGTAGGAAAGAAGCCTCCTCACCAGTTTGCCGGGATCCTTGATGGCAGGTCTCGGTCCTCTGCCTCTCCTGCCGGAACCTCCCCGGACTTTTCTTACATTTTCTTTCGCCATTATGCAGCACCTCCCTCGTCGAAGTCGCCGCCGGCACCCGTCTGGGATTCATAAACTTCCCGGTAGATCGGACTGGACTTAAGCAATTCTTCATGGGAGCCGATATTCTCGATCCGGCCGCTGTCCATAACGATGATGCGGTCAGAATGCATCACGCTGGAGATCCGCTGGGCGATGATCAGCTTGGTGGTCCCCGGGATCTCGTTGGCAAAAGCCTCCCGGATTCTGGCATCCGTGGCGGTATCCACCGCACTGGTGGAATCGTCCAGAATCAGTATCTTCGGCTTTTTCAGAAGGGCCCTGGCTATACACAGCCTCTGCTTCTGTCCGCCGGATACATTGCTTCCGCCCTGCTCAATGTAGGTGTCATAGCCATCCGGCATCTCAGATATAAAGTCATCGGCACAGGCAAGCCGGCAGGCACGGATACATTCTTCTTTGGTGGCATTCTGATCTCCCCATCGCAGATTGTCGAGGATCGTTCCGGAAAAGAGAACATTTTTTTGCAGAACGACAGACACCTCATCGCGCAGGGTCTCCAGATCATAGTTTCTGACATCCTCACCGCCGACTTTCAGGCTGCCCTCATTGACATCATAAAGCCGGCTGATCAGGCCAGCCAGGGTGGATTTTGCACTGCCGGTACCGCCTATGATACCGATTGTCTCGCCGGAATCGATATGCAGATTGATATCGTCAAGGACATTTTTTTCGCCCTGGGAATTATAGCGGAAAGAAACATGGGAGAAATCGATGCTCCCGTCCCTTACTTCATATAAGGGCCGGTCCGGATTAACAATGTCCGCCTCCTCGCAGAGCACTTCATTGATACGGCGTATGCTGGCCATACTCATGGAGATCATGACAAAGACAATGGACAGCATCATCAGGCTGATCAGGATATTCATGCAGTAAGTAAGTAGCATCATGAGCTCGCCGGTGGTAAGTTTGGAAGCTACGATCTGCTTTGCGCCGAACCAGGAGATCAGGATCATACAGCTGTACACGGTAAGCATCATCATGGGCATGTTCAGGTTCACGATCCGTTCCGCCTTCTTTGCCATACGGTAAAGATTGTCACTGGCTGCCCCGAACCGTTTTTTCTCGTAATCTTCCCGGACGAAGGCCTTCACGACCCGGATCGACCTGACATTTTCCTGCACGCTGGCATTCAGATCATCATATTTTTCAAACATGGCCGCAAAGGAAGGCATAGCCTGGGAAATGATCAGAGCCAGCACACAGCCCAGTGCCAGAACAGCAATCAGGTAGATGGAAGCCAGCCTGACATTTACCGAAAAAGACATGATCATAGCAATAATCAGGGAGAAAGGTGCTCGCACACCAATCCGGAGAATCATCTGAAAGGCATTCTGTACGTTGGTGACATCCGTCGTCATCCGGGTTACAAGGCTGGCAGTGCTGAAATGATCAATATTGGAAAAAGAAAATGTCTGGATATTCTCAAACATGGTCTTTCTCAGATTCCGCGCAAAACCGGTGGAAGCTTTTGCGCTGAAAGCTCCGGCCAGGATGCCCGCAGTAAGGCTGCACAGCGCGACCAGAAGCATCAGCATGCCCGCGATAACTATATGACGGATATCTCCCTTCTCCACTCCATCATCAATGATAGATGCCATGATCAGAGGGAGGATCATCTCAAAGATAACCTCAGATATGGTAAAAACGGGGGTGATGACTGTGTCTTTTTTGAATTCCTTCAACTGACCCAGCAGATTTTTAATCATAGAATTCCTCCGAACAAAATAATAATTATTCTTTATCTTTCTAAATTATAACTGAACACAAAAGAAAGTCAACCCTCCGCAGGAGAGTTGACTCTTAAGAAATCTTCGTCTTTGATATACTCCGGGAATTCAGCCGATCGTTTTCTTATCCTTCCCGTTATAGAAATCTTCCATCACGCCCGCGATCGCTTTCGTGATATGGGGCTGGATGTTGGAAAGGGCCTCCCCGTTCTCCACCGCACGGACAAAGGCAACGACTTCGTAGCGGATTCCCTCGCCATCCAACTGATAGAAATAACGCTTGTTGTTGGCCGGATTCTCAAACCGGGTCTCATAGTAATCGGTCTTCCACCAGGGAGCCGGCACATACAGGTATCCTTTGGTACCGGAGATGATCAGTTCACCTTCTGACTTAACTCCCTTGCCGACCTTGATCGAAGCAACCGCCTTGTCGTAAATAAAGTCAATCTTGGTAAACAGATCGTAGTCTTCCCTGTCGTCCGCCATCCGGCTCACAATGTGTTTCTCCTGGTAATCGGTTCCCAGGAACTGGAATACCGGCAGCAGGGCGGTGGGACCCCAGGTACAGATACTGTTCCACTTTGGAGCAAATCTGGTAGACTCATCTCCCTCGATATCACGAAGGCTGGTACAGGTCGCATCCACGGAAACGATCTGCCCGATCCTGCCGCTCTTGATCAGGACCAGCAGTCTCTGATAAGCCAGGGAGTAGGCTGTCTTGAGTGCCTCCATCAGCACTACCCCATTCTCTCTTGCCAGCTCAAAAAGCTCATCCACCTGGTCAGCAACGAGGGCGATCGGAGTCTCACAGAGAACATGCTTCCCCTTTTCCAGAGCCTTTTTAACCTGCTCATAGTGGAGCTTGGGCTCGGAATGGACATAGACGGCATCCACATGATCCAGGAGCACGTCATAATCGGAGGTAACCAGCTCCAGATGCAGGTTGCCGGGCACCTTGTCCACCTCATCCGTACAGAGAGCGGTGATATTAACGCCGTTTACAAAGCTGCATTCATTGGCCAGCTTGGTCATGATCGGAGAACCTCCCACCATACCAAGGGAAAGAGACCTTTTTTCTCCTCGCAGCTGGGTGCTGGAGATGCCCTGGGTCCGGTCCAGATATACCACATCACAATATTCCTTCAGGTAGTCAAAATAGCCTACCCAGTCGGAACCTACCGTGAAGATATCCACACCGTACTTGATAATATCGTCAATCTTCTGGCCCTCATACTCCTCGATGATCACTTCATCCGGGATCCCGGTGGCCTTTACAGCGGCAACTCTTTCATTCAGAGATTGCTGAACGTTGATCTTTCCTCTGGACTTGTCAAAATCATCGCTGGTAACACCGACGATCAGATAATCTCCGAGAGCTTTTGCCCTCTCGAGAAGTCTGGTATGTCCATAGTGGAGCAGGTCGTAGGTACCGTAGGTGATTACTTTTTTCATCGTTATCTCCTTTCCGGCCTGGAAAATGAAAGGCCAGTCTCAGGCATCAATCTCAAAGAAGGCATCTAAGAACAGCTTCATAGCCTTTTTGGATCCAACAGAAACACGGATATATTTTTTCAGGAGGTCATTGCCGTAGGCATGGACCAGAACCTTCTTCTCTTCTTCCAGTCTCCTGGTAACTTCTCTCGCATCATGCTTCGGCTCGACAAAGATGAAGTTGCCCATACAGTCCTTGCACCAGTAACCATGTGCTTCCAGACTCTCTAAAGTATAAGCCTTGCCTTCCTTCTCCACGCGGATCAGTTCGTCGATGATCTCCGGGTTGTCCAGGAGACGCTCTGCAAAAAGAAGAGCCACTGCATTCGCATCGAAAGTCAGCTTGGCATTCTTAATATAGTGGATGATCTCCGGGTTGGCGATCACAACACCAAGGCGGACAGCTGCGATGGACATGAGCTTGGAGAATGTTCTCATAACGACAACATTGTCTCCTTCCAAAGCGTACTTGATAAAGGTTTTATCGTAGAAATAATGATACGCCTCATCGATGATCACGATCGCACCCACTTCATGGGCCTTGTCGATCACCTTCTGCAGTTCCTCCTCGGTGTAGACATTGCCCACCGGGTTATTGGGGTTCAGGAGAACGACGATCCTTGTGTTGTCATTCATGGCATCCACGATCCTGTCAATGTCGATGGTCATATCGTCATTGTAGGCAACCGGCACATGCTTGTAGCCGAGGATGGAGCAGTTAACCCAGTACATCTCGAAAGAAGGGGACACCGTAACGACTTCCTTGCCCTTCTCACCGAAAGTTTCAAGCAGGTAACGGATTGCCATATCCGAGCCGTTGGTAGCAACTACATTCTCGTAGGAAGCTCCGATGTAAGCAGCATATTTGTTTAAGAAGCGGTCCGGCTCCGGATAGATGGACAGGAATTCCGGTGTGATCTCCTTAAGGACGGAGTCCACAAATTCCTTGGGAAGGCCTTCCGGGTTCTCGTTCATGTCATAGCGAAGATAATCATATCGTCCCTGTCCGGGAAAAACTCTCTCTGTTTTCTTAATATCTGGATCTACGTAATAATTCATGTTTTATCTATGTACCGCAGGTACATTTCCTCCTATCGTAATTAGATTCTATAAATATCCAAATTGTATTATACAATATTATCCGAAAAGGGGCAACCATGAAAAACTTCGTTAACAGGCCAAAAAGAAAAGCGGGCCACATCGGTCCGCTTTATTCCATGGATTCCAGGAGCCCCTGCAGGCCCTGCTCTTTAAATATCGCTTTATAATAACCAAGTTCCCCCTGGATCAGACTGTCGATCACCTGCATGCCCATCAGTTCCACCGGTGCCTTGTCATCGGTAAAGATCAGGCTGCCGCCTTCGTAGGAGGTAAGATCTTCATCCACCCTGCGCATCATGGCTGTCAACTCAGGATCCTGCAGCCGCGCGGTCTGTTCCCTCAGCCTCTCCTGCATATCCGGAAGATCAGAAGCAAACAGCTCCCGGTTAGTAGATCCTTCCACATCCGCTGTGCAGACATTGCTGAAGACGGAGGCGATGGTATCAGCCAGATACTCATTGATATTGCCGGCTTCCTCGGTGTGCATGTTCATGTTCACCACCATCACGCCGCCGGGCTTTAAATGGTCTTTCACCAGCCGGAAGAATTCTTTAGAACTCATCTGAAAGGGAATGGTGATATCCTGATAAGCATCCACCATGATCACATCATATTTATCCCTGCTTACGTTCAGGAAGGCCCGCCCGTCATAGGTGGTAACCGGAATCTCCTCTTTCAGGTCAAAATATTTTCTTGCCAGAGCGGTGATCTTCTCATCGATCTCCACCCCCTCCGCAGACATCCCGGGGAAATACTTTCGGCACTGGCTGGCATAAGTTCCGGTCCCCATGCCCAGGACAAGCAGGGAGGGATCTTTCCGATCCTCCACCGAGGCCATCAGGGGGGCTGCCAGAGCCACATCATAATAGAGCCCGGTCAGATTCTCCTTCTTCATCTTCACGGACTGGACACCAAACAGTACGTTGGTGGACAGGATCGTCATGTCATCCGTGTCCTTTACCTGCAGGTAGTTGTAGACAGACTCACCCTCAAAGGTCAGTCCCTTATCCCAGAAAGCAAAGCTGTCGGAAGAACCGAATATGCTGCAGAGAAGAAAGAGCAGCACGGAAATGCCGCACAAAAGAAAATGTTTCCGCTCCGCCAGAAAATAGATGATCCCGATCAGGAGCAGGATCCCTGAGAAGATCAGGAAAGTTACTGCGGTTCCTACCGCAGGTATGGTAATAAAGGTAGGCGCGAAGGTTCCGATGATGCTTCCGATGGTATTGAAAGCTCCCAGGTTCCCCACTACGCTCCCGTTGTTATCCAGGTCACTTACCGTGTATTTTACCAGGGAGGGTGTTACCGTGCCCAGAAGGAACAAGGGGAACACAAAGACGATCATGCAGGCCAGGAAGGCCGCCCAGATCAGAAAATTCGTGTTCACGGTCACCACAAGGATCCCGGATATGGCAATGATAATATATTTGCCTGCCAGCGGGATCGCGGCGATCCAGACGGCCGCCAGCAGGATCCGCTTGTACAGGCGGTCCGGATCCGGGTTCTTATCTGCGCTCTTTCCCCCGTAGACATTCCCCAGCGCCATGGCGATCATGATCGTACCGATTATGATGGTCCAGACGATCTGGGAAGAACTGAAATAGGGAGCAAGCAGACGGCTGGCCCCCAGTTCCACTGCCATGACAGCCATGCCGGAAAAAAACTCTGTGATATAAAGATATA
>CAMOYC010000110.1 GCA_946629665.1 uncultured Lachnospiraceae bacterium
TCTTCGTGTCTTATTTTATTAAAAAAATGACACTCTGCTGATCACTTCCGCCACCCCATCCTGGTCATTATCGGCCACCACCATGCCGCACATCTCCTTAATGTTGGCGGGTGCATTCCCCATGGCAACCGCCAATCCGGCAGTATTCAAAATTGCGATATCATTGTCCGCATCCCCAACAGCGACTGTCTTTTCAATCGGGATATCAAGGTAGGCGCACAGGTCTTTCAGGCCGGAACCTTTGGAAGTTCCGGGCGGGGATGCCTCTAAAGATGTCCTCTCCGCAAAAGCAAATGTCAGATCCATCCCTTTTAGTTCTTCCCTGGTCCGCTCCCTGGATTCCGCAGTGCGATGATACATACACACCTTCAGCACATCATCATCAGGGTGTCGGTCCATATAACCGGTCAGGGAATCTACGTTACAGCAGATCATATCAAACATCGGCTGGTAGATCCCCATCTGATAGATGCTCATATCCCTTCTTTGTTCCTCAGAAACCACCGAAGCATTCCGGGTCAGCAGATGGGTCATAGCCATTTCTTTCCGGCACTGGTCGATCAGGAGTTCCACATCCTTCTGGTCCATGGTCTTCTGACTGATCACCTTTTCTTTTTGAAAATCATAAACCAGGGCCCCGCTGTTCATGATCCCGTACTGAATTCCGATCGAAGAAAATGTATCCCGGTATTCCGCGATCTCATACAGACCTCTCCCGGTGGAAAGGGTTACATTCCCACCCCGGCTGATCAGGTCTGCCAGAGCCTCCGCGGTCCGGTCAGATATTTTCTTATCGGAAGTCAGCAAAGTGCCATCCAGGTCTAAAGCCAGCAGTTCGTACTTCAAATGAGTCGCCTCCTTCCCGTTCATTTCAATCTTCATTACCAACATTATACCATCTGTTTCTTGTATTATTCCAGTAAAAAAGGCCTGCAACACATCGTGTCACAGGTCTTCTCTCTTCAATATACTTCTCAAACAAGTTTTGGTTCAGGACATATTCGCGAATCTCTCCACTGCCTTGGTAAAGTCTTTGATGGTCTTATCAACATCTCCATGTTCAATACCATCTCTGACACAGTGCTGGATATGTCCCTCCAGTACGATCTGCCCACACTTGTGCAGTGCAGACTTGGCTGCGTTGATCTGGGAAAGAATATCTTCACAGGGCACATCCTCTTCAATCATCCTGTTGATGGAGGCTACCTGTCCCTCGATCTTTCTTAGTCTTCTATGCAGATTGTTTAAATCCATACATTGTTTCATAAGTTTGTTCCTCCCTGATCTTTATTCGCCTTTATCATACTCTATCCGTCTGCTTCTGGCAAGATGTTGCTCATATTATTCAGGCAAAGGCCGATGGTGGAGGCGTTGTGCAGCAGGGCTGCTGTCCCCGGCATAAAGAGTCCGGCGATTCCTCCCAGGAGGATAGCTCCGTTAAAGGCAATGCCTACTCTTCCTGTCCAGCTCATCCGCTCGAGCAGGGTCTTGCTCATCTGGCGAAGCAAGGCTACTTTTTCAATCTCCTGACCGGAAAGGGTGATGTCCGCAATCTCGTTGGCGATGTCGGCACCTTCTTTGATGGCGATACCTACATCGGCTGCCGAGAGAGCCGGTGAGTCGTTGATCCCGTCACCGATCATAATAACCTGGCGGCCTTTCTCTTTTTCTTTCTGGACATATCTGGCCTTGTCTTCCGGCAGGACCTCGGAATAGTACTCTGTAATTCCAGCCTCAGCTGCGATCGCCTGAGCGGTCCTCTCGCTGTCACCGGTCATCATCACGATATGTTCCACACCGCTGTCCTTTAATGCCTGGATCAGCCGGATACTCTCGGCTCTGATCGGATCGGAAATACCGATGACCGCTGCCATCCGGTTGCCGATCGCCATATAGAGTCTGGAGTACTGGGTTGGCATAGCCAGGATCCTCTCCCGGTCCTCTTCAGAAACATAGGCGCCTTCGTCCTCCAGAACAAAATGACTGCTTCCGATAACAACCCGCTCTCCATTCAGGGAAGAGACGATTCCATGGGCAACGATATAATTCGGAGATGTGTGGAGTTCTTCATGCTCCAGCCCTTTTTCTTTTGCAGCTTTTACTACTGCGTTAGCCAGAGAGTGGGGGAAATGTTCCTCCAGGCAGGCTGCAAGGGCAAGCATCTCATCTTCATCTCTTCCGTCCAGTGCCACAACCTGTTCCACAACCGGCGTTGCATTGGTAAGGGTTCCTGTCTTGTCAAAGATTACGGTATCTGCCTCTGAGATCTTCTCCAGATATTTTCCGCCCTTTACGGTGATCTGGTGGCGTCCGGCCTCCCTCATGGCAGAGAGAACTGCGATCGGCATAGCGACCTCGATCGCGCAGGAGAAGTCTACCATCAATACAGAGGCTGCCTTTGTCAGGTTGCCTGTTAAGAGACCTGTAACCAGAGATGTCGCAAAGGTATAAGGGATCAGTCGGCTTACCAGCTTCTGTGCCCGGCTCTGGGTGACAGATACCATGCTCTCGGATTCCTCGATCAGCTGCACGATCCGGTCGTATCTGGTCTCTCCGGATGTGGCATGCACCTGGATGACCAGCTCTCCTTCTTCCAGTACTGTGCCGGCAAAAACAGTGCTTTCAAGCCGCTTTTCCGCCAGTATGGACTCTCCGGTTAGGGCTGCCTGGTTGACCATGGCTTCTCCGGCTACAACAACACCGTCGAGCGGGATCAGGCTTCCCATGCCCACGCGGATCCGGTCTCCATCTTCGACTTCATGGATCGGGAACTGGACAAAACTGCCATCCTCCACTTCCTTCCAGACCTTGGTCACATTCAGTGCCAGAGACTGGGCCAGGTCATCGACTGACTTCTTATAGGTCCACTCTTCCAGCATCTCTCCCACATCTGTTAAGAAAATGATGGAGCTTGCTGTATTGATATCTCCTGTCAGGAAGGAAGCAACGATCGCTGTAGCATGGACAATCTCCGCGCTGAAATCACGGCGGAAAAGATCTCTTAATCCGTGTCGGACATAGGGGGCGCCGTTACGCATGGCCCATCCTGCACGGACCGGCATCGGAAGCAATAGCCGCTTTCCCAGCTGGATCAGAACTTTAGTGACCAGCTTTTCTTTAAATTCCTCGTTGGTAGCCCGGGCTGATACCCCCGGCAGTGCCTCAATCGCTTCCGGATCCTCAAGATCCATCTCGTCAAGACAAGAAAGAATCTCCGGTCCTGTCCCTCTTTCAAAACGGATCACAGCTTCCGCGGTGCGGCGGAAAACACTTACCGATACCACATTCGTCTTCCCGGTCAGCCCGTAATAGAGGACATCCGCTTCCTGCTCATTCAGCCGCCGTAAAGGTAAGCTGATGTGCAGCTGCTTTGCACTTTGATGTATGATCGAATATTTCATAAGATTCTCCCTCTATGCTTCTACGATGACGTCCTCCTCAGAAGCATCGTCTAAAGAGGGATCAAGGGCTCCATCCATCTTAGCCTGGTACTTATCTGCTTCTTCCCTTGCATCCGCTGCAATGTCAGCAGCACGGGCCTGGATGATCTCTACCTTTTCCATCGTATTATCTTTCAGGATCATACCGGCAGTGGCACATTTGGTATAAAACTTAATAGCGGGCTCTGACCCAAATACCATATCTCCGACTTTGCCCAGTACATATCCTCCAACAAGTCCTGCTACAATACCTTTGTTAAAAAACATATCTCTTCCTCCTTATTCATTCTTTTCAATCTTTGTAACTGTAAATTATCGTTTTTATTTATACCCTAGGGGGTATGGGTATATGATATGTCCTATCTCTTTTTTTGTCAACTGTTTTTTCAGGCTCCTTTTCCGACCATGGCCTGAAATTCCTGGATGTTACGAGGATATGCTCCCAGATCGGCAGGAACCATGCCATTTTCTTCCATGATCCGATAGATATCAAACATGGTAGGATGCTTTAAGCTTGCCTGCTCTAAGATGTCTTCCTGTTTGAAGATATTCAGGGGAGTATCGTCTGCGATGATCTGTCCGTTGCTGAATACCACAGCCCGGTCCGCCCAGCGGTAAGCAAAGTCCACGTCGTGGGTGGAGATCAGCATCGTTCTGCCCTCTTCACTCATTTTGCCGAGAACCTCTTCCAGCATAGCTGCATTTAAAGGATCCAGGGCGGCTGTCGGTTCGTCAAAAATGATGATCTCCGATTCCATAGCAATGATGTCTGCGATGCTGACACGTTTCTTCTCTCCGCCACTGAGATAGTGGGGAGCTCTCTTCTTAAAATCAAAGATATTCATATAACGAAGCGCTTTATCCACACGCTTGACCACTTCTTCCCGGGGCAGCTTCAGGTTCATGGGTCCAAAGGATACTTCCGCTTCCACGGTGGAGGCAATGATCTGGTTGTCCGCATCCTGGAATACAATGCCTACATTTTTTCTAAGTTCATTCAGACTCTTCTTATCGATCGTCTTTCCGCGGTAAATGATCTGGCCGGAGGAAGACTTCAATACACCGTTGATATTCAGGAAGAAGGTGGATTTTCCGGCACCGTTGGAACCTAATACTGCGATCTTCTCTCCTTCATGGATATCCAGACTGATACCTTTTAATGTTTCTTTTTCGTCGTTATACCGGAAATGGATATCTTTAACCTGTAAGATGGGCTGCTCTATTGTATTTTTCATGATTTTTCTCCTTTATTCATTACATTGTCTCATTTATCGTCAGGACATTTTCTTATTCATCGTCAGTTGCTCTTTTATTCGATCTGATCTGAAATCCTTATCTGGTAAATAACCAGATTGCGACCAGACCAAGGATAAAACAGATTCCAAATACTATCTGCCAGCTCTTTACCGGCTTCTCATCTTCCAGGAAATTCAGTTCTCCATCGTAACATCTGGCTTCCAGAGCGTTATAATAGGCATTTGCTTTTTTCAGGGACACAATGAACAGGTTGCTTGCGATGTTTCCAAAGCTGTAACAGGATGTCCTGAAATCACAGTATCCCAGTCTGGATTCTGCTGAATTCTTCAGTTTTGTATAGGTTTCCAGCATAATAAATATATAACGGTAGATCATATTCATCAGTTCTACGATCAGCTTGGGCATATGGATTTTTCGAAGTACGGAGACCAGCTCGGTAAGCGGGGTGGTCAATGTCATCATGTAAAGGGCACTTACCGCACCCAGCGCCTTTAAGATCAGGACTCCTGCCTGTAAAAGACTCTTATTGGAACAGTAGATGTAAAACAGATTAAATACATGCAGATTATATTGTCCCACCGGCTTCAGGGAGTAACCGATCGCTATGGTGATCGCTCCCACTACCATAAACACGATGGGGATCGTCATCATGGAGAGGTAATGGTCAAATTCCAACTCTCCGATCACTACAGTGAGGTAACCCATCATAAGGATCACTGCCACCGAGACGTAAATATTGTTAAATGCGATACATAAGATCAGGCTGGCTGTTGCCAGAAGCACCTTAAATCCGGCGTTCCAGTTCCGGAGCTTTGATGCGTAGGCCAGGGCATCTATGTCCAGGGAAGATCCTCCATGGGAATGGCCTATGTGAAAATGGTGCTTGTTCTTTCTTCCTTTCCAGAATCCATGGGCAAACATTGCTGCCGCTGCCAGGATCAGTAATATAGTGATAATTGTATTCATACGTCCCTCCTTTGTTGTGTCTCAGTCTCATTTTGATATCATAATATCTTTTGGTATTATTATATATTAAATTAATACTTTTAAAATGCACTATTTTGATTTAGTATAGTATTAAATTGGTATTATATTGGTACCAGAAGTGTAATTTTGAGATTCACTATATTTTTTTCATAAAAAAAACGCCCCTCTGTCCTTCTCCCTTTCAGGGATCCGGCAGATGAGACGCCTCTTCTATAGATTATTTATTTGTGCCGTGTGCTGTCCGCTCGGACTATCATCCTACAGACAGTTCCTTCTTATACTTATAATAGGTGTTTCTTGAAAGTGTTCCCATGTCATTCCTGATCTGTTCCATGGTCTGCACATCATTCATGGTGCCTTCGTAATTCTGGTTGTACTTTTTGATCAGTTCCTTAACCATGAAGGACTTTCTTGACTCGTATTTCTTTCCTGTCTGATGGCCATCCTCTTTTGCTTCCCTCCTGGCCTGCTCATAACTCTCTCTCATCTTACCCCGGTGTTGCTGCAACTCCTCCCAGGATTGTTCAAGGATCCGTTTGATCTGTTCCAGCAGCAGCCGATACAAACTTTCACGAATTATCTCTTTATCCGCATCAGTCGTCCTGGAGATCATGTCTTCAAAAGAGGAAGTAAATACTTCCGTATTCATATAGGGCTGCTGGATAAAGATCAGCTTTACACCCCTTTGGGCCAATGTCTTATAATAGGAAAGAACTACTTCCGGATCCCGGCCCAGTTTATCCAGGGAATTAATGATCAGTGTATCATCCCTCTCTAACTGGGAGATCAGTTTATTCAGTTCTGTACGGTCACTAACTTTACTGGAATAGACTTCCTTGATGATGATCGCGTAAGGATATCTACTATTAATATTGTTGATCTGTTTCTCAAACTGTGGTCTGGTACAGCCGGAACTGCAATAACCGAATTCTTTTGCCATATAATAAACCTCCATTCCGTAAATATTAGTATCTTATTAATTAATATCATTTTAACACAGTATCAAATGTACTACAATATCGATTTAATATACTTGTTTGTCTATTTTTAAATATGCTCGCAAAA
>CAMOYC010000111.1 GCA_946629665.1 uncultured Lachnospiraceae bacterium
ATAAAATAATCGCAGAACTTCTCGTAGGTAGCCTTGATCATATAGAGGCAGTAAGCCTTGAAATCACGTCTTTCTTCTTCGGAATTGAAGGGACGGAAGACAGCGGCCTCATACTGGGCTATGAAGTTAGCGAGAAAGTATCCGAGATCATAGGAGAAAGGCCCACAGAAAGTATACTCCATGTCAATGACCTTGCATTCTTCTTCGCCTGCAAACACATTGGAAGTGTGCAGGTCGCCGTGGATCAGACATTCTCCTTTGGACATGAAAAGATGACGAAGCTTCTGCTGCTGCAGACGAATCGCCGGATTTGCACATACTCTCTCGGAAAATGTGATGAACTCAGGGTCCAGGGGTTGTGCAACCGTATCCCTTTCATCCACCTTCGTGAGGAACATGCCGTTATCCATAATGGAGCGCATCTTGGAATTCGTGAAATAGACGCCGAGACCACGATATTCTTCTCCTTCGAGATAATACTCGGAAGTGTAGAATTCCGTGGCTGCCATATATCTTGCCATCTGGTCCGCCAGAAGAGGGTAAGTCTTGCCCTTCATAAGCTGGAACCGGGCTATCTGGAGATGGGAGACATCTTCTGTGATGAAAACCTTGTTCTCATGGTCGATATCGTAGAGATCCGGAAGCAGGTCCGGAACGATCGCTTTACGAAGCTGCATGGACCGGTATTCCAGACGGTAGCGGTCCAGATTCAGCTGCATATCAAAGCCGCAGCGGGGAGTTTCTGTAGCCTGCTTTACGATGAGTTTGTGTTCTCCGTCAGAAACACGGAAAACGAAGTTGATGAAACCGTCTCCGTCATCCTCAGAAGTTCCATCCCCAACTGCAGAAATGGTGACACAGCCGTTTGGATTAAAAAAGTCCAGTCTGGAGGCAACGTACTCCGCAACGTTATCCTTCGTTAAGATCAGCATGATGTCACCTCCTTCTCCGTTAAAAATCAATCAAAATAATCATCTGCCAAGCGGTAAGAGTTCTGTTTGTTATAATTATCCACCATGGCATGCAGGTCTTTCACCAGATGATCGATCCCCTCTCCGGTAAAAGAACTTACATAGTAAAAAGTGGTGCATCCGGCCAGTTCAAGGTAACCCTTTGCCTGTTCCGGTTTGGAATCCTCCTTGTCGATCTTGGTGATGATCCCCACCACCGGCTTGGAGAATTTGGACGCAGTACCACCCGAGAACCAGCAGTTATCATCGCTGGAATCCTGAACCAGTCCGATGACATCGGCGTCATGGGAAGCGATGGTCAGAGAGCCCCAATAACCCCTCTGCTGCACATACTCTCCCGGTGTATCGATAAAATTACCGATATACTCGACAGCCTGCGTCTTGTCATACTTCAGCTCTTCATTGCGAAGGGCCTGGATCAGGGTGGTCTTGCCTGCCGCAGAAGCACCAATCAATATTATCTTCATAAACTATACTACTCCGGTCTAATTAAGATTCAAGATCAGGTCTTGGTAATAGGCACAGCATCAAAACCAAGCTTGTTATAGAAAGTAGTGATGACACTGTTAAGGGCAGACTCCACGTTGGCGGTGGAACCTACAATAATCAGAGAGCCGGAGAAACGATCCACAAAACCAAGCTTGATGCTGGCTGCCTTGGTTGAGATATCAGCAGCAATGATCGTAGCTTCAGACGGTGTGATCGTCATGATACCAATCGCATCATGGTAGCCATCCGGAAGACCAAGCTTTTTATAGACCGATGCCTTAGGACGTGTGACCATATGTGCAAGCGTGATCTGCTTGCCGGGAACGTATTCCTGGATCATACGATCTTTTTCGCCGGCGCCGATGCCGTTGTTAATCATATCCCTTTGCATGACTACTCCTTTCCAGACGAGTGGGCACACTCGTCCCTTATACATAATAACTTATGTTAATTATATATAATAACAGGAGGGAAGTAAATATATTTATGTATGATTTTACAAGTATTCTTTTGTGATTTTATAAGTTTTTTTTTAAACAGATTATTGCACCAGAAAAGCAGGAAAGTAATATTTGTGTCTTTTGGAGAATCATAGTATAGTAGATGAATATGAGACAAGCGATGATATGTCTGCAGGAGGACCGGATCTATGGGAGAGAACAGAGAAGAGATCAAGGAACCGGAAAGGGAGTCGGCCAGGAATTACACTTACATTCTGCACTGCAGTGACGGAACGTTCTACACCGGCTGGACCACAGACCTGGACCGCCGGGTCAGGACCCACAATGAGGGGCATGGCGCAAAATACACCAGGAGCCGGATTCCCGTGCGCCTGGTGTACTATGAGACATTCTCTTCGAAAACGGAAGCGATGCAGCGTGAGTATGCGATCAAGAGGCTGAGCCGGTCGGAAAAACTTGCTCTGATCCGGTCGATGCAGCCGGATAACCTCAGATCAGATAGACATACATAAAAATAAAATGGCACAGGCTTCCGCCCATGACAAATAGGTGGAAGATCTCATGGGAGCCGAAGTATCTGGGAAATCGCTCAAATATTTTCAGCTTCAGTCCGTAGATCACACCGCCTATGGTATATATGATCCCGCCTGCCAGCAGCCAGAGAAAGGCGGCTGTGGACAGGTCAGTGAGCAGGGACTTAAAGACAAAGATGCAAGCCCAGCCCATGGCGATATAGATCACGGAGCTCACCCACTTGGGGCAGTTTATGATGAAGATCTTCAGCAGGATCCCGAGAATGGCCACAGCCCAGATCAGGATGAGCAGGGGGATGCCTTCCCGACGGTCCAGGACCAGAAGGCAGACCGGTGTGTAGGAGCCTGCGATCAGCATGAAGATCATGCCGTGGTCAATCCGTCTGAGGACCAGGTTGATCTTCTCCGAGATGTTCAGGGAATGATAAAGTGTGCTGGCCGTGTACAGGGCGATCATGCTCACGATGAAGATGAGCATGGCGGGAAGGGCAAGGCTGTTGCTTCCCATCGCTGCTTTATACAGGAGCGGCACGCTGAAAACAAGTGCGGCAGCCATGGCAATAAAATGTGTGATCGCGCTGCCCGGATCCTTTAATTTTGATAACATACGCAGACCTCCTTTTAAAAACCGTTACATGTAGTTTTAAAAACTACATGCCTTACAGTATAGACAATACCACTAATGTGCACAGAAATCAAGAGGGAAATAGGATGATAAGAATCGGAATGGCCCAGATGGATATATGCTGGGAGAATATTGAAGAAAATGTCCGGAAGGCAGTTGCTTTTTTTGAGCAGGCAGCGGCACAGCAAGTGGATATCCTTGTCTTTCCGGAGATGACCCTGACCGGGTTTTCCATGAATGTGGACCTGATCGGCCCCCAGTGGCAGAAACAGGTGGATTTCTTTAAGAAAATGAGTAAGGAATACCGAATATTGACCGTGTTCGGTTACCCCATGCCGGTCTCTGACCGGCTGCTTGAGGAGCATCCGGACTGGAACCGCTACCATAACCGGCTGGGGATCTGTGAGGACGGAAGGCTCAAAGTGAGTTACGCCAAGATCCATCCCTTCACTTTCGGACTGGAAGGGAAGTACTATCAGGGGGGGAGTGAAATTGTCACTATGCCCTGGAGAGAAACCGTCCTGGGCGCCTTTGTCTGTTATGATCTCCGGTTCCCGGAAGTCTTCCAGATCAGTTCCGGTCAGAGTGAGATCATATTTGTGATCTCAAACTGGCCCGGGTCCCGGGTGGATCAGATGGACCTGCTCCTGCGGGCCAGGGCTGTGGAAAACCAGGCTTTTATCGTGGGAGTAAACAGGACCGGGGCCGGGGACGGGCTAATCTACAACGGACATTCCGCAGTTTACGGGCCCGGCGGGGAATGTCTGAACGAGATCTGTGAAGATGAAAGGCTGATCACCGTGGATATCACCACGGATCAGATTAAGGACCTTCGGTCCGGCTTTCCGCTGAAGCAGGACCGGCGGGAAGAGCTGTACATTTCCTTGTGGAAGAAGATGCGGCAATAAAAGGGTAATACAGGAAGGAAGTAATCAATGACCAACAAAAAGACAGACAGAAGAGATCATACATATAGAGAGAATAATCATAAGGAAGAGCAGACCGGAAGGAATGCGGGACCGACCCAGTTTTCCGAGCTGGCAGTGAAGCCGGAGATCACGAAAGCAGTGGCCAGAATGGGCTTTGAGGAGATGACGCCCATCCAGGCGAAGGCGATCCCGCCCCAGCTGGAAGGCCTTGACGTGGTCGGGCAGGCCCAGACCGGAACCGGCAAGACTGCGGCCTTTGGGATCCCTATCCTGCAGAAGGTGGATCCCAAGCTGAGAAAGCCCCAGGCGATCGTGCTGTGCCCTACCAGGGAACTGGCGATCCAGGTGGCGGACGAGATCCGTAAGCTGGGGAAATACCTGTCTTCCATTAAGATCCTGCCGATTTACGGCGGTCAGGACATCAGCAAGCAGATCCGGTCCCTGAAGGCCGGCGTTCAGGTGATCGTCGGGACTCCGGGCCGGGTGATGGACCATCTTCGCCGGAAAACGATCCGTTGCGACCACATCCATACGGTAGTTTTAGATGAGGCGGATGAGATGCTGGACATGGGATTCCGGGAGGATATCGAGACGATCTTAAGTGACATCGATACGGACCGGCAGACCTTGCTGTTTTCTGCAACCATGCCCCGGCCGATCCTGGATCTGACCAGGATCTATCAGAAAGATCCTGTCGTCATCAAGGTGGTGAGAAAAGAACTCACGGTTCCGAATATCACCCAGTACTATTATGAAGTTCGCCCGAAAAATAAGGGGGAAGTACTTTCCCGCCTTCTGGATTTCTATGCGCCCAAGCTGTCTATTGTCTTCTGCAACACAAAGAGAGCGGTAGATGAGCTGACCACCGAGCTGCAGAATCGGGGATATTTTGCGGAGGGACTGCACGGAGATATGAAGCAGACCATGAGGGACCGGGTGATGAACCGGTTCAGAAATGGCCGCACGGATATCCTGGTTGCAACAGATGTAGCAGCCCGGGGGATCGATGTGGACAATGTAGACGCGGTATTTAACTACGACCTGCCCCAGGATGAGGAGTATTATGTGCACCGGATCGGCCGCACCGGCCGTGCCGGCAAGGATGGTATGGCTTTCAGCTTTGTGGTGGGAAAAGAAGTTTATAAGCTCAAGGATATCCGCCGTTACTGTAAGGCAAAGATCAAAGTACGTCCGATCCCTTCCCTCAATGACGTACGTGAGACCCGGGTGGAAAAGATCTTTGAGAAGGTGGATGCCCGGATCCAGAATGAAGATATGGACCGCTATATTGACATGGTTGACCGGTTCGTTAATGAGCAGGACTACACTGCCATGGATGTGGCAGCGGCCCTGCTGGCTGATATCCTGGGCAACGCCGAAGGCGAGGAGATCCATGAGAGAAATCGGGATGACCTGTTCGGAGATACCGGGGCAGCAGAAGAAGGCATGGTCCGGCTCTTTATTAACATAGGCAAGAAGCTGGGGATCCGTCCCGGGGATATCCTCGGAGCGATCGCCGGAGAAACCGGGATTTCCGGCCGGCTGGTTGGCGCGATCGATATGTATGACAAGTATACCTTTGTGGAAGTACCCAGAGAGATTGCGGCAGATGTGCTGGAAGCCATGAAAAATGTGAAAATAAAGGGTAAATCCGTGAATGTTGAGCCTGCCAACCAGAAATAATTGTGTTATAATAAATTATTACGTGCAATTTTCATGACCAGAGGTGTGTTCTATGGACAGGGAATTTAATTCTTCGGCCTTTTTCGGAAAGCTGACCTTATCAGAGAAAATGCAGCTTTATGCTTACCATACGCATCCTGTACTGAATGTGCAGGCGCTGTTTACGGATGAGAGTTCTAATTTTGTTCATCCGATGGAACCGCAGACCGGGGACAAGGTCACGGTAAGGTTCCGGACGGCTGTCAACAATGTGGACCAGGTGTATTTCTGCAACGGTGACAGGAAAGCAGAGATGTTTGTGGCTTACTCGGATGAGATCTTTGATTATTACGAGACTGCATTCATCATCGGCCGGGAGACGATCAATTATTATTTCGAGGTGCACGCAGATGCCCTCACCTACTATTTTAATAAAAAAGGTCCTTCTCAGGTTCTGGAGGAGTTCTTTAACTATGCCCTGACCCCGGGATTTGCTGTGCCTGAATGGGCGAAGGGGGCGGTGTTCTACCAGATCTTCGTGGATCGCTTTGCCAAGGGAGATCCTTCCACGGACGTGCTCGACCGGGAGTATATTTATATTGACCGGCCGGTCCAGCAGGTGAAGGATTGGAACCGGCTGCCTGCTGCCATGGATGTGGGCAACTTTTACGGCGGAGACCTGCAGGGAGTGCTCGATCACCTGGATTATCTGAAAAACCTGGGTGTGGATGTGCTTTATCTGAACCCGATCTTTGTCTCCCCGTCCAACCATAAATATGATATCCAGGACTACTTCTATGTAGATCCTCACTTTGCGAAGATCGTGGTGGATGAAGGGGAGACTCTGCCGGATTGGAATCAGGAGAATGCTTCCGCCAGCCGCTACATTTCCAGAGTGACGGACAAGCGGAACCTGGAGGCCAGCAACGAGTTCTTCGTACATTTTGTAGAAGAGGTCCATAAAAGAGATATGAAGGTGATCCTGGACGGCGTGTTCAA
>CAMOYC010000112.1 GCA_946629665.1 uncultured Lachnospiraceae bacterium
CTCCAAACTTTTGTAATCCATCATTTAATTTTATATATGATATTCCTCCGTATATCCCAAATTGGAATCCTGCAAAGGATATGTAACTATCCGGTAATTTTAACTGGGATATCGACACACTTCTCCCTTTGTTATAATAATCCGGTGGAAAAAACATACCACCTAGAGGAACATTCTCATCAAACACACGCAGCTCATCGCCCATGAAATCAACATCACGTCCAATTACAGGCACTCCCATTACTAGTGATGGCAACTTAAATTCCCCAATCTCTGAAACTCCCCATACCCTTAATTCAAGGAAACAAAATAGTTTTTTTCCGCTTTGTTCTTTGAAATCTGATTTTCCATCAAAGTATCTGTTTTTCGGCAGTAATTGCTCACCACCTTTGAAGACGGGCATCAGTTTTGAAAGTATATGTGAGCTATATATCTCCATTCCAGTTATTGTCTTTTCGAACACTGTAATACGCTTGCATCCATGCACTTGTGCCCTCGGAATCATCACTCCTGGTTTTATCGTACCAGTAGAGATCATAAGGGCAATCCACAAGCAAGGCGGTAATAACCTTATCCAGGTCAAAATTCAATTTATCCAGCATGGCATCATTGGCTTCATCTGATATCGAAGTCCCTGCTTCTGTCAGGCTGGTCACGCCCAGGTCTTTCGCCGTAAACCTTTTATTCTCCAATCCGAAGGCCGCAAAATCTACGCCGATCTCATACTCTGTCGATTCTCGTTTCCCGGCAGCGGTTTCGGCAATAAGGGTTCTCAGAGCCTGATATACTGCTTTATTCCCACCCGTAAGCAACCTGCTTCCTGTATCATTTTTTGCGCTGATGGACCCTGGCTGGTTAGAAGAGTCTTCTGTTTTGCCCGGATCCGCATTCTCCCCGCCGGTCATCATTTCCCGGTCCACATAACCTGAAAAGAGTTCTTCCGACGTGCCCCACTTGTCATCGGTCGGTGTATATGTCTGCACAGAAGGCCGTTTCCCGGACAGACCAGTCTTGTCCAATCCGGCGGCCTGAACCGGTCCCACTGCAGAAATTAATAAAAATGCAGTTGCAATAGCCGGAATAAGCCAGGTATTTTTTTCTGATGGTTCCAATGATTCGTATTCTCTCTGCCTCTTACCATGCCTGTATCCTCCTGCTTTTTATCCGGATTCGAAATGCAATCCTTATAGATATAGATTCATGATGCAACCCTTACAGATATAAATTCATGATGTAACCCTTATGATATGATAAAGATAGAAATCACGGAAATAGAATATATAAGTATAAAATAGAAATACGTGTCAACTTCTGTTGCTTTATATTGTTATCATTATATACTGAGGCCCCGTTGAATTCAACAAAAATGCCCTATCCTTCTTTGTGAAAATACAGGATAGGGCAAAGAAAAACCATCCTCGCAGCGAATTGGCAAAGGATGGCTTGATGTTTTTCATTTTTCTGTTCCGGCAAATGATTGATGCGATTGGTTTCTTATGATTCTACCGGCCGGCGTCATTCTTGACCCGCATCCGGTTGATCGACCGGATGAGTGTCGCCTGGGCCAGGTAGTAGTCTTTGATACTCTTTTTCTGCAGCATGGCTTCTTTGGCTTCCGCTTCCTTACGGCGTACCCTTACCATATCGATTTCTTCCGGATGTTCTGCTGCTTCTGTCAGAATCAGGACATCATTGTCCTCAATCCGCATCATCCCGCTGGCAACGAATGCATACTTTAATTCCTGTCCGGCCAGCCGGTACTTAAGCTCACCGGGAGCTACGGAAACCACCATGTTTTCGTGATGGGCCATCACACCATATTCCCCATCGGGGGTCGGCACAATGACCATCTCAGCCTCTCCGATCAGGAAAGTATCATCTGCCTCATAGATTCGCAATGAAAATGTATTCATAAGCACCTCCTAAAGCTCGAGATACCCTTTCTTACTGAAGGTTTTTCGCCTTGATCACGGCTTCCTCTATGGTTCCAACATTGTAGAAGGCCTCTTCCGGCAGGTCATCATATTCCCCATTTAAAATGCCTTTGAAGCCTTTGATCGTTTCCTTCAGGGGAACGTAGCGTCCTTCAATTCCGGTGAACTTCTCTGCCACAAACATGGGCTGGGACAGGAATCGGATGATCCGCCTTGCTCTGGCCACGATGCTCCGGTCTTCGTCCGAGAGTTCTTCGATACCCAGTATGGCAATGATATCCTGCAGCTCATTGTATTTTTGTAAGCATTCCTGAACCCCGCGGGCTGTCTGATAGTGTTCTTCCCCCACCACATCGGGCTCCAGAATTCTTGAGGTGGATCCCAGAGGGTCAACGGCGGGATAGATTCCCTGCTCCGCAATATTTCTGGATAAAACCGTGGTGGCATCCAGATGGGTAAAGGTTGTGGACGGGGCCGGGTCAGTCAGGTCGTCGGCCGGAACATAGACGGCCTGGACGGAAGTTACGGACCCTTCCTGGGTCGAGGTGATCCTCTCCTGGAGTGATCCCATTTCCTGGGCCAGTGTGGGCTGGTAGCCTACAGCTGAAGGCATATGGCCCAGCAAGGTCGATACCTCAGAACCGGCCTGGACAAAACGGAAAATGTTATCGATGAAGAGAAGGACATTCCGTTTTTCCACATCACGGAAATACTCGGCCATGGTCAGGCCGGTCAGGGCCACTCTCATACGCACACCGGGTGATTCGTTCATCTGCCCGAATACCATGGCGGTTTTATCGATGGTTCCGCTTTCCTTCATCTCATTCCAGAGGTCATTTCCCTCACGGCTTCGCTCTCCGACGCCGGTAAAGATGGAATAACCGTTGTGCTCCATGGCTACATTATGGATCAGCTCCTGGATCAATACGGTTTTTCCGACACCGGCTCCACCGAACAGACCGATCTTTCCACCCCGGGCATAGGGTTCAAGCAAGTCAATGACCTTAATTCCCGTCTCCAGAATTTCTACATCGATATTCTGGTCGGCAAAGGAAGGAGCTTTACGGTAAATCCTCCATTTCTCTACATCTTCCGGAAGGGCTCCGCCTCCGTCGATAGGCTCTCCCAGGACATTGAACATGCGGCCGATGGTCACATCCCCCACCGGCACACGGATGTTGTCCCCGGTGGAAACCACTTTCATTCCCCGGTGGAGGCCGTCACTCTGGGCCAGGATAATACACCGGGCAATCGAATGGCCCAGGTGCTGGGAAACTTCCATGGTCCGCGTCTTTCCATCCACCTCCACAGTCAGAGCTTCCCGAATCCGGGGAAGCTGTCTTTTTTGAAACTGTACATCGATAACAGGTCCGGAGACCTGGATTATTGTTCCTGTATACATGGCTTATCTGCCTCCCTTGCGAGCATTTTTCTGGGCTTTGGCACCGGCAGAAATCTCAGTGATCTCCCGGGTGATCGCGGACTGGCGAACGCGGTTATACTGAAGGCGGAGGTTCCCCAGGATCTCCTGCGCATTCTTGTTGGCCGAATCCATGGCCGTCATCCTGGCATTCTGCTCTGCCGAGAAACTGTCCACCAGAGCTCCGTAGATAAAGCCCGAGATATAGGCCGGGATAATATTATTAATCACTTCCGTCACCGACGGATAAAACTGATAGTGGACATCCCTTCCGCTTCTTTCATCTTCCGGGGTCAGGAAGGGTTTCCTCTCAAAGGGGAGGAGGTTCATCCGCTTGACCGTGGAATTCAGTTCATTTTCCATGTCACTGTAGATGACACGAATCTCGTCCACTCTCCCAGCATCATATTCTGTCAAAAGGATATGGGCAATCTCCCTGGCCCGGTGCATGGTCGGATTCTGGGCAGTGTAAAGGAAGGAATGCTCGATGGGGATATTATGCTTGTAATAATATCTTCTCCCGTATTCTCCTACCACATACAGCTTCACCTTTTTATGCTTCTCCATCTCCAGGGCGGCCTGTTTAATTACATTATAATTATAAGAGCCGGCCAGCCCCTTGTCGGCCGTGATGACCAGATAGGCGTAGGTCTCTGCAGGTTTTCGTCCTGTTTCCGGATAAAAATACCTGGAACGGACATCGGTCTCTGTCTGAAAGATCCGCTTGATTTCATTCTCCATCATCTGAAAAAAAGGCCGGGTCTTATTCAGATTCTGCTTGGCCTTCTGCAGCTTGGTCGAGGAGATCAGATACATGGCATTGGTGATCTTATGTGTATTTTCAACACTGACTATTCGACTTTTCGTATCTGAAACATTTGCCATAATCGAATCCTTTATCTACTTCTATATATCTTTCAACCTATATATCTTTCAACGATCCTGATTCTTTTATCCTTTGGATTGGCAGCGTAGCAGTTCCTCTGAGGCCCTCTGTCTCAGCTGTCAGTCTCTTCCTCAGGCATTCCGGGCGGACTCTTCTTTTTGGGCAGCTTCCTCTTCCCTGGCCGCTGCTTTTTTCGCCTCCATTTCCCTCTGGTAAGTCCGAAGGAATAAGTTGGCTATATTGATAATCCGCTCCTTGTCTGTGTCTTCCAGGATACCGGTTTCGTCGATGGTCTCGCAGAGGTCGGAAGCCTGTACTTTAAAGTGGGCCAGGAGTCTCTTGCGGAAATCTGCAATCTGACCAACAGGAATGTCCTGGAGAATGTGGGCGGTCCCGGCTACCAGGAGGATAACCTGCTGGGAAAGGGAATAGGGTGCTCCCTGGGTCTGTCGCAGCAAGTGCATAAGGCCCTGACCATACATCAGTCTCTTCTTGGTCGCTTCATCCAGATCACTGGAGAACTGGGTGAAGACTTCCATCTCCCTGTACTGGGCCAGATCCAGACGAATGCTTCCGGTCGCCTTCTTCATGGCCTTGGTCTGTGCCGCACCACCGACACGGGATACCGACAGACCGACATTGACAGCCGGACGCTGGCCCGAGAAGAAGAGGTCGGACTCCAGGAAAATCTGTCCGTCTGTAATGGAAATAATATTGGTAGGAATATAGGCCGACACATCTCCGGCCTGGGTTTCTACAATCGGAAGGGCTGTGATGCTTCCGCCTCCGATCTCGTCTGCCAGGCGGGCAGAACGCTCCAGCAATCTGGAGTGAAGGTAGAAAACATCGCCCGGATAAGCCTCACGTCCCGGAGAACGCTCCAGCAAAAGGGACAGGGCTCGGTAAGCAATCGCATGCTTTGACAGATCATCATAGACAATCAGAACATCCCGGCCCTTTCTCATAAAATACTCAGCCATAGCCGTACCGGAATAGGGAGCGATAAACTGCATGGGCGCAGATTCACTAGCCGAAGCATTGACCACAATCGTATACTCCATGGCACCCTTTTTCCGTAGAGATGCCACCAGCTGGGCAATACTGCTGGCCTTCTGGCCAATCGCCACATAGATGCAGATTACATCATTGCCCTTCTGATTTAAAATAGTATCGATGGCAATCGCTGTCTTTCCGGTCTGGCGGTCTCCGATAATAAGCTCACGCTGGCCCCGGCCGATAGGAAACATGGAATCAATACAAAGGATTCCTGTATTCATAGGGGTATCAACTGCCTGGCGCTCGATAATCTCCGGCGCCGAAGCCTCGATGGGCAGATAGTCCATAGACATGACAGCCCCCTGGTCATCCACCGGATTACCCAGAGCATCTACGACCCTGCCGAGGAAGCCTTCCCCGACGGGGACACCGGCTGTCTTTTTGGTCCGGCGGACCCGGCTGCCTTCCATAACCGCTTCCTCATCACCAAATAAGATGATACCGACACTATCCGGACGAAGATCCTGGACCATGCCCTTTACACCGGAATCAAAAACAACGATCTCTCCGTATACTACACTTTCCAGACCTTCGGCAAAAACAATCCCGTCACCAACCATGATGACAACGCCTTCCTCCTCCGGAATGGCTTCCAGTTTCCAGGAATCCAGAGAAGTCTTAAGAAGGGTGATATAATCGATCCGCTCCGGCTCCTCCTTCTCGGCCGCGTCCGTCACCCTCTCCTGGAACATTTCCTTTAACTGCTGAACCCTTCCCTTCCGGGTCCAGTCGTAGATTTCATTCCCCACGATCAGCTTAAAACCGGAAGAAATCTTCGGGTCTTCTACCCAGAGGAGTTCAAATTCCTGCTGATATTTATTTTTTAAAAAATCGAGAAATCGTTTCTTCCTCTCATCATTCGGTGCGGTATTAGAATAAAGATAAGCTTTGGCAAGCCTCTTTTTCGAATCCTCACTCATGCTCCGCACCCCTTTCGACTTCGTCTAAGAAGGCATCATAGAAATCGTCGGTATCCCCATCCTGGAGAAGCTTATCCGCCGCATCGGCAATAAGATTGGATATCTCCTCCCGGGCTCCGGCCACGATTTCTTCCTTCCTTCTGTTGCCTTCTCCCTCAGCCTTCTTGATGATACGCCGGGCCTCCTCCTGGGCTTCTGTAACCTTCTGCTGGCGAAGCTCCTGGATCTCCCGGGTCGCTTTCTGTTTCTCCACCAGGATCTGGTCTGCAGATGCCTGAAGCTGTTTGTCATAATCTTCTTTCATCTTCTGGGCATCGGCAAGAGCCTGGGTCTTCTCCTCATCCAGCTGACGATAGTGTTCTTCCCTCTGGTCCATGAACTTTTTCACCGGGCCAAAGAGAA
>CAMOYC010000113.1 GCA_946629665.1 uncultured Lachnospiraceae bacterium
GACCTGGGGGGAATCCCGCCGGCGGCTCTGCCGCCTTTCAGGCCGCGCTGCAGCTCGGACGCGCCACTGGCGCCTCCTCTCGGACTCCGTCCTCGGCCTTGCGGTTCGATTCCCCGGATAATAAAGAATGAGGGCCCTGCTTTGCAGAGCCCTCATTCTTTATGGACCTGGGGGGAATCGAACCCCCGTCCGAAAACCTATTCCGAGTGGTGTCTCCCATCACAGTCTTTGTTTTGACATTCCCTCCGTGCCTTGTCCAAAGACAAACCAGACACTTCAGTAGCTTCATAATACTTCACAGGCCGCAAAGCTTAGGTCTGAGAGGGTCCCGCATTTTTCGATGCCGGTGATTCAGGCTGCGGGCATCCTGAGGCCGACAAGCTGCACTAGGCAGCTAATGCAAAATTATCTTCTGCGTTTATATTTAGTTCCGGGTTTTGGCATGGTCCCGGACCATGGATGGCTGCCCCACGTTCAAAATCCCCGTCGAAACCAGTACAAGCCCAAGTGGTACACTATTATATAGCAAATTTATGAGAAGAAGTCAAGAAGATCAGCCAAGATTCCTTACCTTGAAGTCCCTCTGGGCTTCCCGCCTGGCATCTTTTTTGGCAATATCCTGGCGCTTGTCGTAATTCTTCTTACCTCTGGCCAGCCCGATCTCAACCTTCACCAGGCTGTTCTTTAAGTAGACTCTCAGAGGCATGATGGTGTACCCTTTGGCCTTGACCTGGCCCGCCAGCTTATTGATCTCATACTTGTGAAGGAGCAGCTTGCGGGTTCTCAAGGGATCCCGGTTGAAGATGTTGCCCTTCTCGTAGGGGCTGATGTGCATCTGGTGGATATACACTTCCCCATCTTTTACGGAGACGAATGCTTCCTTGATACTGCACTTTCCCATGCGCAGGGATTTGACCTCCGTGCCTACCAGGGAGATGCCGGCTTCATACTTATCATCGATAAAATAATCATGGTAAGCCTTCTTATTGTTGGCGATCAGCTTTATTCCTTCTGACTTTGCCATGTCATCGCCTCCTTCCATTCCTTTAATACAAAATCGATTTTCCTTGTGACCGGATCAGCGGCTGCTACAATGACATCAACCTTCTGACCCAGCACAAAGGTTCTTCCTGTGTCCTCTCCGATCAGCCGGTAATTTTCTTCGTCGAAGATATAGTAATCATCCAGCAAGGCATGGATCGGGACCAGGCCCTCCACGGTGTTATCAAGTTCCACATAAAGACCCCAGCCGGTCACTCCGGAGATGACGCCTTCGAATTCTTTTCCGATGTAATCGGCCATATAGATGGTCTTCAGGAGCCGGATCACTTCCCGCTCTGCATCCTGGGCATTTCTTTCCCGGGAGGAGCACTGGGCAGCAACTTCCGGCAAGACCTCCTCGTAATGGCTGATCCGCTTGCCGTTCAGCCTGCCGTGCAGGTTCTCCTTGATGATGCGGTGGATCTGCAGGTCCGGATACCGGCGGATCGGGGATGTAAAATGTGTATAGTAGGATGTGGACAGGGCAAAATGTCCCAGATTGTCCGTGGTATACTTAGCCCGTTTCATGGACCGGAGGGCCAGCCTGGATATCAGGGCTTCCTCCGGCTCTCCCGCCAGGGAAAGGAGGAGTTTCTGGATCTCCTTGGGGTGAAAATGTTCCCGCCCGGTCTTCATGTAGCGGCCGAAATTATGGATAAAGGTATTCAGCTTCCTGATCTTGTCCTCATCCGGCTCCTCATGGGTCCGGTAGAGGAAAGGAAGCTCCTGCCAGAAATAATCCTCCGCCACTGTCTGGTTGGCCAGCAGCATGAAATCCTCGATGAGGTCTGTTGCGGTATTGCGGGCGTAAGGATGGATCTCTGTGGGGTGGCCTTTCTCATCTACCAGGATCTTGGATTCCGGAAAATCAAAGTCGATCGAGCCCCGACGCCGTCGGGATTCTTTCAGGGCACCCGCAGCTTCCGCCATCAGACTGCACATCTCCCTGATCTCCTCCCGGTCTCCTTCCGGATGCATAGGAAGAGAGGGATCTCCCAGGGCATCCAGGATCGCCTGGACTCCGGTGTAGGACATGCGCCGGTCAACGTGGATCAGGGATTCCGTGATCCTGTGGTCGATGACGGCACCCTTCTTATCGATAGTCATCACACAGCTTAAGGCCAGCCGGTCTTCCCCGGCATTGAGAGAACAGATTCCGTTAGACAAAGCGCGGGGGAGCATAGGGATCACCCGATCCGGGAAATAAACGCTGGTGCCCCGTTCTAAAGCCTCCTGGTCCAGAGGAGTCCCTTCTGTGACATATTCGCTCACATCTGCGATGTGAACGCCCAGCACATAGCCTTCTCCTTCCCGGCGGATGGTGATGGCATCATCCAGGTCTCTTGCATCCTCCCCGTCAATGGTCACGGTGAGCAGATTACGGAAATCCGCCCTTTTATTATTCTCACGCAGAACCTGGTCTGCGTTGATCGTCTGATCCAAGGATCCGGCCTGCCTGCGGACCGCTTTGGAAAAGCGTTCCTCCAGCCCGTAAGTCACTTCGATCGCAGCAATCTCCGTGCCCGGGTCATTGCGGTGCCCAAGGATCTTCTCAACCTCTCCTTCAGGCTTCTTTCCGTCTTCCCCGTAAGTGCGGAGGCGGACTACCACCTTCTCTTCAGACCGGGCTCCGGCCATATATTTTTTCGGAATATAAATATCCGTCCCGCAGCGGGGATCATCCGGGATCACAAAACCGAAATGGCCGCTCTCCATGAAGGTGCCTGCCAGAGACTTGATCCCGTGGCTGACGATCTTTATGATCTTCCCTTCGGGGCGACGGTCACTGGCACTCTGACTCCCGGTAACCTTGACGATGACCTGGTCTTTGTGGAAGGCATCACCAACATACTCTGCAGGAACAAAAATATCCTCCGGCTCACCGGGAACAGTCACAAAGCCGAATCCTCTGGGATGCCTGGTAAAGAGGCCTTCCAGATTCCTGTTCTCCGGCCGGATATACTTCCCCCGGGCCGTGCAGACCACAGACCCGTCCTCCACCAGGGCATCCATGACTTCCTTCAGTTCTCCCCGGTCTTCTTTGGGAACATCCATGAGAAAAGCCAGCTCTTTCAGCTTCAGAGGAATATAGCTCTCATCATAGATCATATCCCTTATCATTTTTTTCCTTTGTTCAAATAAAATAATATCTTTCATAACTTTCTATACTTAACAGTCTGCCAGGTGTGAAAAAGAAAACCGCCCCAAAAATGAGGCGGCAGCAATCTTATTATATACTGATATAATCAGGTTAGCTCAGTAATCTACATGAAAAACTTCAAAGTTAAACCGATTGCCAGAGCGAAGAAAAGAACTGCAAGTACAACAGTAGCTCTCTCCAGCTTACCCTCTCTGGTACGGCCACGGTTCTTTCTGACATAGGAATCCACCTGTCCGCTCAGAGAACCGAATCCTGAAGTTTTACTCTCCTGACTCAATACTACCGCGATCAAAGCCAGACATACAATTATAAAAACGATGGTCACAGCTGTTCTAACCAACTTTCACACCTCCTGCCTACTTAACAAAATCCAATATATGTTATCACAGATTATCTCAAAACTCAAGAACGAATTACAAAAAGAATTAATATTCCTCTTCCTCAGTAGTTTCGGCCTCGCTATTCTGGTCTGCCAGATAGTCATAGGTCGATTCCTCAATCCCGTCAATGATCAGGTCAAAAGCCGGCGCCGACCTGTCATAGGAATCCCGGAAAGCTCCATCCTTGACATATTTTTTATACTTCTTATACTTGCTGTCGTTCTTGATCAGGTCTTTCAGGGATGTGCCACCGATGGTCATCTTTTCGGTGTTCAGGGCTTTGGCTTTGCCTTCCCGCAGACTCTTCTCCAGCTTTGCGATCTCGGAAGCAGTTCCTTCTGCCACGTACTTATCGTTCAGCTGGGAAATGATATTCACATTATCCGCATAACCCTTAGCCCAGTCCTTGTCGATCGGTTTATCGTTAAGAACGCATTTCACTGCATAGGAATAATAAGCACTCCAGTCAGCCATGGCGGAAGTCAATGCATCCTTAGGCGCCTCGGAGATCAGATTCACATCATTCCCCACCAGCGGGATGTCATTCTCCGCACAGACAGCAGCGACCGCAGTGGTAGAAACAAACTGTCCCATCAGACAAACGTTAGCTGCAGCCAGCTGTCTGGCTGCCTCGCCGTCGTTATCATAAATACCATTGCTGCCCACAAAACGGACCAGCATATGGACATTGCTGTATACTCTCTGTATTCCGGTATAAAATGCTGTGAAGCAGCTGATTGCTTCCGGGTTGTTCCGGATCGCCACAAAACCGATGTTCTGGTCGGGAACCGCGTCCCCGTTCTCCAGCATATGGACCAGCTTCTTTCCTGCAGCTATTCCCGCAACATGGTAAGCCTCATACAGTCTGGTATAGTAAGTATGATAATTATCCAGGCCTGCCTCTTCCGCCTTGGAGCCGTCCTCCTGGCAGAACTGTACATCCGGATAGGTCCGGGCACATTCAATAATGATGTCCTCGTAACCTTTGGCCTTGCAGAAGATCAGCTTGGCACCCTTATCAACCATGGCTGCCACTTCCTTCTCGCAGTTACTTTCCTTAACACTCTCCGTAACCAGGATCTGGCCGTCAGTCAGGCCGGTCTCGTTCTGCATCCTGTCGATGCAGGCAAGTCTGCTGATCGTATCCGTTGCATTCGAGTCGGAAGGGAAAAGGAAACCTACTTTCAGACCGCTGTCAGCAGCCTTGGTTTTCTCTTCCTGTTTATTGGTCCCGCTTTCTGCGGAATCCGAATTATTCTGTCCGCCATGATTCCCTGTAGATATCCCGCACCCGCACAGGCCAAAGGCCAGAAGCAAAGTCAGGATCAAGGCCATACATTTTTTCATATCATACCTCCTGCTGCGTCAATCTTTCTTACTCTATTCCATAATAATTCTATTCCATAATAAAATATCTTCCAAAAGAAGTAAAGAACTAATCAATGAGACAGGATCTCCGTCCCATCCTCAGTTACAAGAAGGGTGTATTCCCACTGGGCAGAGGGCAATCCATCCATGGTGCGGATGGTCCATCCGTCCTTACCGTCTTCCCAGACATCCGGCTTACCCATATTCACCATAGGCTCGATGGTAAAGGTCATGCCGGGAACAAACAGGATCCCTTCATCCGGGTTTCCGATATGGTTCACCCAGGGCTCTTCGTGGAAGCCGACGCCGCAGCCGTGGCCGCCGATCTCCCGAACGATCGTGTAGCCATTCTCCACGGCATGCTTATTGCAGGCGTAACCCATATCTCCCATGGTACCCCAGGGTCTGGTAGCCTCCACCGCCAGGTCCAGGCACTCCTTAGTGACCCTCACCAGCCGCTTCTTCTCTTCGGAAACTTCGCCGATGCAGAACATCCTGGAAGCATCTCCATAGAAGCCGTTGTAGATGGTGGTACAGTCGATGTTGACGATCTGGCCGCTTTGCAGGATCATATCGTCGCTGGGGATGCCGTGACAGACCACTTCGTCGATGGAAGTACAGACACTCTTAGGATATCCGTTGTAACCCAGGCAGGCGGGAATGCCGCCGATCTCCCTGGTGTAATTTTCAATCAGCCGGTCCAGCTCATTGGTGCTTACCCCCTCTTTCACAAAGGGAGTGATGTAGTCAAGCACCATGGTATTTTTGATCCCCGCCTGGCGGATCCCTTCGATCTGCTCCGGGGTCTTGATCATACTGTGATTAGGGACCTCATATCCCCTGTTCCGGTAGTCCTTGATCCGATTGTCAAAGGACATATGACACTGTTTGTATTTTTTTCCGCTGCCGCACCAGCATTTATCATTTCTTCCAATCTTCATTGGGTTATCCTCCTTCAGGTATGTCGGTCTCCAAAACACATACTAATGTATCATAACACTTTTCGAAGGAATATGCAAAACAAAAGGCGCCCCGCATGAAGCAGGGCGCCCGGTAGGGTAAGTCAAAGATTATTTATAATTTACGATAGCACCAAAGTCAACCTTTAAGGAAGCTCCGCCTACAAGGCCGCCATCGATATCAGGCTGTGCGAAGAGATCAGGTGCTGTCTTAGCGTTAACAGATCCGCCATACTGGATGCGGATTGCTTCTGCTGTAGCATCGTCATAGATCTCAGCGATGCACTTACGGATCTCGCCGCAAACTTCCTGAGCCTGCTCGGTTGTAGCGGTCTTTCCGGTTCCGATCGCCCAGATCGGCTCGTAAGCGATAACGATTGTCTTAGCCTGGTCAGCTGTTACGTTCTGAAGGCCAATCTTAACCTGCTGACGGATGAAATCCATGGTTACGCCCTGCTCTCTCTGCTCAAGAGATTCGCCGCAGCACATGATCGGAGTGATACCATGCTCAAGAGCCTTGAGGACTTTCTTGTTAACGGTAGCATCTGTCTCAGCGAAGTACTCACGTCTCTCGGAATGTCCGATCACAACATACTTAACGCCTGCATCTACTAACATAGCCGGGGAGATCTCGCCTGTGTAAGCGCCGCTCTCCTCAAAGTACATATTCTCTGCACCGATGTTGATGTTGGAGCC
>CAMOYC010000114.1 GCA_946629665.1 uncultured Lachnospiraceae bacterium
TGAAGTGGAATATGGGCTGGATGCATGACTTCCTGGAGTACATGAAGCTGGATCCTTATTTCCGAAAAGATAATCACAATAAGATGACCTTTGCCATGGCTTATGCCTACGCAGAGAATTATATGCTGGTACTCTCCCACGATGAGGTGGTCCACCTGAAGTGTTCCATGATCGAGAAGATGCCGGGGCTCTATGATGACAAGTTCCGCAACCTGATGGCAGGCTATGCCTTCATGATGGGACATCCCGGTAAGAAACTGCTCTTCATGGGCCAGGATTTCGGCCAGCACAGAGAGTGGAGTGAAGCCAGGGAGATCGACTGGTTCCTGCTGGCAGAACCCCGCAACCAGCAGCTGCAGAATTTCTACCGCAAGCTGCTGCACCTGTACAGGAATAACAAGTGTCTCTACGAGTATGATTGCTGGCCGGAAGGATTTGAGTGGATCAACGCGGATGATAACTTCCGGAGCATTTTCTCCTTTGTGAGACATTCCGAGAACGGCAGGAACAACATGCTGTTCGTGATCAACTTTACACCGATGGCAAGACCGGACTACCGGGTGGGCACTACCTGCAAGAGAAAGCATACACTGGTTCTCAACAGTGATGACAAAGAGTTCGGCGGCACAGGAGCCAAGAGACCGACCGTTTACAAGCCGGTTAAGAGTGAGTGTGACGGAAGACCTACTTCCTTCGCTTACGACCTGCCTCCGTACGGTGTGGCGATCTTTAAGTTTTAGGTCAGCATACAGGAGATGACAGATCATGCTGATGAACGAAGAAAATGTAATAAAGTTCAGCTGGACCCGGGATGGGGAAGGCCCTCTCTACCTGCAGGTAGATGAGGCGCCTGCCGCCCTTGACGGGGACCGGCTGGACGTCTGGGTCGGGGACCGGTATTATCCGGTCTGCCGGCAGGCTGTTCTGAAGGAAGGAGAATACGGAGATTATCTGGCCGGGCATGGCTGTGCCGCCTGTTCACTGGCCATGGTTTTGTGCGCCTTTCTTCCGGATCGATTCGGGGATCTGCGGCCGGACCAGGTTGTGGGGGAGCTGGAGAAAAAACATTTTTCCGGCCTGGCCTGGAACTGGAATTACAAAAAGCCGGTATCACTGCAGCGGTCAGTATCCCTCTATGGGATGTCCCTGATCCTGCATGCGGAAGGTGTGGCCAACCGTTATGTCCGGAGCTTTGAGGATGTCGCAGCCTTTTATGAGATCCGGGAACATCTGCGGTCCGGCAAGCCGGTCATCGTGGAAGTGAGCCGCTGCCGGAGGAAGAACGGTCAGATCGTAAGTCTGATCGATCGAAAATATGCGGAGTCCTACCACACGATCGTTCTGCTTGGCTATGACCGGCACGGCCGTGTGATCTTCACAGACACTTCTGACAGGGATTGGTCCGGGAAGTACCAAAGGCTGAAAAAAGCCCGGCTGACCGAGCTGATCAATTACATGTATCCCCAGAAGAAGACCAGGGACAGTCATGTATATTTTACGAAAAGAAGGAAAACCGGGGGTTATATTCTGATAGACGGTTGAAAGACTTTTCTTCACAAAACATTTCTTTTTAGGAGGACGAACATGAAGATTTATGACGAGTTAGTGGCCAGAGGGCTGATCGCCCAGGTCACCAACGAAGAACAGATTAAGGAACTTATCAATGAAGGAAAAGCGACATTTTATATCGGATTTGACCCGACGGCAGACAGCCTGCATGTAGGACATTTCATGGCTCTGTGCCTGATGAAGCGTCTGCAGATGGCCGGCAACAAGCCGATCGCCCTCTTAGGCGGTGGAACCGGTATGATCGGTGACCCCTCCGGCAGGACGGACATGAGAACGATGATGACTAAGGAGACGATCGAGCATAACATCGCCTGCTTCAAGAAACAGATGAGCCGCTTCATTGATTTCTCCGATGGAAAAGCCCTGATGGTGAATAACGCAGACTGGCTGTTAGACCTGAATTACATTGACCTGCTCCGCGAAGTGGGAGCATGCTTCTCCGTGAATACCATGCTTCGTGCCGAGTGCTACAAGCAGCGTATGGAGAAGGGCCTGTCCTTCCTGGAGTTCAACTACATGATCATGCAGGCTTATGATTTCCTGGAGTTATATAAGAATTACGGCTGCAACCTGCAGTTCGGCGGTGACGACCAGTGGTCCAATATGCTGGCTGGCCGTGAGCTGATCCGTAGGAAGATGGGTGACAATACCAACGTGAACGCGATGACCATCACCCTCCTGCTGAATTCAGAAGGCAAGAAGATGGGCAAGACCCAGTCCGGCGCTGTCTGGCTGGATCCGAATAAGACATCTCCTTTCGACTTTTACCAGTACTGGAGAAATGTTGCGGATGCAGATGTATTAAAGTGTATCCGTATGCTTACCTTCCTTCCTCTTGAGGAGATCAACAAGATGGATTCCTGGGAAGGCAGCCAGCTGAACGAGGCCAAGAACATCCTCGCATACGAGCTGACCAAGTTAGTTCATGGAGAAGAGGAAGCCGAGAAGGCGAAGAAAGCTTCTCTGGCTTTATTCTCTCAGGGTGCGGCAGCAGATATGCCGGAATGCAGGATCACGGAAGATGACCTTCGTGACGGCAGCATCGACATCCTGGGCCTGCTGGTAAAGGGCGGCCTTGCACCGACCCGGTCCGAGGCGAGAAGAAATGTCCAGCAGGGCGGCGTCAACTTAGACGGTGAGAAAGTTTCCGACCCCAAGGCTTCCTTCGGTCTGGATGAATTCAAGGACGAGGGCAAGGTGCTCAAGCGCGGCAAGAAGAAATTTATCAGGATCATCGCGGAATAAAATGAAAGACAGATATGAATTCACAGCCCCCTGCCATTTTGGTCTGGAGGCTGTCTGTAAAAGAGAGATACAGAACCTGGGTTATGAAGTTGTCGCTGTGGAGGACGGCAAAGTGACTTTTGCCGGTGACATGGCAGCGGCAGCCAGGGCCAATATCTTCCTTCGTACGGTCCAGAGGATCCTGCTTAAGGTAGGGGAGTTCAAGGCCTTAAGTTTTGAAGAGTTGTTCCAGAATGTGAAGGCCCTGCCCTGGGAAGATTTTCTTCCGAAAGATGCCAGGTTCTGGGTGACCAAAGCCACCTCCGTTAAGAGCCAGCTGTTCAGTACTTCCGATATCCAGTCCATCGTCAAGAAGGCGATGGTGGAGAGAATGAAGGACCGCTACCATATCAGCTGGTTCCCCGAGGACGGGGCTTCCTATCCGGTCCGGGTTTCCCTCTATAAGGATATTGTGACGGTGAGCCTGGACGTGTCGGGAGAAAGTCTCCACAAGCGGGGATACCGGAAGATGGTCAGCAAGGCTCCCATCGAGGAGACGCTGGCTGCGGGCCTGATCAAACTGACACCCTGGAACCGGGACCGGATCCTGGTGGACCCCTTCTGCGGCAGCGGAACATTTCCTATCGAAGCGGCCATGATGGGGGCGAATATCGCTCCCGGCATGCAAAGAGAATTTCAGGGGCAGCAGTGGAAGAATCTGATCCGGCCGGAGATCTGGACGGAAGCCTTTACCGAGGCGGAAGACCTGGTGGACCGCAGTGTAAAGATGGATATCCAGGGTTTTGATATTGATGCCCAGATTGTCAGGGCTGCCCGGGAGAATGCAAAAAGAGCCGGGGTGGAGGAGATGATCCATTTCCAGCAACGCCCGGTCCATAAGCTGCGCCATCCGAAAAAATACGGTTTTGTCATCACCAATCCTCCTTACGGTGAACGTCTGGAGGAGAAGGAGGACCTGCCGGCAATATACCAGGATATGGGGGAGGCCTTTGCCAACCTGGATACCTGGTCCTTCTATGTGATCACAGCCTACGAAGATGCAGAGCGTTACATTGGAAAAAAGGCCGCAAAAAACCGCAAGATCTACAATGGAATGATGAAGACCTATTTTTATCAGTTCCCGGGGCCGCGGCCCCCGAGAAGAAAACGTCGGGAGGAGACCAGTCATGAAGGATAAATTAATCTTTGCCACAGGGAATGAAGGAAAGATGCGGGAGATCCGGGCAATCCTCGGGGACCTGGATTATGAGATCCTCTCCCTGAAGGAAGCCGGCGTTGATCTTGATATCGTTGAGGACGGAGAAACCTTTGAAGAAAATGCAGTGATCAAGGCCAGGGCTGTGATGGAAGCCACCGGCTGCCTGACTTTAGCCGATGACTCCGGCCTGGAGATCGATTTTCTGAATAAAGAACCGGGCGTTTATTCCGCCCGCTACATGGGGGAGAAAACCTCCTACAAGATCAAGAACCAGATCCTGATCGACCGGCTCCACGGGGTGCCGGATATCCTGCGGACAGCCAGGTTCGTCTGCGTTGTTGCCGCAGCCTTTCCGGACGGCCGGGTGGAAACGGCGAGAGGGACGATAGAAGGCCGGATCGGCCATGAGCCTGCAGGAGAAAACGGATTCGGTTACGATCCCATTTTCTACCTGCCGGACCGCAAGATGACCACGGCCCAGATCAGTCCGGAAGAAAAAAATGAAATCAGCCACAGGGGAAAGGCATTACGTCAGATTAAGGAATATCTATGATGAGAATTTTGGTGATCAGCGACTCCCATGGCCGCAATGATGATGTGGCCGGGGTGCTCGAACAGGTGGGACATATTGATATGCTGATCCACTGCGGCGACATTGAGCGCGGGGACGAATACATTCGCTCACTCGTAGACTGCCCTGTCCACATGGTGCGCGGCAACAGCGACTATAATCTCGACCTTCCCCGGGAGGATATGTTCACGATCGGGGATTACCGGGTGCTGCTGGTCCACGGACACATGTGGCGGGTCAACCGCGGAGTAGACTACCTCAAACGGGTTGCCCTTGAACACCACTTTGATATCGTGATGTTCGGCCACACCCACCGGCCCTACATTGAGATCGACGATGACATCACCATGCTGAATCCCGGCAGCATTTCCTATCCCAGGCAGACGGGCCATAAGCCTACCTTCCTGATGATCGAGATGGATGATTACGGAGAGCTGCATTACGGGCACGGCTACTACCATGAGAAGTTCAGTGAACTTGATCTATAACCAAGGAGTATTATGAAAAAAGGAGATATTTTCGAGGGAATCGTAGACCGTACGGAATTCCCCAACAAAGGTATCGTTTTTATAGAAGAACCGGATTGTAAGGTGCTGGTAAAAAATGTTCTGCCGGGCCAGAGGATCCGTTTTCAGATTACGAAAAAAAAGAAAGGCAAGCCGGAGGGTCGCTTGCTGGAGGTTATAGAACCTGCGGCAAATGAGCAACCGTCCGGCTGTATTCATTTTGGCTCATGCGGAGGCTGCAGATATCAGAACCTGTCCTACCCGGACCAGCTTGCCCTGAAAAGATCCCAGGTGGAAGAGCTGATTCGCAAGGCCGGATTCGAGTTTTCCATTGAAGACATTTACGGAAGCCCCACGGAATACGGCTATCGCAACAAGATGGAATATACTTTCGGAGACGAATATAAAGATGGCCCCCTTGCCCTGGGCATGCATAAAAAGAACAGCTTTTATGACATAGTCCCCATCAGCGGCTGCCGGATCGTCAATCCGGACTTTAATGTTATAGTACAGACCGTGCTGGCCTATTTCCGCGGCCTGGGTGCGACATTTTATCATCGGATCAGGCACGAAGGCTACCTGCGCCACCTGGTCCTTCGGCGGTCCGTCAAGACCGGGGACATCCTGGTCAACCTGGTGACCAGCTCCCAGGGGGAACTGGATGAGGAGGGATTTGTGGAGCGCCTCCTTTCTTTAGAACAGGGAGATCCGACTGCCGACAGTTCGAATGAGACTGGAGCAGTCTATGCCGGGCCAGACCGGGTTAAGGGCAGGATTGTTGGGATCCTCCATACCATCAACGACAGCGTGGCAGATGTCGTAAAAAGCGATGAGACCCGGATCCTTTACGGAGAAGACTATTTTTATGAGTACCTGTTCGGCCAGCGATTTAAGATTTCGCCTTTTTCTTTCTTCCAGACCAACACGCTGGGGGCCGAGGTCCTCTATGAAAAGGTGCGGGAATATGTCGGGGATACCAAGGATAAGCTGGTCTATGACCTATACACCGGCACCGGAACCATCGCCCAGATGCTCGCGCCGGTCGCCGACAAGGTGATCGGGGTGGAAATTGTCGAGGAAGCCGTGGAAGCTGCCCGAATCAATGCCGCCGACAATGGACTTGACAACTGCGAATTTATTGCAGGAGATGTGCTGAAAGTTCTGGACGATTTAACAGAGAAACCGGATGTACTGGTTTTAGACCCGCCTCGGGACGGCATCAATCCCAAAGCACTTAGGAAAATCATCAGCTACGGTGTAGACGAGATGGTTTACGTAAGCTGTAAGCCCACAAGTCTGATGCGGGACCTGGTCATCTTGGGGGAAGCAGGCTATAGAGTGAAAAGATGCAGCCTGGTGGATATGTTTCCGGGAACTGTCCATGTCGAGACTATAGTGTTGCTACAAAAGTTGAACTCATAGAAATCCTTTATCCATACCTTGGCGAGAAGACCCCTATCCTCTACAGGTAGGGGATGAATCGCCCCTGACTGG
>CAMOYC010000115.1 GCA_946629665.1 uncultured Lachnospiraceae bacterium
TCATTTCATCTTTCATTGAATTATACCTCCATTAATAATTGATCAGACTAGGACTAGATGATTTATTGTGGTAAGATTTTCTCTACGTCGTTGTGCGGTCTCGGGATTACATGACTGGAAACAACTGTTCCAACCTTGTCTGCGGATACTGTACCTGCATCTACTGCAGCCTTAACAGCACCTACATCTCCTCTTACCATAACGGTTACTAATCCGGATCCGATTTTCTCGTATCCTACAAGGGTAACATTTGCTGATTTAACCATGGAATCGGCAGCTTCAATAGCGCCAACTAAACCTTTGGTTTCAATCATTCCTAAAGCTTCTTTCTGCATAGTTGACCTCCTTATAAAGTGTTTTGTTGTCCGCCTAATGGGTTTTTGGGCAGACTTAGTTGGTTGATTTATAGGATAAATTAATTATATAGCAGATTTCACAAAATTACTTGGCTTATAGATATAAATTTTAGTTTTTGATTGCATAAAAAGTCGGAGATGCTTATTTTTTCATGATACTTTGTTGACATATTTGCCCCTTGTACAAGAAACTTTTTCACATCTTATTGCGACTATTTTGCTATGCAGTCAAGGATCTTGCTGATATCGTCTCTGGTAACCTTTCTCGGGTTAGCCACAGTACACGCGTCAGCCATTGCTCTGTTGATGATCTCCTCTCTGTTCGCCTCAAACTCTTCCAGACTGATACCGCATTCAGTGATCGTCGTTGGCCGATCCATGTAACGCATAAGCCGGTTGATCTCAGCGATCAGATTAGAAACACCAACCTTCGGTGTCGGTGCCGGAAGTCCGATGATCCTCGCCAGTTTCTGATACTTCTTGGCAGAATCATTGCTGTGTTTTGCAGCCTCGCGGGCCATATCCGCATTGAAGTCGATCACATGCGGAAGCACCAGCGCATTCGCTCTTCCATGCGGAATATGGAAGATAGCTCCAAGCGCATGAGCGATACCGTGATTCAGACCAAGGTTAACCAGGCTGAAAGACATGCCGGCCAGACAGGATGCGCGGTGCATCTTATCTCTTGCTTTGATGTCATAGCCGTTGCGGTAGCATCTTGGCAGAAATTCAAAGGCCAGCTCCGCTGCTTTTTCTGCAAGGCAGTCAGAACAGTCGCTGGAAGTCTCTGCAACGTAGGCCTCGATCGCATGCGTGATCACGTCCATACCGGTATCCGCTGTGATAAACGGCGGTGCGGACTTAACCAGCTCGGGATCGAGAATCGCCATATCCGGCATCAGACTCTCATCGATCAATGGAATCTTCTTTCCTGTCTCCGTATCGGTTACTACTGCAAACTGTGTGACCTCTGAACCGGTTCCGCTCGTAGTAGGAAGCGCGATCAGCTTGATCTTCTTTGGTGCTTCCTCAGTGGCATCCTTGACCTTGTCGTTCATGTAGACAATAGCCTTGGCCGCATCGATGGAAGAACCACCTCCCAGGGCAACAACGATATCACAGTCCTTGTCCTGCAGGAATGCAATTCCTCTCTCAATCAGGCTCATCGGCGGGTCCGGGATTACCTCATCAAAAACGGATATCGACTTGCAGTTGCGCAGCTTTTTCAGGATCATGTCTGCCATTCCGGAATCCACCATGAACTTGTCCGTGATCAAAACTGCGTTCACATCTTTGAACTCAAGCAGAGCATCGATCGCATCCTCGCTGAACAGAACTTCCGTCGAAAGTTTAAACCGTTTCATTTTCCCCCTCCTTTCCTACTCTGTATTTTTCTCTATACTCAGACGGCGTCAAACCGGTCTTCTTCTTGAAGGCCTTGCTGAAATAATTCGCTTCATTGTACGCCAGATCCAAGGCAATGTTAAGCACCGGAATATCTGTGTTGACCAGCATCTCCTTGGCCATGTCCATCTTCCGGTCAGTTACGTAGGTGATGAAATTCACACCCATCTCCTTCTTGAATATCTTGCTGAGATAATATGTGCTGATATTCACATGGTTGGCGACATCCTCCAGGCTGATCCCCTTTTTCAGGTTTCTCTCGATATAGTCGATGACCGACTTCATTCCGCCCTCGGACAGCTTGCCTTTCGCGTTCAGCTTGTCGAACAGGATATCCACCATCTTGATCACTTCGTTATAAGCGTCATGCTTATTATTGTAGAGCAGGTACTTGATCTTCAGTTTTTCTACCTGCACCAGAAGTTCATTGTTGTCTGCAATACCCATCTCCTCACTGATCCGGATGATGACTTTCGCCACATCCTGCAGTCTTCTGGAGATAACATTGACATCTTTCTCCTCTAAGTATAATTGGTCAATGTATTCTCTTAAAATGTCAACAGATGCCTTGTAAGAGCATTTTTTTAATTCAATTTCAAAACGGGAAAGCAATTTATTACTTTTATCTGTCCTGCGTCCTTCACCGAGCTGTCCCGCAAAGGATTTGATGGAATCGATCAGCACTTCCTTACGGATCGGCTTGAGCAGGAAATCATCCACTTTGAGCTTGATCGCCTTCTGGGCAATGCTGAAATCATCGTAGGCCGTCGTAATGATGATGACCGCCTTCGGGAACTTGCTCCTGGCATATTTGATCACTTCGATCCCGTCGATCCCCGGGATATTGATATCGACAAGCATCAGATTGACATCCTTCTTTTCCAGGATCTCAACCGCCTCGCTGCCGCTCTTTGCATCCCCCACGATCTCCGCGTCCTGCAGATTCTCCTCCAGGAATATCTTCATCGAGGTGCGTTCTAATTCTTCATCTTCTACAATCAATATCTTATACAATGTTCTTCACCTTTCTAAAGCTTCCCAATTGGTACACGGATCGTCACGGTGGTCCCCATGGACGGCTTATTCTGACTTTCGATCATAAGCGCATATTCATTCCCGAAATAATGCATCAGCCGGGAATTCACATTATACAGCCCCACGGATCCTTCTCTTTCACTGTTGTAGGCGTCCCCGCGAAGGATGCTTGTGATCTTCTCCTTAGACATTCCGTCCCCGTTGTCAACGACGCTGATATAGAGATCCCCATCCTTCTCCATCGCATTCACGTCCACAACTCCGCCGAGAGATTTGTTCTCAACGGCATACTTAACGGCATTCTCTACCAGAGTGGTAACCGACAGGAAAGGCACTTTCACCTTCATATACTTCTCCGGGATATTCAAAGAATACTGAAGCCGGCTGCCCAGTCTGATCTTCTGTACTTTCAGGTAATTCTGCACGTGAGCCAGCTCATCGACAAGCGGACTGAGAGGGTCCGCGCTCTTTCTTAAGATGTAACGCATCATATCCGCAAAGGCGTAAACGACATCTTCCGTCATCTTCGCATTCTCAAAGAAGGCAAGGCGGCCGATCGTGTTCAGCACATTAAAAAGAAAATGCGGATTGATCTGATAATGGAGGGCTTTCAACTCAATATCGCGAAGAGACTTCTCCATCTCGATCCTGAGTTTTTCCTCCTTCATCAGCTTAAAATCCTTCTCCCGAAGTTCAGCGTTTATCTTGTTTGTATACTCTTTCCCCACGGAATAGTTGTAGCTGTCGCAGAGGATCTGGGCTACCGAGCACACTTTCTCCACCGGCATCGGCCTGATGTCATTGTAGAGCTTTAAAAGCTCCTCATCCTTCTTCCAGTCCTCATCAAGGGGCATGATCGTCTTTAAGTCCGTCGAGTCCTCAACCGCTACCTGCCCTGCCAGGATCGCGCCCACGTACTGGTCGTGGATCATGATCGGTATCGCAAAATCGATCAGCCCTGCATGACAAATGTAAACATAGGCTTTCCCGATCCGTTTTGCTTTCCTTCCTCCGCAGGCATCACAGTAATAGCATTTCTCCCGGTAGGCGTCATTCTCCCTCAGCTTCTCACAAAACGGGGTAAAATTACTGTACTTTGTGATTGGCGTTCCATTATAGTCCACGGTAACGAAAGCAAGATCTGTCGCTCTGGCCCAGTTATCCTGCAGTTCCTGCAGCTCACCGACGTTTACGATATCTCCTATTTTTATACTGCTGTTCAGATTTCCCATGAAACTGTCAAAATTGTCTGCCATTCTAATCCCTCTAAAAGTTCTAAGGCAACTAACCTATGGTCTCTTCCTCTTTTTTTCTTTTCTGGTCAGATACTGATAAGCTTTTTCCGCACAGGTTCCGGCATCTTCCGTGTAACAGTCGGCACCGATCCCGGCTGCAAGCTGCTCATTCATATTGCCCCCGCCGACCATAAAATACACCTGATCCCGGGCACCCTGAAGTTCAAACTCATCGATCACTTCCCTCATGTCCTCATCGGTCGAGGGAAGGATACCGGACAGGATGACCACCCTGGCTTTGCTGGCTTTCGTCTCCCTGTAAAACTTGGCAGGGCTCACGTCCACTCCCAGATCGATCACCTGGATGTTCTTGCTCTGCATCATCAGCTTAACCAGGTTCTTACCCATGTCATGAAGATCACCGTTGACCGTGCCGATGACCACAGTCCCGACTTCTTTCTGGCGGTGTCCGCCGGTGTACCTGCGCAAAGCCTCAACGCCCTGATCCAGAGCACGGGTTACGCTTAAGATTTCCGGCACTCCGACTTCTTCCTGATCAAACCTGTCAGAAACCTGTTCCATTCCTGCCAGGAAGCCCTCTTCCAGAATCGTCTGCGAAGAGATGCCTTCATCGACAGCCATCTTGACCAGGTCTGTCACACGTTTGCCCTGACCCTTTTTTAATGAATCAATGATCTCTTCAATCGTACCACCCATAATCTCCTCCGGCTGCGTGTCGATTTTACCGCACATGGTGAAATGTACTGAACAATGTCATCAACAGAAGAACCCCATAACCACTTCTGTATAGCATGTTGCGGCAGAACACACAGGCACTCTATATTATTTTATACTTTTTTGCCACAAAAAGCAAATTTTTATCGCTTTTTCACAAAATTTTTTCTGATTAATCAATTGTTCACAATTCAGTCATTAAAAAGAGTCCTGTTTTTATTTATTTTTTTCTTGTTTCCTTTAGACAGATATAATTTCTTAACCAAAAAACTCCCTTCGGCATGCCGAAGGGAGCAAAAAGCTTCATTTTGTGATTTTTTTGGTCATATTATTACTTAAGGAACAACTTGTCGAGCTTCCAGATATCATGGACATACTCTTCGATCGTTCTGTCTGATGAGAATTTGCCGCAGCAGGCAGTCTGCATCATTGCCATGCGTGCCCACCTCTTCTCATCGCGGTAGGCCTCATCCACTCTCCAATGTGCTTCCTTATAGGAATCAAAGTCAAGCAGAGTGAAATAGGTATCATTGTTGAGCAGCTCATCGTAGAGCGCGCGGAACAACTCCGGATTCTCCGGTGAGTAGAAACCGTTCACCAGCTGGGTGAGCACCTTGCGGATATCTTCATTATTGTTATAGACATCGCGAGGGTTATAACTCTTATTTCTTTCCAGTTCCATAACCTGGTCTGCGGAAAGTCCGAAGATAAATGCATTCTCCTCGCCGACTTCCTCAACGATCTCCACATTGGCTCCGTCCATGGTTCCGATCGTAGGAGCTCCGTTTAACATGAACTTCATATTACCGGTGCCGGAAGCTTCTCTGGAAGCAGTGGAGATCTGCTCGGACAGGTCTGCTGCCGCAAAGATCAGCTCTGCGTTGGATACACGGTAGTCCTCAATGAAAACAACCTTGATCTTGCCGTTGATGGACGAATCATTGTTGATCTTGTCCGCTACGGAGTTGATCAGTTTGATGGTCAGCTTGGCAGTATAGTATCCGGCTGCTGCCTTGGCACCAAAGATGTAGGTCCTCGGAACCACATCAATTTCCGGGTGCTCCTTGATCTGGTTGTACATATACATCACGTGCAGGATGTTCATCAGCTGACGCTTGTATTCATGGAGTCTCTTAACCTGGCAGTCAAAAATGGAGCGGGGATCCACATCGATCCCATTATGCTCTTTGATGTAGTTAGCCAGGCGTACCTTATTCTGGTACTTGATGTTCATGAATTCATGCTGGGCTTTCTCATCATCCACATAAAGCTTTAAGGCTTCGATCCTGGACAGGTCCGTAATCCACTCGTCACCGACCTTGTTGGTTACCCAGTCTGCCAGCAGCGGATTGCCGTGAAGAAGGAATCTTCTCTGGGTGATACCGTTGGTCTTATTGTTGAACTTCTCCGGCATCATCTCATAGAAGTCTTTCAGCTCACGCTGTTTTAAGATCTCCGTGTGGAGGCGGGCAACACCGTTTACGGAATAACCGCCTGCGATCGCAAGGTTTGCCATGCGGACCTGGCCATCATAGAGGATCGCCATCTTGCGGATCTTCTCCTGGTTGCCGGGGTACATCTCCTGGATCTGGTTGACAAATCTTCGGTTGATCTCCTCGATGATCTGGTATACACGGGGAAGTAACCTGGAGAAGAGCTCGATCGGCCACTTCTCAAGAGCTTCCGCCATAATGGTGTGGTTGGTGTAGGCACAGGTCTTCGTTGTTACCTCCCATGCCTCATCCCACTCAAG
>CAMOYC010000116.1 GCA_946629665.1 uncultured Lachnospiraceae bacterium
CGAAGCCGACCCGGCTGCATTTGATGTGAAGGTTGGTCAGGCAGCGGAAGGAGATACCGTCATCTATGAACCTGCCGTAAGAGAAGCAGGAGAGGATGTCGGAACATACAAGATCAGCATTCCTGCAGAAAGCGTCAAGGTTAGCAGCGAGACCCTCGGGGATGTCACAGCAGACTATGACATCACTCTGGTTGACGGAACATTTACCATCAAAGACAAGACCCCGGAACCTCCTGTAGATCCTTCCGGAGATGACCCTGCAGATCCGTCCGGAGATACCCCTGGAGGAGATCCTTCCGGAGGAAATCCGAGCGGTGGAAACGACAGCCAGGGACCGTCACCGGCAAGCTATGACCCTACCGTGGCAGAAAGCCCTCTCTTTAATAAGACAGCGGATGAGGTCACCAGCATGATCACCGGCAGATCCGGCGAAGAAGGACCGAAGGGCACCACTTACGGCCTGCTCCAGCTCAGAGCAACCAAGGTGACCAAGAAACAGATCAAAGTGACCTGGAAGGCTGTCAAGGGAGCAAGAAAATATATGGTATTTGCCAGCCCGTGCGGCAACAAGTACAAATATAAGCTTCAGTTGACAACCACAAAGAAGGCACTTGCTTTCAAGAAGATCTCCGGCAAGAAGCTGAAGAAGGGAACCTACTACAAATTCATGGTCATGGCTGTAGACAAGAATAACAAGGTCATCGGCCTGTCCAAGACGATCCACGTGGCAACCACCGGAAAGAAAGTAGGCAACACCAAGTCCATCAAGCTAATCAAGCCAAAGAAGAAGAAACTGACCCTGAAGAAGGGTAAGTCCTTCAAGGTGAAAGCAAAAGCCATCCCGGCTTCCAGGAAAATGAAAGTGAAGAAACACCGTGCCCTCGCTTTTGAGACCAGCAACCGCAAGATCGCAACCGTGACAAGCAAAGGCCTGGTAAGAGGTGTAAAGAAAGGCACTTGCTACCTGTATATCTACGCACAAAACGGTGTACAAAGCCGAATTAAAGTGGTAGTGAAATAACAAGACGGAGACAATCGGGGGATGCTTCTCTGATTGATTGACCGCGTCACTAGATAAGGAAAGATGGGAGGTATCTTATTAAAACAATTACACTAGGACAAACAGGAATTCAGGTGCCCCAGAACGGGTTCGGTGCTCTGCCGATCCAGCGGATCAGCTTAGAGGCAGCCGTCCACCTGCTCCGGAAAGCCTGGGAGGGCGGCATCCGTTATTTTGACACCGCCAGGGCTTACACCGACAGCGAAGAGAAAATAGGAGCCGCTTTCGGAAATGGCTGGCTGAACCGGGAGGATGTCTTTATCGCGACCAAGACCCAGGCGTCCACCCCGGAAGTATTTTGGAAAGACCTGGGGACTTCATTGGAGAAACTTCAGACAGATTATATCGATGTTTATCAATTCCACCTGATGGGCTGCTGCTGGCGCCCGGGTGACGGAACCGGCATGTATGAATGTATGCTGGAAGCCAAGGAGCAGGGGAAGATCCGCCACATAGGAGGCACCGCCCACAAGATCGGCGTCGCCAAGGAAATCGCTCAGTCCGGTCTCTATGAGACCCTTCAGTATCCTTTCAGCTACCTGGCCGGGGACCAGGAGATGGAGCTGGTGGAAATCTGCCGAGACCAGAATGTGGGCTTTGTCTGCATGAAAGGCCTGGCCGGAGGGCTGATTACCAACTCAAAGGCTGCGATGGCCTTCATTGACCAATATGACAACGCCCTTCCGATTTGGGGAATCCAGCGGGAGTCTGAGCTTGACGAGTGGTTGGCTTACATGAAGGACACTCATGCCATGGATGAGGAGATCACCCGGTTCGTTGAATCTGAAAGGAAGGAACTGATGGGAGACTTCTGCCGGGGCTGTGGTTACTGCATGCCCTGCACCGTCGGCATCACCATCAATCAGTGCAACCGGATGTCCCTCATGGTCCGCCGGGCTCCCAGCGACTACTGGTTAGGCGAACACTGGCAGGCGGGGATGGAGAAAATCGAAGAATGCATTCACTGCGGCGCCTGCCTGCCCAAATGCCCCTACGAGCTGGATATCCCGAGTCTCCTCCAGAAGAATCTGCAGGACTACCGGGAGATTCTCGCGGGAAAGAAGACAGTATAAAAATCTTAAAAAAATGTAAAAAATCAAGGGCCCGGTACCTTAAGGTACCGGGCCCTCATAACATTTTCTAATTACAGGTCCGGAAAGCCGGATCTGTCAGAATCCGTGCAAGCACAAGCCCCAGAGGAAGGGCGGTAACCACCAGAATGGCTTTAGACAGCCACTGGCCGCCAGTGACCAGATCATTCAGCGCGATGTAGTAGACTGCTTTGTACATAAACATACCGGGAACCATAATCACGATAGATGGTACCGTCAGACTGATTCTGGGAAAGCCGATATATTTTTTTATGACAGATGCGAGAAGCCCCGCACAGAAAGCGGCAAGCAGGGTGGCCAGGATAAGGGGGGTGCCCAGATCATCCATCAGTTCCAGCCGCAAGGTGTTGCTGATCATCCCGATGCAGCCGGCTGTTGCGGCCATCCTCCAGGTGCTGTTAAACATCAGCGAGAAGCCAAATACACCACAGAAGCTGAACAGGAGCCTTAAGGCAAGCAGCAGGGGACGGGAGAGAGACATCTCTACAAATTCTGCGGGCACTATGTGGTAGACGAGCGCGCAGATCCATCCTGTCATACAGGCTGCAAAAATGATCAGCAGGGCGTAGGCCAGCCGTTCCAATCCGGAACGGAGATCCAGCTTGGAAAGATCGATCCCGCCGGTGATCAGGGGAAATCCCGGAATCACAAATAGCATAGAGCATATATAGCCGGCATTTACAGCAAGGTTTAGGCCGGTTACCTGCCTAAGGATCTGAAGGAGGATCACATAGACGGAACAGGCACAGATGACACCCAGACTGAGATTGGCCAGCAGAGTGAGGTGGCGTTCCAGCAGCTTCTTCCTGACATAGTTCCCGGCGCCTGCCCCAAAGAAAGCACACAGCATCTCGGTCGGACCTCCGCCCAGCAGAAAGGTGAAGGAAGCACAGGCCAGACCGGAGGCCAGCCCTAGGGTCAGAGCCGGATAATGGCCGGGCGCCGTGGTAATCGTATCCAGAACGCTGTGAAACTGGTCAATGGAATACCTGCTCGTTCTCTCGGCAAAGCTGTCCACAAACCACTCGAGGAGACGAATCTTATCCGTGTTGACCCCGGTATTGACCAGGGTCAGGGACCGGGTAACCGAGTCCCCGCTTTCAATACAGGTATAGGTAATGGACAAAAGGCCGATATCCGCATCGCAGGTAACCCCAAGGCAGGAAGATATTTTATTCATAGACTCCCGAACCCGCCAGGCCCCTGTCCCTGCGGATAGCATGGCCAGGCCAACCCGGCCGATCAATGTGGCCTTTTCTTTCAGACCGGCCTTCAGGGCCGGCGTGTCGGATTCCTGGTCAGCCAGGCTGTGCCAGGGAATCGTCATGTGCTGCTTTTTTATCTTATTCATGAGCACGCTCCTTCTTTTTTGATAATAATCAGGGGGGCAATCAGAGAATCGTCTTCCGCTTGACCCCCGATTGACCTCACCTATTCTAGCACATGCGATCCCAGTGGGCAACAGGAGGGGAGGAGACAGAGAACCGTCCCCTGTCTCCCCCAAAATGGTCATTTCAACCTGAAATATGGTGCAGACCCTTCGGCAAAGTCCGGGGATGTAAAATTGGGCTGGAATGTAGAAATGAGAGATGCTGACAGACATTTACTCAGAGACTACAATGAGACATCTGTTCAGACACCGGAAATGGCTTTAAAACCCGGCACCTATTATCTCTGTGTAAGAAGAGATATTTACTTACCAAACTGTTCTTACAATCTTTTATTAACTGTTGTGTCCCGGTCCGACTATGCACCCACTGACTGCATCTACCACATAACTGCCATCAACACACCCGCATCGAGCGTTAAATCGAGTTCATCCCGAACTGTGACATCGAAACCGGTAAATAAAACAAGGATTGCCAAAGCAGTCAACCGGAAAGGACGCAGAATCTTTGTGAAGTGGAGAAGAAACAAAAAAGCCTCCGGCTACCAGGTTCAGTTCTCCAAAAAGAGAAGCTTCTCGAAGAGAGTTACCAGGGGAAAGATCATTGGAAGAAACACAAAGACGACTTACATCCGGAAACTGGCAAGAGGAAGATGGTATGTGAGAGTAAGATGCCTGAAAGGAAAGAGATATTCCTCATGGAGCAAGGTAAAAACAATCCGCATTAAAAAATAGGTCAATCAATTGGGAGCCCACTTTTGTGGGCTTCTTTCTATGTTGCGCAGGAATAAGCAACTCATTTGCAATAGCAGTACTAAAGAAAATATACATGTTTCGCCCTTTTATTAATAGCTGTTTTCTGTCATTTTTGGTATTATGATATTTGAAGGAGCGAATTGTTTCAATTGTGTGGTACCTGGTAACAGGAGGGAGACAACGATGAGGCAGGAATCGGAAGACGGCATTTTCTATGAAGGTTATGACACAGTGTGGTCTGTATTCAATAAGGATCTTGCAAAACTGGAACCGGATCAGTTGAGAATGATCGAAAACAATATGCATCAGGTTCTGACCGGTAAACGCGAAACATATGCAGCGGTCATCGGAGACTGTCAGATCCATGTTCAAAGATACAAAACAAAAGTCACTCAGATCAGCAAAAACCCAGAAAATGAAAATTTATGGTGCAATGACCTCACATGGCCCACGTTTGTTGAAATCTGTTCAAAAATGTATTTTCAGGAAGCAGAATCCGCATATAAGGACGGGAAGATGACGTCTGAGGAAATGTATGACCGGTATTATTATGGGCTGTACGAAAGAATACTTGATACCTGGAGAAAAATGTGGGATATTCAGGCTGATTCAGACTCAGGTGCTCCTCTTGCCGACATGATCGAGCAGGACCTGGAAATCTCGGCAGAAGGCTTGGAAAACATGGAGAGCTGCTTTCAGCTTGCCAGGAACAGTTCGAATGAGAGAATCCGGCTGACCTTTCTGCAGATGATCTCAGATATGGTATATCTGGAAGAAGCCAAAAGTACCTGGTTCGAGATACATTATGTTAATCCTGCAACAATATATATTTCACATGATGATCCGAGATTTGAAATCATGCAGGAGAGAATCCGGCTGGGAGATTATGATAAAACTTTTCATAATATCGTTTTTGAATTTAGCGAAGAGGACTATATCCAGATCCTTGCCAGAGGAACAGATATAGAGATCCCCGACCCGAATTTCAGAGAGCACTTAGAGGCAAGAGTACAGGATGGGGATCCGGTAGCTTGCTCAGCTCTCGCCTACGATATTATGAAATCTGCCAGAAGAAAGCCTGATCCGGAAGTTACGATCAAGGCCATGAAGCTGTGGAAACAGGCGGCAGACGGCGGATTTCTCCACGCCGGATACCCCCTTTGGGCCTTCAATGGGGATATGTTCTATACTGACAGCGGAAAGGAGCTGCTTTCTGAAAGTGACGCGAGAAAATATCTTTTTTCTGCTGCCGAAACGGGGGATCCTGCAATCAGACCGGTTGCGGTATTGTACGAAATCATGCGGACATTTGAAGAAATGAAAGCCAGGAATATCAGCATAAGCTGTTTTAAAGAACTGAGTCCTGAGATGATCGCCTGGTACTGCAGACTCTTTATTGCCGAGCGAGAAATTGTCTGGATAAACTATTTTGAACAAAGAGAAGAGCTGGATAAAGATTTCCGGTGGCAAGCAAAGAAATATTATAGCCTGATAGAACAATTTCCTTTTGATTGCGAATACTATAACGATATTTTCTTTTTAGGGGTAATAAAACACAGTTCAGATTTGAAACTGAAAAGCACGGAGGACCAGGATGCTTTTTTCGAGCTGCTTCGATCCAGAAGCACATATCGTAGGGCAGCTGGTCATGATAGCAACTACTATGAATACAATGATTATAAAGAATGGGTGAGCAGGTTTTTCCCTTACGAGGACATAACACTTTTTGAGACATTAAGTGGCCGAGGTAGCGCATACTTATGCGATCTGCTGAAACCGATCTATGATCAATGGGGATCCATGGGATTATATTAAGCCAAGCCCTGGTATACAGTAAGAAGAGACAGGGCACGGGCCCCTGTCTCCAGCCTCCACTACAAATACACATTTCATACAAACAATGAACACATTTGACAGATATAATCTTTGCATATCGAGTTGCGGCAGGCGTAAAACCAGATAGGTTTTCGCCTGCTTTCACTGTTAACAGGATAATTATTGAGGAGGATGATTATGTTTTACA
>CAMOYC010000117.1 GCA_946629665.1 uncultured Lachnospiraceae bacterium
AAGCAGAATCCTCTCTATGAGGATACGGAACTGTCCTTCCTGGACACCCACTATTACGGGGGGATCAAGAAATACCAGTGGGTTGCCATGCCCCTGGCCATGCATGGAGTGGTAGCCAAAAAGGATGGAAGCCTGATCCGGGTTGTGATCGGCGAGGATCCTTCCGATCCGGTAGTCTATGTGACCGACCTGCTGATCCATCTTGCAGGCAAGCAGATGGAAAAGAAGGGCAGCAAGGTGATCGAGGGCGAGCAGCTGGATATCCTGGTGGGCAGCCAGCCCCTGAAGGGAGAAGAGAAGAATGCAGTGAAAGCCAATATCCTTGCGATCCTGAAAGAAAAATACGATATCGAAGAAGATGATTTTATCTCCGCGGAGATCGAGATCGTCCCGGCCGGTCCGGCAAGAGACTGTGGCCTGGACCGCAGTATGATCGCAGGTTACGGTCACGATGACAGAGTCTGTGCATTTCCTTCTTTCCAGGCTATGGTGGAGACAGAGGAGCCGGAACGTACTTCCTGCTGTATCCTGGTAGATAAGGAGGAGATCGGCAGTGTGGGCGCTACCGGTTTCGAGTCCATGTTCTTTGAGAACAGTGTGGCGGAACTTCTTGCCCTCTGCGGAGAAGACTCCAACCTGGCAGTCCGGAGGACCATGGCCCGGTCCTGCATGCTTTCTTCCGACGTGAGCGCAGCCTACGATCCGGCCTACAGTGACGCATTTGAAAAGAAGAATTCCGCTTATTTCGGCAAGGGCCTGGTGCTCAACAAGTTCACCGGTGCCCGGGGCAAATCCGGCTCCAACGATGCCAACGCCGAGTACCTTGGTAAGCTCCGTCGGATCTTTGATGACGGAGGAGTAGCTTTCCAGACTGCGGAACTCGGCAAAGTAGATATCGGTGGCGGCGGAACGATCGCCTATATCGCGGCCTTATATGGCATGGAGGTTGTGGACAGCGGTGTTGCGGTCCTGAGTATGCATGCTCCGTGGGAAGTGATCAGCAAAGCAGACCTTTATGAGGCAAAAAAAGGCTATCTGGCTTTCCTGAAGAACGCATAGTTTTGCGTAAACAGTAAGCAATCTGAAACAGTGAGAGAGGAAAGAAGGGTGGATGACTATGGAATGCAGATGTGCCCGGGCAATGATCATGGATTATATTGATGACAGGCTGGAGCCTGAAGAGGTCATCCCCTTTATCGAACATGTAAAGTCCTGCGATGACTGTATGGAAGAACTGGAGATCTATTATACCCTCCTGTCCGGGATCCGTGAACTGGACCAGGACGGAGCCATGATCCGGGATTTCAGGCAGGCTCTTTCCGATGATATGGATGAGCGCTGTAAACAGAGAGAAAGAGAAGAAAAGATAAATGATTACATCTGGTATATTACCGGAGCCATGTTTTTCCTTTTTGCGGTTCTGGTATTGCTGGCAGAAGTCCATTTTCTGTAAAGAAAAGGAGAAAGAATTATGGCAGATAAGATTATGCTCCTCGACGGGCACAGCCTGATGAACCGGGCTTTCTACGGGCTGCCCAACCTGACCAATGCCCGGGGAGTCCACACGAACGCGATCCTTGGATTCCTGAATATCATGCTGCGCTACGTGGAGGAAGAGCAGCCGACCCACCTGCTGGTGGCCTTTGACCGGCGGGAGCCGACTTTCCGCCACCTGGCTTATAAAGAATATAAGGGTAACCGCAGTCCCATGCCCGAGGAGCTGCATGAGCAGGTGCCTATCATGAAAGATGTGCTGGCCTCCATGGAGATCCCCGTGGTCACTAAGGCGGGGTTCGAGGCGGATGATATCCTGGGAACGGTCGGCCATGAAGCCGAGCAGGAAGGATTCGATGTGGCCATTGTTTCCGGTGACCGGGACCTGCTGCAGCTGGCTACGGATAAAGTGAAGATCAAGATCCCCAAGACCAAGGCAGGCGGCACCGTCACGGAAGAGTATTATGCCAACGATGTGGAGAAACTCTACGGAGTCACTCCCAAAGAATTTATTGATATGAAAGGCCTGATGGGGGATCCTTCCGATAATATCCCGGGCGTTCCCGGAATCGGTGAGAAAACCGCAGCGAAGATCATACAGAGCTTCCATTCCATAGAAAATGCAATGGAGCATATCGATGAGGTGAAACCGGCCAGGGCGAAGAATAACCTGGAGGAGTACTATGACCAGGCGATCATGAGCAAGGAGCTTGCCACGATCAAACAGGACTGCCCGCTCGATTACGAGTTCCGGGATGCCCGCATGGGCAGGCTCTTTACGAAAGAAGCCTATGATATGTTCAAAGAGCTGGAGCTGAAGAGTCTCTTCAAGTATTTTGAGGAGGAAGATAAGGGGAAGGATGAGCTTATGGTCACCATCAGCTCTGACCTTGCGGAGGCAGAACAGCTTTTGGATAAGGTCAAAAAAGCAGACCTTATTGGCCTGGGCTGGTGCGCAGAACCGGACAAGGGCATGAAAGCCCTGTCCTTGTCCTGGGTCGACAAAGCGACTTCAAAAGAAGAAAATGTTCTCCTGGTAAGCGAAGGTCTTGTGACCGGAGACTTCTTAAAGGATCGGATCTGCAGCCTGCTGGAAGCCGGTTGCCGGATTACGGTGCTCGATTACAAACACCTTCTCCATCTGGAGCCCCGGGTAAGGGCCTATGAAGACCGGATCGACGATGTGGGACTGATGGCTTACTTACTGTCCCCTTTGCAGTCTTCCTATGATTTTGACGATCTTTCCAGGGATTATCTGAACTCCATGGTGCCGTCCCGGAAGGAAGTGTGCGGAAAGAAGAGTCTCTATGAAGCATTTTCTTCTTCCGAGGAGAAGACGACCCACCTGACAGCGCGTCTGGCTCAGACACCGCTCAGGGTCAATGAGATCTTAAAAGGGAAACTGGCAGAGGAAGACATGCTGGAGCTTTACCTGACCATCGAGCGGCCGGCTGCCGCAACGCTTTACGATATGGAGAACTATGGAATCACTGTAGAGAAGGAAGCTCTCTATGAGTACGGTCAGCAGCTGGTCGGACGGATCAGCGAGCTGGAGGCATCCATCTACGAACAGGCCGGCAAGACCTTCAATATCAACTCTCCAAAGCAGCTGGGTGTGATCCTGTTTGAAGATATGAAGATGCCTTTTGCCAAAAAGACAAAAACCGGCTATTCCACCAGTGCGGACATCCTGGAGAAGCTGGCACCGGATCATCCGATCATCAATGACATCCTGGAATACCGCCAGTTGACCAAGCTGAAATCTACTTACGCAGACGGTCTGGCAGCCTTTATCTCGGAGGACGGAAAGATCCACGGGAAGTTCCACCAGAAGGTTACGGCGACCGGACGTCTGTCCAGCTCCGATCCCAACCTGCAGAACATCCCCATCCGGATGCCTTTAGGAAGGGCGATCCGCAAGGTGTTCATCCCGGAAGAGGACTGCATCTTTGTCAGTGCGGATTACTCCCAGATCGAACTCAGAGTGTTGGCCCATATGGCCGGTGACCAGAATCTGATCGACGCCTATGCCCATGGAGCAGATATCCATGCGATCACTGCTTCCCAGGTGTTTGGAGTTCCCCTCGAGGAAGTGACCCCGAGCCTGCGTCGGAATGCCAAGGCTGTCAATTTCGGGATCGTATACGGGATCAGTGCTTTCGGCCTGGGTCAGGACCTCAATATCAGCAGGCAGGAAGCATCAGAATATATTGACGCTTATTTTAAGACCTATCCCGGTATCAAGGAATACCTGGACGGAAATGTTGCATTTGCCAAGGAGCATGGTTATGTGAGAACCCTCTATGGCAGGATCCGACCGATTCCGGAACTGTCCTCCGGCAATTTCATGCAAAGAAGTTTCGGGGAACGTGCCGCGATGAATTCTCCCATCCAGGGTACTGCAGCGGATATCATTAAGATCGCCATGATCAGGGTGAGCCGGCGGCTCCGGGAAGAAAAGCTTGCTTCCAGGCTGATCCTTCAGATCCACGATGAGCTTCTGATCGAGACGAAGAAGGATGAAATCGATGCAGTAAAGAAGATCCTGTCTGAGGAAATGATGGGTGCGGCACAGCTGAAAGTTCCCCTGTCCGTGGATATCGAGCAGGGAGAGACCTGGTATGATGCAAAATAGGAAAAGCCATAATAAGAAAATGATGAAGAAACGATTTGAACATATTAAGACGATCGGTGTGACCGGGGGTGTGGGTTGCGGAAAAAGCCTGGTGATGGAAATGCTGGAGAAAGAGTTCGGCGGCATGGTCATTCTGGCGGACCTCACAGCCCACGAACTGATGCAGCCGGGAGGAGAAAGCTACCGGCAGATCTTTCTGGAGTTCGGGAAGAAGATCCTGGCCGAGGATTCCACCATTGACCGGGACCGCTTATCCGCCCTGGTATTTGGAGATCCGGAAAAGCTGGCAAGGCTGAATGAGATCACACATCCCAACGTGATCACCGAGATCATGAGAAGACTGCAGGAGGCCGACCAGGCCGCCTGCGTTCCTTTTGCGGCCGTGGAAGCCGCCCTGCTCCTGGAGTCCGGCATAGCTGAGGAGATGGATACCCTCTGGTACATCTATGCGGATGTGGAAACCCGCCTCAGGAGGTTGCAGGAGGGAAGAGGCTACAGCCCTGAAAAGAGCCGGTCGGTGATGGCAAAGCAAAGGAAAGAAGAAGATTTCAGAAAAGCCTGTCCGGTTGTGATCGATAACAGCGGATCCGTCGAGGAGACCAGGATCCAGGTCCGGGCTGCCCTGGAAAAACTTCTATGCACCTGAAATATTTTTCTTTACGAACCGGAAAATCAAAGGTATACTAGGAAAAGTACTTTTTAGAAAAAAATGAGGATGAAGGACCAATGAAATTAGCAAGTATAGCCAGCGGGAGTAGCGGGAACTGCCTGTATGCGGGGAATGAGGAATCCCATTTTCTTGTAGATGCAGGGATCAGCCGTAAAAGGGTGGTCGAAGGACTGCGCATGCTGCAAGTGGACCCTGAGAAGATAAAGGGCCTTTTCATCACCCATGAGCACAATGATCATATCAGCGGGCTGGGCGTGTTCCTGCGCAAGTATCCGGTGCCGGTGTTTGCCACCGGCAGGACCATCGACAGGATCCTTAATACGCGGTCACTGGGCAAGCTGGATCCGGGGCTGTTCCACTCGATCGAGCCGGACCGGCCCATGGTCCTGGATGGCGTCCGGATAGAGGCCTCGAGGATTCTTCACGATGCGGCGGATCCTGTCTGCTATACATTTACTGATGAGCGTTCCAAAGTTGGTGCGGTCACGGATTTCGGGACCTTCGATGACTACCTGGTGGAAAAATATCAGGATTGTGAGAGCCTGCTGGTGGAGTCCAACCATGATCTCAACATGCTGATGGCGGGGCCCTATCCCTATCCTCTTAAGCGGAGGATCATGAGCAACACCGGCCACCTCTCCAACGAGAGAGCCGGCCAGTTTCTCTCCAAAATCATCGGTGAATCCTGCCGGCATATTCTTCTGGGTCATCTGAGCCAGGAAAACAATGTGGCGGAACTTGCTTACGAGACCGTGAAGCTGGAGCTGATCATGCACAATATCAACATGGAACATAAGGATATCACCCTGCAGGTGGCCAGCCGGTATGAGCCGACCCTGACAGGAGAGAGCAAATAGAGAAAGATACCCGGAGTCACGGGACAGGGAGGAAAAGGGAAATGTCTGATAAACCGCTTAGAAAATCAATTATCACCGTGCTTGGCAAGGATGCCGTTGGAATTATCGCAAAGGTATGTACCTACCTGGCCAGCAACAATATCAATATTCTTGATATCAACCAGACTATCACCGGCGGATACCTCAATATGATGATGGTTGTCGAATCCCAGGAGATCACAAAATCCTTCGGGGAGATGTCGACTGAGCTGGAGCAGATCGGTGAGGAGATCGGCTGCAAGATCCAGGCGCAGCGCGAAGAGATCTTTGAGATGATGCATCGTATATAGGAGGCACCCGCATGCTGAACATCAATGAAGTAATCGAAACGAATCATATGATCAAGGATATGAACCTGGATGTGAGGACCATCACCATGGGGATCAGTCTCCTGGACTGCATATCCGATTCCCTGGATCAGGTTTGTGACCGTATTTATAAGAAAATAACTGCCAAAGCAGCCAATCTCGTCAGTGTGGGCAGAGACATCGAGAGGGAGTACGGGATCCCCGTAGTCAACAAGCGAATCTCCATCACCCCGATCGCCCTGGTTGGCGGATCCTGCTGCAAGGG
>CAMOYC010000118.1 GCA_946629665.1 uncultured Lachnospiraceae bacterium
CGGCGGAAGAGATCATTGAGGAGACCCGTCATGACAAGAAAATGGAAAAGGGCAGGATCAAGTTTGTCCTGCTCAAAGAAGTCGGCAAAGCCGGAATCTATACAGACGTCACGGAAGAAGAGATGAGACAGGTTTTGGAGGCACAGACATGAAGAAGATCTTAAAAACCCTTCCGGCCATCGGCCTGCTGGTCCTGTTTGACCAGCTGACCAAGCTCCTGGCCATTCGGTTCCTGCAGGGGACCAAGGGGATTCCTCTCATAAAAAATGTACTGGAACTGTATTACGTGGAGAATCGGGGAGCAGCCTTCGGGATCATGCAGAATAAGCAGTGGTTCTTCCTGGCCATCACCCTGGTCATTCTGGGGGCGGTGGTCTGGCTGGCCCTTCGGATCCCTGACGAGAACCGGTTCAGGCCGCTTGAGATCTGCCTGGTATTTATCACTGCCGGAGCGGTCGGCAACCTGATCGACCGGCTCTTCCGCCATTATGTGGTGGATTTTATCTACTTTAAACTAATTGATTTTCCGGTATTCAATGTTGCGGATATCTATGTGACCGTGACTGCGTTTGCTTTTGTGCTGCTGGGATTATTTTATTATAAGGACGAGGATTTCAACCGGATCTTTCAGTGACAGGTGGCAGGATGGAAGGACAGAAATATTCTTATATAATTGAAGAGGACCGGGAGGGCATGCGGCTGGACCGCTTTCTTGCCGGGGAGTTGACCGAACAGTCCAGGTCTTATATACAGAAGCTGATCAGGGAAGGACGTGTTCAGATCAACGGGAAACCGGCCAAGGCTTCCGTCCGGATCCGGGAAGAAGATCAGGTGGATATCATCATTCCCCCGCTAAAAGAACTGGAAGTTCTGCCGGAGGAGATGCCTCTGGATATTCTTTATGAAGATGAGGATGTGATCCTGATCAACAAGCCCAAGGACCTGGTAGTCCATCCCTGCCCCGGCAGATATTCCGGGACTTTGGTGAACGGCCTGCTCTGGCACTGCCGGGACCAGCTCTCCGGGATCAACGGGGTTCTGCGGCCGGGGATCGTTCACCGGATCGACAAGGACACAACGGGAGTTCTTGTGGTCTGCAAAAACGATCTGGCCCACAGGAGCCTTGCGGAGCAGCTGAAGGAGCATTCCATCACCCGGCGGTATGAGGCGATCGTCTACAATAATATGACCGAGGAGGAAGGAACCGTGGATAAGCCGATCGCAAGAAGTTCTGCGGACCGGAAGAAAATGGCGGTGGTGCCGGACCGGGGGAAGAGGGCAGTGACCCATTACCGGGTCCTGGATCATCTGAACCGCAGTTACAACTATATCGAATGCAGGCTGGAGACCGGCCGGACCCATCAGATCCGTGTTCATATGGCCAGTATCGGCCATCCGCTCCTGGGAGATACCACTTACGGACCGAAAAAGGATGCCTTTCATCTTGAGGGTCAGTGCCTGCATGCAAGGGTGCTGGGTTTTGTCCATCCCCGGACCGGGGACTATATGGAATTCGAAGCTCCTCTGCCGGATTATTTTTCCGACCTGCTCGGCAAGCTGTCCTCCTGACAGAGGACAGGGTGGGGATCCGGCGCAGATTTTGGCAGAATGCCCCTTTACAAAAGAGTATCTTCATGATAGACTATTTGAAGTGTTTTACACAGACCCTTTGCCAGGATAAGGATTCTCCGACCTTTTCTTCGTAAAGGTGATAGAATAATAAGGAGGTAGAGAACTATGATCTCTAAAGAGCAGAAACACGATATCATTGCTAAGTACGGAAGAAGCGAAGGCGATACAGGTTCACCTGAGGTTCAGGTAGCGATCCTGACAGCAAGAATCAATGACCTTCAGAACCATTTCAAAGAGAACCCCAAGGATCATCATTCCAGAAGAGGTCTGCTTAAGATGGTTGGTCAGAGAAGGAATCTTCTCGGATACTTAAGAAAGAAAGATATTACACGTTACAGAACTCTCATTGAGCAGTTAGGCTTAAGAAAGTAATAAGACGCATTTCAGGAACGGGAAGCAACTGCTTCCCGTTTTCTTGTATTTACGGAACGATCCGGAAAGAGGAAGGATGAGCATTATGAACAGATGGGTTTTTCGGGTCCTGATCCTGGTTTTGGTCGCCGGGGCCGGCCTGAGCGTACTTCAGTGGAAGAAGTACCAGAAGAAAAAGGAATACAGAGATGAAGGTCTCCTCTATTTTCAGGAGGAAGACTACGCAAAGTCCATTGAATTCTTCAGGAAGGCTTTAGACGCAAAGATCATATTTGACAGGAATATGGATACGGATATCCGCTATTATCTTGCAGAGAGCTATTATAAGATGGACGAGTACGATCAGGCAGTGGAAGTGTATGACAGCCTGATCAAAGCGGACAGCAGGTCAGCCCTGAATTATGTCCTGAAGGGAAAGTGCTATGTGACCGCCGGTGAGGACGAGATGGCCAGAGAGACCTACGAGAAGGGTTGGGAGAAGACAAAAGATGCCGACTTCCTGATCAGGCTGTGCAATGTTGCCTGTGAGGAGGAGGATTACGACCAGGCTCTGGAATACGTGGAGAGGGGGATCGAAAAGGGCGGAGATACGAAAGGGTCTTTCCTTTTCCAGAAGATCCTGATCTATGAAAAGAAACTGGATTATCAATCTGCCTACGACGCTGCAAAAGAATATGTGGATGCGTATCCGGACGATGAAGCAGGGCAGAAAGAACTGATCTTCCTATCCACAAGAATCTAGATAACCACGGTTTCGTTTGTTGACAGTAAATATAAATAATGATAAAATATCTAAGACTGAGAGATGAATGTTCGTGTTAAAAAGCACAAAGATTTGGGGATTAATTCTAAGATTATTGTTCATTTCTATGTGGTTTTATGATAATCATTCTCTGGTGGGAGGGTATAATGCTAACCGGGAGTGCTTATGATATAACATGACCTTCATTTTCTTGCGGACCTGTCAATATTAATAAACCTATCAGAAAAGGAGTAATAACTATGGTATCACAGAAAATTACGATCAACAACCCACAGGGACTTCACATGAGACCGGCAGGCGTTTTCGCTAAGGGCGTAGCTCAGTATCAGAGCGATGTTAACATTGTATTCAATGGCAAGACCACGAACGGAAAGAGCCTTCTTAACATCATCGGCGCTTGCATCAAGTGCGGATCCGAGATTGAAATTCAGTGTGATGGACCGGATGAGGAAGAGGCACTGGCTAAAGCTATCGAGCTGATCGAGTCCGGATTAGGTGAATAATACTAATTTCTTTTAATTTATGAGGTGAACAATATGTATAATGGTATTGGCGCATCAGCTGGAATCGGAATCGGCTCTGTTGTTATCGTGAAAGAGCCTAATCTCGATTACCAGAGGGTTACGATCAAAGATGCATCAGCTGAGGAATCCCGTTTCCAGGCTGCACTGAATGCTACGATCGCTAAGACCCAGGCTATGGCAGAGGATATGAGAAAGAGAGTCGGCGAGAAGGAAGCTGAGATCCTTGAAGGCCATATGCTTCTTCTTATGGATCCTGAGATGACAGGTCAGATCGTGAACAGCATCAAGGAGAACCTGATGAATGCAGAGGCAGCGGTTGAGCAGACCTGTAACATGTACAGAGACATGTTTGCATCTCTCGATGACGAGATGTTCCAGCAGCGTGCAACAGATGTCAACGACATCAAGACAAGATTATTAAAGGATCTTCTTGGTGTTGAGGAAGTAGATTTGGGCAATCTGCCGGAGAACACGATTCTCGTAGCAGAAGATCTTACCCCTTCTATGACAGCCAGCCTGAATGCTGAAAACGTAGCAGGTATCCTGACAGAGATCGGTGGAAGAACATCTCATTCTGCCATCCTGGCAAGAGCTCTTGAGATTCCGGCAGTTCTCAGTATTCCGGATATCACAAACAAAGTTGCAGGCGGCGACAAGGTAGTCCTTGACGGCGACAAAGGTGTTGTTTATGTGAACCCTGATGATTCAGTTGTTGCTGAGTACACCGAGAAGAGAAGAGTCTTCCTCGAGGAGAAGGCAGCTCTTCAGAAATTTGTAGGCAAGCCTACTGAGACAGCTGACGGACATCGTGTTGAGCTTTGTGCGAACATCGGTAAGCCGGAAGATGCCAAGAAGGTTGTAGAGTGCGACGGAGAAGGCATTGGCTTATTCCGTACAGAGTTCCTGTTTATGGACCGCCCTCAGGTTCCTACAGAGGACGAGCAGTTCGACGCATACAAGACAGTTGCTGAGACACTTGGCGCAGACAAGCCTGTGATCATCCGTACCCTTGACGTTGGTGGAGATAAGGAGATTCCTTACCTCAACCTTCCTAAGGAGGAGAATCCTTTCCTTGGTTACCGTGCTGTACGTCTCTGCCTGAACAGAGAAGAAGATATCTACCGTCCGCAGCTGAGAGCTCTGCTCCGTGCAAGTGCTTTCGGTGATATCCGTATCATGGTTCCCATGATCACATGTGTTGACGAGCTTCGTCGGGTAAAACAGATCCTGTCTGAGCTTATGACTGAGCTGGATGCAAAAGAGATTCCTTACAACAAGGATATCAAGGTTGGTATCATGGTAGAGACTCCTGCTTCCATGATCATGGCAGATGCATTTGCTGCAGAAGCAGACTTCTTCAGTATCGGTACCAACGACCTTACAGGATACACCATGTGTGCTGACCGCGGTAATCCGGATGTTGCTTATCTGTATTCCGCATACAACCCGGCTGTGATCCGCTCCATCGAAAGAACGATCAAGTTAGGTAAAGAGGGCGGCGCTATCGTAGGTATGTGCGGTGAGGCTGCAGCAGATCCGCTGCTTGCTCCGTTACTGCTTGCCTTCGGTATGGATGAGTTCTCCGTAAGTGCAACATCAATCCTGACCACAAGAAAAGTTATTTCCCTGTGGACGATGGAAGAGGCTAAGGCTGTTGCCGAGAAGGCTCTGACATTCGTAACGGAAGCGGAAGTAAAAGCTTATCTTGAGTCTGTTGCAAAGAAATAATACAAGATCATTTATGATGACAAAGGACCAGGTACATGAATACCTGGTCCTTTTTTGTTCTTTATGAAAGAAAGAAAATAGTGTATAATCATTCGTGTTGTGTAACGTTGTCATGTTGCGTACGATGAATGAAAGATCCATGAACGGCAGGAATCAGCATGGGAAAAGAATTTAACGATGGGCAGAAAGAAGCAATTACATTAAGGGAAGGGCCGGCCATGGTCCTGGCAGGACCAGGCTCCGGAAAGACGCTGGTCATCACTTACCGGGTCCGCTGGCTGATCGAAAGGCTGGGAGTGAACCCGGGGAATATCCTGGTGATCACCTTTACCCGGGCTGCCGCGGAAGAGATGAAAGGGAGATTTCTTGCCTTCCCGGGCATGCAGGATGCGCCGGTCACCTTCGGGACCTTCCACTCGGTTTTCTTTATGATCCTGCGCTATGCCTACCACTATACGGCAGGAAGCATCATCAGGGAGGAGACCCGCCGAAGGTACATAAAAGACATGATCGACGGTCTGGAACTGGAGGTGGAAGATGAGAATGAGTATATCTCCGGTCTTCTTAATGAGATTTCCTACGTAAAGGGAGAGATGATCTCCCTCAGATTTTACCACAGCAACAGCTGTGCCGATGAGCTCTTCACGGAAATCTATGAAGGATATGAAGCCCGGCTGCGCCAGGAAGGGCTGATCGACTTTGATGACATGCTGGTATTCTGCTACCGGCTTTTGAAGGAACGTAAGGATATCCTTGCCATGTGGCGGGATAAGTTTAAGCATATACTGATCGATGAGTTTCAGGATATCAACCGGGTCCAGTATGAGATCGTGAAATTGCTGGCCGGAGACGGCAGGAATCTCTTTATCGTGGGGGATGACGACCAGTCCATCTACCGTTTTCGGGGAGCCAGGCCGGAGCTGATGCTTGGGTTTGAGAAAGATTATCCCGCGGTCCGCAAGGTCGTGCTGGGAACCAATTACCGCTGCAGCGAAGAGATTGTGGAAAGCGCCCTGAACCTGATCAGTCACAACCGGAAACGATTCAGAAAAGAGCTGGTCTCCGCCCGGGGTCCGAAAGTGCCCGTTACTTTCAAGCAGTTTAAAGATGTGAATGAGGAATGCCGGGACATTTTATCCGGAATCAATTTCTACCGGGACCAGGGAATCCCTCTTACCGACATGGCCGTGATCTTCCGGACCAACACCCAGCCCAGACAGCTGGTGGGCCGCCTGATGGAGT
>CAMOYC010000119.1 GCA_946629665.1 uncultured Lachnospiraceae bacterium
TCTTCCCAGATCGGAAGCCGCAGCCTGGCCCTGGTGGATAACGGGGGCGGACAGCCCAGAGAAGAGACGGTAGCACAGGCGAAGCAGAAGGTGCTGGTGGAGGAGATCCGCTCCGGCACCAAAGATATTCTCGGAGAGTCTGTGGAACTGGATAGCGTCGATTTTGACGAGGGATGGTAAGAAAATGAGAGAATTAAAGATTGGCGAGCGTGTCCCGATGGAGGCCGGCGGCGAAGCTGTCGTCCGCAAAGAACTGGGACGGGGCGGCCAGGGTATTGTCTACCAGGTCAGCTACCGGGGCCGGGAATATGCTCTCAAATGGTATTTTGTCAGCCGGATCAGGAATCCGGAGGCATTTCGTGACAATCTGCGCCGGAATATCGAGGATGGGGCTCCGGAGGACGGCAAGCAGTTTATCTGGCCTCTGTTTCTGACAAAAGTAAATAAGGGCGGTGCCTTTGGCTACCTGATGCAGCTGGCTCCCTGGGGTTACGAATCCTTTACGGACATCTACAACGGATACCGGTGGGAGAAACCCAGAAGGAAGGGAGACCCGGCCAGGAAAGTCAAGGTCAGATTTGCCTCTCTGGATGTGATGATCACCGCAGCCATCAATATCGTGAGGGCCTTCCGGGCCCTGCACCTGGCAGGCAAAAGCTACCAGGACATGAATGACGGTGGTTTCTTCATCGATACCAAGACCGGGGACGTCCTGGTCTGCGACTGCGACAATGTGGCGCCGGACGGCCAGAACTTCGGTATCGGAGGCATGCCCGGTTTCATGGCGCCGGAGGTTGTCCGGGGGGCGGCGATGCCCAATGTACTCACGGACCGCTACTCCATGGCAGTTGTTCTTTTTAAGCTTTTCTTCCGCGGCGATCCGCTGGAGGGAAGCAAAGTGCTGAAATGTGTGGTCATGACAGAGGAGAATGACCTGATCCACTACGGCAAGGATCCGGTTTTCATCTATGACCCGAATAATGATTCCAACCGGCCGGTCCGCGGGGTCCATGACAACGTGATCCGCCTCTGGAATATATACCCGGAATTTATCCGGGAAGCCTTCACGATCTCCTTTACCTACGGTATCCAGGAGCCGAATGCAAGGCTGATCGAAAAATATTGGGTCCAGCTGATGGTCCAGCTGAAACTGGATATCATACATTGCGGCTGCGGCAGGGTTGCATTTTCTTCCACTTTCGAGAAGAAAGGAGAGCATACCATGGTCTGCCAGAGCTGCGGAAGCACCATCTATATACTGGGGGTCAACAGCTATGAGCTGCCCCTGAATGCGGGTGCCAACCTCTATCGCTGCATCACGGAGAAGAACAATGACGACTTCACGACCGTGACCGGGACCGTTGTGGAAAACCGGCTGAAAAAAGGGCTCTTCGGCATCAAGAATATGACCAGGAAGAGCTGGCAGGCCACTTTCCCCGACCAGTCCGTGCGGGAAGTCGGCCCTGGCAAGGCGGTGCCCATCTGGAAGGGCCTTCATATTGAGTTTGAGCCCGGATTGGAGGGCAGCATTCTCTTATGATCAGGAAAGACGACAGAAGACTGGTATCTCTTGAGGAGATCTGCGAGGAGAGGATGCTGGTAGAGAAGAACGGGGCATACATTGCGAAACCGGCGTATTTTGCTTCCATGAACGCCATGTTGTGCGGTGCCCTGAACTTTGTGGAATTCTTTGAAAAAATGCATTTGATGGGGAAGGTGTATGCCTCCATTTCTCCGGATCCCTTCTACTTTGATCTGGAGACGGGGGACTTCTTCTACCTGGAAAATGAGTCCTTTTATGACAAGGATACGGTGGCTTCCTACGTGACCGAAGGGTCCTTCCGTGACGAGTGTTCCATGCATCCGGACTGGAATGAGATGGCTGTCACGGAGTTTGCAGCCCCGGAACTGCTGGAAGAGTCGGAAGAGCCGGAACGCTGGCAGATGGAGACCGACTGGTATTTTATGTCGGTCTACCTGTTTGAATATTTTTTCCATACCGGATCTCCCTTTGAGGGCAAGCAGATGGTGAACCGCTGCTTCCTTTCCCCTATGGAGAAAGAGATCTTCCGGGCAAGACAGGGATGCTTCTGCATGGATGCAGACCATCATGAGAATCCCCCGGTCAAGGGGATCCATGACAAGCTGATCCGCTACTGGAAAGAGTATCCGGATATCCTTCATAAGATTTTCAGAAGGGCTTTTTACGAGAGAGCTGCCATGGCTACGCTCCGTCCCACAGAGGTGGACTGGAAGCAGGTCCTGGTGCAGCTGATCATGGATTATAAGGTTTGCCGCTGCGGCCATCACGGATTTTCTTTTAAATTGAAGCCCGGCGACAACGGGACGCTCTCCTGTCCGAAGTGCGGGAAGGTTTATTACGTCCTCACGGACGGCATGAGCCGTATCCTTCTGGCGGAGGGAGAGAAATTATATGAATGCCAGACGGGGCGCCATCCTTTCGATAAGGATACGGTGACCGGGCTGGTGGTGGAAAACAAACAGCACAAGGGGCTGTACGGGATCAAGAATGTGAGCAAGGGCGAGTGGAGAGGTTTCTACCCCAACGGGGAGACCAAGGATATTGCCCCGGGTCAGGGAATCCCGATCTGGGAGGGCATGACCCTTCGTTTTGAGCTGGGAGAGAACTGGAATCTCAGACTGCTCCATCCCACAGTAGAGGAACCGATTGACGAAACCGGAAACGGAAAGGGTGAGTTAGATGAGCAAACAGATTGATCAGAATATGATAGATGCCATCGATCCGCTTGATACGATGCCGCCGGCCAAGAAGAGCATGGTCATTTTCTTCATGGTGGACACTTCCGAGAGTATGGAAGGAAGCAAGCTGGAGTCGCTGAATAAAGTAATGGGAGAGATCCTGCCGGAGCTGATCGGTGTCGGCGAGGCCGGAACCGATGTCAAGGTGGCTGTCCTCTCCTTTGCTTCCGGCTGTGAGTGGATCACGCCGGAGCCGGTGCTGATCGAGGAGTATCAGCGCTGGGAGCCGCTGCAGGCGGAAGGCGTAACAGACCTGGGAGATGCCTGTGAGGAACTGTGCAGCAAGCTGTCCAGAAAGAGCTTTCTGCATTCTCCTTCCCTGTCCTATGCGCCGGTGATCTTCCTGATCACGGACGGTTACCCGACCGACAACTACAGGAAGGGTTTTGACCTCCTGAAGAAGAACCGCTGGTTCCAGTATGGCCTTAAGGTTGCCCTGGCCATCGGTTCCAACGTGGATATGGATATCCTCCAGGAATTCACGGACGACGAAGAGCTGGTCCTTCAGGCCTTTGGTGCGGATATGCTCAAGAAGCTGGTACGTGAGATCGCAGTGACATCCAGCAAGATCGGCAGCACCAGCATGACCCTCACAGACTCAGAGGGAGAGAGAAGCATTGAGGAAGTATCGGGCGCCAAGAAGGAACAGCTCAAAGAAGCAGTCCAGGAGCTTAAACAGGATATCCTCGGGGTGGATGACTTAGAGGATATCGAGGACATAGAGATCGAATTTGACGAGGGATGGTAGAATGTTTCAGGGAATTGCCAAGACGGTGATCGGGGACAGCCACGTCAAAAAAGGAATCGTCTGTCAGGACAGTTCCGGAACGGTCGTGCGGGATCGATTTGCGATCGCGGTCGTGGCGGACGGACATGGCAGCGCGAAACATTTTCGGAGTGACGTGGGATCCCGGATTGCGATCAAGATCACGGCAGGTATTATTGAAAAATACATGGATCGGCCGGATTTTCAGGAGCAGTTCCGCCAGCATCCGGAGTTCATCATCGCACAGATGGAAAAGCAGATCCTCATGAAGTGGAGGGAGGCCGTGGAGGAATTCCACCGGGAGAACCCCTTGACGGAGGAAGAAAAAAAGAAGGTTCCTGAGAAGAAGGCAGCCGGATTACGGGTGCCGGTCATCTACGGAAGTACCCTGCTGGCGGCAGTCATGACGGAGGATTTCTCCTTCGGTCTGGTGCTGGGGGATGGCGGTTTTGTAGTCCTTGACCAGGAGGGGAAACTATATATCCCTGTCGAGGATCAGAACGCCCACGCCAACTATACATCCTCCCTGTGCAATACGGATGCGGTACATTATTTTGAACACTGGTTTACGGAAGAGAAGATGCAGGCCCTCTTTGTTTCGACGGACGGCCTCTATAAATCCTTTGCCAGTGAGGAGGATTTCCTGAAATATCACGGACTGTTAAGCAAAATGTTTGATGATCCGGAACGGACCTTAAAGAGTCTGGAACGCAACTTCGAAAAGCGGACCAGAGAAGGCAGCGGAGATGATATCTCCATCGCCATGGTATACCGAACGGGCCACCCGGATCTCCAGGAAGGGGAAGAGAAATCATGAAGAAGACAGCGAGTGTCATCCTGGCAAAGTGCGCCAAGGATAAAATATACGGAATTCGTATCGAAAAAAGAGAAAATGACTGGATTCGAACCTGGGCTTTCCCGCTGAAGGAAGACATGGCCGAGAAGGAAGGCTTTGACAAGACCAGTTTCACCGGTAACTTTTACACGGATGAGGAATATCCGGGCTGCCCTTACTGCGGAGCAAAAAAATGCTTTGTATGCGGAAACTGCGGCAAAGTCAGCTGCTATGACGGCACAGACAGGGTAGTCTGCAACTGGTGCGGATCCCGCGGAACCGCAAGCAGCGACTCTTCAACCATGGATGTATCCGGAGGAGGATTCTAAGATTGATGGATAATACAATGAGAGATTTGATCCTGAATACCGCGGAGCAGATTGCTGACCGCTGTAAGGAGACAACATATATTGTTTCAAAGGGCAGTAAAAAACTGCCGAACCGAAGTGTGATCATCGGGATCCTGAAGGACCTGAGGAGGGTGATGTTCCCAGGCTATTTCGGGGATGAGAATATCACGGTGGTGCCTCCGGATCATTTTATTGGTGAGAGGATGTCCCACATCTATGATAATCTGCAAAAGCAGATCATCCTGGCCCTGAACTACAATGACCAGGAAGGAACGCCGGTGGCGGAGATCGAGGAGAAAGCAGACCGGATCTGTGCCCAGTTTTTCCGCAAACTGCCCTGGGTCCACGAGATGCTGCTAAAGGATGTGGAAGCGGGATACTTTGGAGACCCTGCCGCAAAGAGCCGGGAGGATGTGATCATCTCCTACCCGGGCTTGTACGCGATCTTTGTTTACCGTATCGCCCATGAATTTTATGTGCAGGATGTACCGCTGATCCCCAGGATCATGACAGAATACGCCCACAGCCGCACCGGAATCGACATTAACTCCGGCGCAACCATCGGGGAGTATTTCTTCATCGACCATGGTACCGGCGTTGTAATCGGTGAGACCACGGAGATCGGCAACTATGTGAAAGTTTATCAGGGAGTAACCCTGGGTGCCCTTTCCACCAGGAGCGGCCAGAAGCTGGCCGGCAAAAAGCGGCATCCGACAATCTGCGACCATGTGACGATCTACTCCGGAGCCTCTATACTCGGCGGCGAGACCGAGGTAGGAGAGGGAGTTATCGTTGCAGGTGGAGCCTTTGTCACCAAATCCGTTCCGGCCCACACGAAAGTGATCGTGAAGAATCCGGAACTGCAGTTTATGGATTCGGATAAGAAGATCGAACTTCAGGGAACCGACAACGAGAAGGGCATCTGGGAAGGTGTCTGGGAGATTTAATATCCGTTTTATATCACATCATATTAGTGTTTGAGAAGGTATATTTGAGAAGAGGGGAATGTAAAATGGATACACGATTTATTGTACAGGCGAGAGTATTTAAAGCGATGTCAGATGAGAACAGGCTGAGAATACTGGATTATCTTCGTGAGGGGGAGTACAACGCAAGCCAGCTTTTGGAGAGGATGGACTTCGGCCAGTCCACTCTGTCCCACCATATGAGCATACTAACATCCGCAGGGGTGGTAACCACCAGAAAAAACGGAAAGTGGACCATCTATTCGCTGGATAAGAAAGTATTTGATAAGATGTGCAGCTGGATGAAAGTTTACAGTGTCTAGATGGATCCGCCGGGGTTTATGTGCGCATAGATCCTGGCGGTTTTTTCCGGGCTTCTGATACACATATTGACAAAACTCGATAATTCTTATAAAATATAACTCGTTGCAGCAATGCAGCAGATGCCCAGATAGCTCAGTTGGTAGAGCAGAGGACTGAAAATCCTCGTGTCACTGGTTCGATTCCGGTTCTGGGCATTATTTTTTT
>CAMOYC010000120.1 GCA_946629665.1 uncultured Lachnospiraceae bacterium
AGCTGCAGAGCCAGTCCGGGCCACCTTCTTTTTTGTCGATGTATTCCTGCTTATCTTTCATATAAAATGTTACATCAGTTCCTCTGGGACGTCCACATCCCGGACAGACTCTCTCTGCTCCGGAGATGCCTACAGTGCCACAGTAAGGGCAATCCCAGTATCCTTGAATTGTCTTTCCCATATAGCACCACCTTTCATTTTATATTCTAGTAAAACCAACATCATTCTGTCATCTTTATTCTGTCATCTTTATTGTAACGGAAACAGGCTTAATAAACAATAAAAAGAATGTAAAACCCGGATTTTTACTGGTCTGCCAGGGGCATGGAGACCCTGAGCTTTGTGTTGTCGATCGTGTAGGAATAATCATACTATGGTCTTTTTTGGCAGCCTCTGCTTCAGCTTGTCCTTAATCATATAGGCTTTAAAGGTACTGCCGTCTTCTGTGGTGTCCACCAAAACTGCACTGATCATAAGACCGTCCAGGTTGGTGTAATCTGTCTTTAGCCTGACATGGATTTCCGGTACGCCATAGATGGTCTTATCTGCAGGCAGATCCAGCACATAGGAGGAAGCATTCTCCTGGTCCATATTCAAGTAGAGATCATCCCGCAGTTCGAAATGATCCAGGTCCGTACCTTTGTCATTGAGAAAAGATGTGGATGATTTGGCCAGGCCCTTAGAGGATACCTGGACTTCCTCTTCCTTATAGTCTGCCTTGACATCTGTGTAATGGAAATCCCGCCAGGAGTCATACAAGGCCCTTCACACCGGTTGTGGCAACTTCATAGGGAAGTGTACCGCCATAGGAACAGCCGGTCATGGCAATCTTGCCATTGGACCAGTCCGCCTTGATCTCCATATTGTTTTCCCGGTCAGTGAAGGCCGGCCGGTCTCCCGTAAGCCACTCTACGACGGCCTTGTGGCAGTCTCGCTCCAGATCCATACCGCACAGCTCAAATCCTTCCGATCCATAGGTTCCGATACCGGATGCCTCAACTACAGCAAAACCACGGACAAGATAATAATTATACATATCTCCATAGTAATAGCCGGTATCATTAGTGCTGGGAAGCTGGTAATTCCAGGACTCGGAATCTGCCTCTGAGGCCGCTTTAAGAGTGGTAACCTGTCCGGCGGTTTTGCGTTTTTCCCCTTTAGTGTATAATTTTTGATAGTCGAATTCTTTTTCAATATACATTTTCTCGCAGTTGGAATAATTCTCCGGGATAGTTCCCACGTTATATGGCGTCGGATCATAGATCACGCCGGCTTTATATTTACCTTCCGTTGCGGCTCTTGGCAGCTGGACATAAGCCTTAACAAGATCAGCTATTTAAATGGCAAAGGTTTTTTAATCCTAAGTATATTTCTAAATTTCCCCAAAACCTTGGTCCGGGCCTGGAGCCAATTTTGTCAGGTAAATATAATGGTCGATAATATAAAAGAGCAATGGAACCGGTCCGGAAGCCAGACGTAGGAGCTGGCTTTCAGAATCCGTTCCACTGCTCTTTTTAATATGCTATGGATCTATTAATTATTGGTCCGGAAATACTTTTCCAGGTCTTGGACTATAATAATCTTTGGTCCGGAAATGCTTTTCCAAGTCTAAGACTGGAATAATCTTTGTTCAGAAAATGTTTTTCCAGGTCTTGGACTACTTTTTTAGAGGTTTACTGGAGGAAACCGTGGATGATCATTTCCTCTGCTTCTTTTTCTGACAGGCCCATGGTCATCAGCTTGTTGAGCTGTTCGCCGGCAATCTTGCCGATGGCAGCCTCGTGGATTAAGGAAGCGTCTACATTAGTGGCCTTGAGCTGGGGTGTGGCAACGATTACTCCCCTGTCCATGATGATGGAGTCGCACTCTGCGTGACCGCTGCAGGCCGCATTACCGTCAATCTTGATGATAACCTCCTGGACACTGTCTTCCTTGGCTACTCCCCTGCTGATCAGGTCACAGGTAGACCCGTCACCGTTCATCTCTACAGCCAGCTCTGCCTTGGCCTGCTGGTCTCCTTCCGTAAGGATCTTATCATGGATGATAATGGAAGCATTGTCAGCCAGCTTGGCTTCAGTGACGCGGAAAGTATCGTCGATTCCACCAATCTGGGAGGTCTCCAGTTCCATGACGGCGCCTTCCTCCAGTTCTATGACAGATTTGGGGTTCATCAGCCTTTTTCCCCGGCCTGTGCCTTCTCCGTAATGTCTTTCAATATACTTGACCTTGCTGCCCTTTTTCACATAGAAGCTGTGGACACCGTCATGCTTGGAATCCAGACCGCCGCAGTTGGAGATGCCGCAGCCGGCAACGATGGTTACGTCGCAGTCTTCCCCGATGAAAAAGTCATTATAAACCAGCTCCTGGATACCGGTCTGGCTTATGATCACGGGAATATGGACACTCTGGTTCTTTGTCCCCGGTTTAATAATGATATCGATACCGTTTTTGTCTTCCTTGGTCACGATGTCGATGGATGCCGTCGTGTTCCTGGCGGTACTTTTTCCATTACTTCGTATATTGTAGGCTCCCACGGGAAGAGCGTCTAAAGCAGCAACTTCTTTCAGTAAGTTTTTCTGTATCGCATCCATTTATCTCACCTCTTTCCATGCAATGTCACCGAGCAGATTATCGGTGCCGGCAACCGGATTAATGTCCAGGGCCAGCTGGTCCAGAACCTTTTTTCCTTCGGCGTACTCTGAAATCATACCATCCTTCAGATAGATGATCTTGTCGGCGATATTAAGGATTCTCTCCTGGTGGCTGATTATGATAATCGTGCCGGAAGTCTTCTGGTAAAGCCTTTCGAATACGTGGATCAGACTCTGGAAGCTCCAGAGGTCGATGCCGGCCTCCGGTTCATCAAAGAGGGTCAGCTTGGTTCCCCTGGCGGCAGCCATGGCAATCTCAATCCTTTTCATCTCACCGCCGGACAGGGTGTCATCCAGTTCCCGGTCGATATAATCCTTGGCACAGAGACCCACTTCGCCCAGAACCTTACAGGCATGGACAAAGCCTTCATTGCCGTTCTTGCCCCGGCCGCCGGCCAGTTCCAGCAGGTCCCTGACCTTGAGGCCTTTAAATCTGACGGGCTGCTGGAAGGCAAAGCTGATGCCCCGGTTGGCCCTCTCTGAGATGGACAGGTCAGTAATATCCTCCCCATCCAGATAGATCCGGCCGCTGATGGGCTGGACCAGTCCCATGATAACCTTGAGCAGGGTTGATTTACCACTGCCGTTAGGGCCGGTGATAGCCACAAAACGGTCATCAATGGTCAGATTGATATCTCTTAGTATCTCCTTATCATCTGTTGCGAATGATATATTTTCCAGTTTCAACATAATCCCTTCACCTGATTCCTTGTTCTTTTCAGTCCGGATAGGATACCCTGACTGTTTTCTCCTTTTTATAATATTCAGACGAAATCCCTTTATGAAGCGATGCCTTTCCGGGATCTCTGTCTTCCGGGTCCCTCTATCATTGTCAGAATGATTGAGGGTCTGTGCTGTAGTTCATAATTAAATGGACACTGATTAGTATAATACAAGATATATTCTTATTTTTCAACAGAAAGCTTAAGGGTTTTTTCTCAGGAAAAGTAATATGTCTCAACTTGCCGGCCAGTAAAGACAGAATGATTATAGAAGAGAAAAACCCCACCGCGGTTATGTTAACCGGCGGTGGAGCTTTTTGATATTAATAGTTATGGTTTTCTTCTATAAGTGTTTTCATTCCTCAGTGATTATTTTGGCATCGACTACATTTTTACGGATGGAGGCAATGCCCTTGAGGCAGTTCTTAACAGTTGTGTAACCTTCTCCCACTGCGATAATCTGTCCATTGCTGGCCTTCAGTCTGAAACGGAATTCTCCTGCCTTGTCGGTATATACTTCAAACTTCGGATTTTTAACCGGTTCATAATCCTCTTTGGTCTGGTCTTCCAAACCGGCAATAACAGCATTTTTCATTACAGAATTAATGCCCTTTTTAATGCCGCTTTTACTCTTATAGATCTGAGAGGAGGCGATCACCTGTCCATTGCTTGCTTTGAGATCAAATTTCTGTCCTGTCTTCGTTGTTTTGATTACAAATTTTCCCATAACACTTACCCCCGAAATAAACAAAAGAAATACTATTTGTAATTAGCTTAAATTCAAAGACATTATGCTGCAGGGACAGCAAAGAACATAGCTGTCCTATAATATAATTATAACATAATTCTAAGATAATAAAATAATTAATCAGTATAAAATCTTTTGTACGTGAAATGTAAATTTAAATTCCACTCTCCAACGAGCAAGTGGAATTAAGTCTTACACAGGTGGAATTTAATCTTGCACACTACCGGTATGTCACTCCTATCCTGTTCCTAGATTCCAAGCCTGAGGTCCTTACGTAGCCACCCGAAGGGCTTGCCCTTGACACGGGCAGGTTGGGCTGCTATGCTCGTTTCTCCGACGGACCACTCCTGCTATCCCTGTTCCTGAGTTCTTCGCCGTCGGTCAGCTGTCCGACAGCAGCCCGTTCTGCCCGTGTCAAGGGTGGCGGATGTCCCCTATTGCCTTCCGGATGCTTCTCTATTATCCTCTTACTTGTCATACTTGGCGGTTTAAGAGGAGTTTTTTATGTCTAAACTTATACCCGGCAATAACAAACATCTTACCCTGGATGACCGTCTTTATATCGCTTCTTCTCTTGATCGAGGGATCTCTTTTAAGGAGATCTCAAAATATCTGTGTAAAGATCCTACGACCATTTCTAAGGAGATCCGTCTCCACAGGATGACAGATACCCACCATAAGGGAAGTTTCACCAACAAGAACAACTTTTGTATCCACCGTTTTCGTTGTAAGAAAAGAAATGTCTGTGATAAGCTTGTCATCTGCCAGGGTATCTGCAGGGCATGCCCTAAATGCAACCAGGTATGCCCGCGTTTTGAGAGGGAACGCTGCAACCGGCTTGATAAAGCTCCCTATGTCTGCAACGGCTGTCCTAAAAAGATCAGTCATTGCTCTATCCCTCACAAATATATCTATGATCCTTACTTTGCCCAGAGAAAATATGAGGAGAAACGTTCCTCCTCCCGGTCCGGTGTCAACCTTTCCAGACATCAGGCCCTTGAGATGGATAAGATCATCATGCCTCTCATCCAACAGGGACAATCCCCTTATATGATCCTCGCCAATCACCCGGAACTGAACATCTGTGTCAAGACCCTGTACAACTACATTGACCAGGGGGTTCTCCTTACCAGGAATATCGACCTAAAGCGCAAAGTGAAGTTCAAACCGAGGAAGAATACTAAGACAGGGATCACAGACCGGGAAGTCTTTACCGGCCGTACTTATGCTGACTTTAAGGCCCTTGACCCTGAGTACTTTGTGGAAATGGACACGGTCGTCTCTGCCAAAGGCTCTGGCAAATGCATCCTGACATTCTATATCCCTGAGATGGAGCTGTTCATTGCCCGGCTTTTGCAGAGGGCTACCACCGGAGCTGTCCGGATGGTTTTTGACCAGATGGAAAAAGACCTGGGGACCTATTCATTCCTGACTGTCTTTGAAACTACCTTAACAGACAGAGGCAGTGAGTTTGGGGATCCTGTATCACTTGAGACCGGGATAGATGATTTCCAAAGGACAAGCATCTACTATTGCGATCCCATGCGCAGCAACCAGAAACCCGGGATTGAAAACATCCACACTATGCTCCGCATGATCATCCCGAAAGGCACCGTCTTCACAAATCTTACCCAATGGGATATCCGGAAAGCTGTCGACCATATCAATTCAGCACCAAGGGCAAACCTTGACGGAAAGACACCGTACCAGCTTGCCCTTGCAAAGTTTGGCCCAGGCATCATGAAGGCGTTAAAGCTGAAGTGCGTCGAGCCAGACGCGGTAACCCTGACACCTGGGCTGCTTAAGAAGTAGCACTTTCACTAAATCACCGCTCCGTATGACACCAATTCAACACCCAAACAGATGAACCTGTGGAATTTAGCCTTACACACCTGATTTCCAGAGGCTTGTTTGCCATGCCCAAAAACAGATGATTTAAGGGAAAATGCAAGATAATTGTACCACCTTCCAATGTATAATGAGGAAAAACTTTAAAGAAAAACCTAATTTTAAAAGAGGGGGTGGAATTTAATCTTGCATACGGAATTTACTTTTACAATTCACG
>CAMOYC010000121.1 GCA_946629665.1 uncultured Lachnospiraceae bacterium
AAAAACAGGTTTTAAGAGCGTTAAAGCAGTCCATTTCCGAAGTCTGCACATACCGATGCTTTTGATTTCAGGCAATTATTGTATTGCGGCTTTTCCTTTTTTCTGGTAATTCTTTGCTTATTCTTTTGCTGCCTCTTTCTTAAACGAGATCACTGGCATGGAGTCCGGCCCATCGGTATACTCGATGGTTACGGTATCTCCCTGGTCGATCAGGATCGCATCCAGATGTTCGGACAGGTTGACATCATAGATCACATCCGAACCCTCCAGGACCAGATAGTAGTGGGTCGTTCCTTCCACAACGCCCTGGGCGATCTTGCGGACTGTGCCGGTTACGTTCTGCGTGCCTGAGGCTCCTGAGGAGTTGCCGGTGGAGGTGCCGCTTGTCACGATCAGCTTGCGATAAGCCTTTTCTGTCTCGGACACGGTATCGCCGGTGGCAACCAGCTGAGAATCCTGGACGTTGACCATGGCATATTTTTTCACCAGGCCGGAGGCATCTTTCAGGGCCATAAAATAGGTGGGCTGGGAATCAATGTTCAGCAGGAGAGGGAAGGTAGCCCGGTAGCCCAGATTCTGCACTTTACCCTCCGCGGAGGACATGGCGGAATCTTCAATGGAACCTTCCACCTCATAATATTTGGTCTCCATGGTACGCTGGTTCATCAGCACAAATCCTACGTTGGACTGGTCGCTGGTAATGGATGTGACGCCGGTATAAACCCAGACATCATCATTGAGCGCCAGATAATTATAACCGTTCGTGGTGGTCAGACAGTCTCTCTGGCCAAGAATGCTGTTCAGGAAGCCATGTTTTAAGGTGCCGTAATAGTTATAGAGTCTTACCAGCATCTCGGCGGAGTAAGCCCGGTCGATCCAGCTGGGTGCTTTATCGATCTTGTATTTGGTCAGCTTGCCGTCAATGGCGTTGCAGAGAACAACCTCCCCGATGGTCTGACCGCCGAACAGGCCGATATTGAACTTTTTAATACTGCAGATCCAGTAGGGCACTCCCTTTTCATCCACCTCGAAACTGATATCGTCAAAGATTGCCGTCGGATAATGGAAACGCAGGTGCCGGTAAAGGTTACGGTTAAAATGCTCATAAGGAGAATATTTCATTCCTTCCGGGAGACGGATGAGCTCCGTTTTCTTCGTCGCCATATCGATGGAGATGTAGGCCGGGATACCCTGCCGGTAATTGGTGAACCACTTGATCAGGCTGGCGTAGCACAGGGGAGTGACACGGACCGGCCGGTTTTTATAGTTGATCTGGGTATATTCTGAAGTAACCTCAAACTGGGAGGCCAGGTCCACAAGGCTTCCCATCTTCCTGGCGCCGAGGATCTCAGCGGATGCTTTATCCAGAAGAGGGATCTGGTTGTAGGAAATCTGGGTGATATCCTCGGAAAACTCTCCATTTTCTACTTTCAGCAGCTTCTGATAGCGGGAAGCGTTGAAAATGGGGGATGAGAGCAGGGCCCCTGCGACGTATATGATGATCAGGATCATAGCCAGGGAGAAGAAAATCTTTTCGCTTCCCTGGAAGCTCCGGACCAGTCCCCGGAAACCGCTTTCTCTTTTCGGAGCGTCTCCTTCCACCTGATTCCCCGGCTCCTGGATCCTCTTGGTAAGCCGCCAGACCAGCAGGACAATGCTGATAAAGATCAGGAATTTCCAAAAGCCCCGGCTGTGCAGGTTGATGACCGGCAAAGCGATGTAATAATAGAGACACACAGCGATAATGACATAGAAGACGATCAACGCCAGTGGCCTTTTTTTCGAGCGTCCCGAAGACCGGGATTGAAACCTCTTTCCGAAAGAGCCAAAACCACCTGATCCGGACCTTTCGGAAAACCTCCGGGCAAGCTGCTCAAACAATGCCTGGTAGGGATTATTATTGTTCCAGTTAGAACTCATCAATTACTGACCTCCTCTTTCAGGTAAAACAGGTCTTTCGACCGTTCCAGCAGGCTGGGATCATCACTGCTGTTTAAAAATGTGACCTCGCCTTTGTGGTCGGGATCATTCCGGCACAGCCCGGCTTCTCTAAGCCGGCGGAGCAGTTCTCTTGCGGTGCCGAGTCCGCCATCGTAGATCTCTACCTGGTCTCCGACTACATTACGGATTGCCTCCCGCAGGAAGGGGTAGTGGGTGCAGCCCAGAACGATTCCGGTGATCCCTTTGTCCTTGTAGGGATCCAGATGTTCGTGGAGATAGGCGGCAAGCTCCTGGCCGGACAGGATTCCATTTTCTACGTACTCCATCAGCCCCGGACAGGGGAGCGGATAGATGGCTGCTTCGCTGTCAAAGCGGTGCTCCAGCTTCCGGAATTTCTCCTCCCGCAGGGTCATTGGGGTTGCCATGACCAGTACTCTGGCGTTCTCTCTGGCCAGCGCAGCGGGTTTTAAGGCCGGTTCCACACCTACCAGCGGAAAGTCCGGGTGCATCTCCCGGAGGATCCGGACAGCAGCACTGGTGGCAGTATTGCAGGCGACAGCGGCCGCCTTACAATGGTAACGGTCAACAAGAAAATGTATATTATCAATTGTCAGCTGCCGGACAGCCTCTAAAGACTTGGTCCCGTAGGGGGCGTTCTTTGAATCTCCCAGGTAGATGAAATCTTCGTCAGGCATCAGTTTTACCATCTCCCGAAGGACGCTGATCCCGCCCAGGCCGGAGTCAAAGACTGCGATGGGGCTGGCGGCAGAATTATTTGTGTGTTCTGGCATGGTGGTTTCCTTTTTGTGTGTCATTTCTCTTTTGCAAGAAGGGTATGTCTTTGAAGCAATACGCATTGCTCCGCTGCAGCGCAGCTCTCGCAATGCTCAAAAACATTCGCACTTCGGACCATAGTCCTACGTGCTCATGTTCTTGCGGGTCGTTAAAAAAGCAAAAACTGTTTGCAGCATAGCTGCAACCTTTTTGCTTTTTTACTCCCCTTTTGCTTCAAAGTATAGTTCCATTTTAAGGTAAAATCAAGTATAATCAGTTTACAGTATCGTTTGGCTTTTCAATCAGGCAGATATATATAAGGAGATATTATGGGCAGTAAATATCTGGTTATCAGTGATAATCACGGCAACGTGAGAAATATGAAAAATGTGATCAAGAAATTCGGCAAGGGAATCGATGGTCTGATCCATTGTGGGGATCTGGAGTTTTTCCCGACCGAGCTGGAAGATATGGTGGATTGTCCGGTCTACATGGCCTGCGGAAATTGTGATTACCTCTGGGATGCGAGACCCCTGGAGCAGGTGTTTGACCTGGGACCCCACCGGGCTCTGGTCACCCACGGCCACCGCTATGATATCCGCTGGGATCTGACCATGCTGGAAGACCGGGCCCGGGAACTGGGGGTGGATGTGATCTTCTTCGGCCATTCTCACCGGCCGGCGATCCTGCAGTTTCCTGAGAGCGGTTTAACCTGCTACAACCCGGGCAGTATTGCTCTGCCCAGGCAGTTCCAGCCTATGGGGCCGACTTTTATGCTGCTGGACGTGGATGATGACGGGACTCTTCATCCGACCCACTGTTATTTCGGGCCCAGGGGCAAGAAATTCATTTCTTTTGACCTGGCACCGGAAGTGATCCAATAAAAAAGCCGGCCCGGGGACCGCTTCCTGTTTTAAAGCGATCCCCGGGCCGGGCATTCTTATTTTTTCTCTTTTTTCTCTTTTTTCGGCTTAGCAACCCCGCTTTTCCTGCGCTGGCCGTCTATGATGCTCTCGATGATCTTTTTACGAATGTAGATATCATAGCAGAGCTGGAAGATGAAGGCGAAGTCGTCAAGGAAGGCGGTGTCACCTTTCTCGCTGTCAAAACAATCCCGGTTCTTTTCCCAGAGTTCCTCCAGTTCATCTGCAACTTCCTGCTTGCGGGCCTGGTTCAGCTCAGTAACTTTATTATAGATCTCCTCGATTGTGATGCCGTCCTTGTCCGTGTGGTAAAAATACTCGTTGGAAAGCGGACTGAGCAGGTGCTGGATATCGGAGATGGACATCATGTTCTTGAGATAGTAGATCATGATCAGCATCAGCACGTGCTTTCGATTATATTTCTTCTTATGGGAAGGCGGGAGCAGCTTGTTCTTGGTATAGTTATTGATCATGGTCTTGGTCATGATCTTATCATCCTCATATCTCCGGGATCCTTCCAGTTTCGTCTCCATGAAAGTGGTGACCTGGTCCATGTACAGTTCGATATCCGGGATGTCTTCCGGTGCGATCTCCTCGGAGATAAACAGATTCTGCAGCCATTCTAAATTGTTGTTCTTCAAAGAAAATTCCTCCTATGGCCTTCAAATATAATGAAGCTTTAAAGATAACTGTATTATATAGTAACCGAAACTATCTGGCAAGGAAAATAAGTGACAAGCGGAAGAAAATACTATATAATATATTTAAAAATATCACCATGAACAGGAGGGTTTATCATGAGTATATTAAAAAGATTTAAGGATATTATGGCTGCCAACATCAACGCTTTGCTCGACAAGGCTGAAGATCCGGCAAAGATGGCGGACCAGTATCTCAGGGACCTGAAGGATGACTTTTCTAAGGTGAAGGCGGAGACTGCAGCGGTTATGGCTGCGGAGACCCGGGCAAAAAGAGAGCTGGACGAGAACGATGAAGAGATCGAGAAAATGATGAAGTATGCCGAGAAGGCATTGTTAGCAGGGAATGAGGAGGATGCCAAGACATTTCTTGCGAAAAAGCAGGATCTCGAGAAGAGGAAAGAGACTCTGGAAGCTCAGTATGAGTTAGCAAGACAGAATGCTGTGCAGATGAGGCAGATGCATGACAAGTTAGAGCGTGACATCGCGACTCTTGAGGAAAGAAAAGCACAGATCAAGCAGAAGATCGCTCTGGCGAAAGCAAAGGAGAAAGCTGCCCAGACAGGCGCTTCCAAGCATGACGTAACAGGCAGCCTGGCTGCATTTGACCGCATGGAAGAGAAGGCAGACCAGATGCTCGACCAGGCGAATGCACTTGCAGAGCTGAATGCAAGCGATGAGGATGAAGAGAACGCCGAAGCCCTGATGGCTAAGTATGATCAGACAGGCTCCACAGATGCAGCAGTTGAGAGTGACCTGGCTGCTCTGAAAGCCAAACTTGGCATGGAATAATTAAGCAGATAGGAGGATTATTATGGGAATCTTAAGCGGACAATTGGCCAATGTTGTCGAGTGGGAAGAGTACAGAGATGACATTATCTTTTATAAGTGGGATAACAGTGAGATCAAGAAAGGTTCACGCCTGATCATCCGTCCCGGCCAGGATGCCATTTTCTTATATAACGGACGGCTTGAGGGTATCTTTAAGGACGAGGGAAACTATGATATCGAGTCCAAGATCATCCCCTTCCTTTCCACATTAAAAGGATTTAAGTTTGGCTTTAAGACCGGCCTGAAGGCAGAGGTTCTCTTTGTCAACACCAAGGAATTCTCCATGAAGTGGGGAACCAGACAGCCGGTCAACCTGCCCCATGCATCCCTGCCCGGCGGAATGCCGATCCGGGCAAACGGAACCTTCCAGTTTAAGGTGGGAGATTACCAGGTGCTGATCGATAAGGTGGCAGGCATCAAAAAAGTCTACACAACGGAAGAAGTAAGAGAGCGTGTTACTTCCATGCTTGACCAGCTCCTTTTGCGCTGGATCGTGCGCGAAGGCAAGGATATGTTTAATATCCAGGCGAACGCGGTGGAGATCTCCAACGGGATCATGACAGACCTGGATATGGAGATGACCAAGATCGGCCTTACCATGACCGGATTCCAGATCAATTCCGTAAGCTATCCGGAAGAAGTGCAGGCGATGGTCAACAAGGTTGCCGGCCAGAGCATGGTTGGGGATGTATCCCACTACCAGCAGGTATCCATGGTCGACGCCATGGCCAACGGCAACAGCGGCGCCGGTATGGCAGCGGATATGGCTTCCATGCAGGTAGGCATGATGATGGGCCAGCAGATGGTGCAGAACATGCAGCAGGGCCAGCAGGCAGCCCAGCCCCAGCAGGGCGGAGCAGGCCAGGCACCCGCAGCAGCTGGAGAAGCAGCAGGTCCCAACTTCTGTCCGGAATGCGGAACGAAAACTGCAGGAGCGAAGTTCTGCCCGAATTGCGGGAAGAAGCTTGTGTAGAAAGG
>CAMOYC010000122.1 GCA_946629665.1 uncultured Lachnospiraceae bacterium
AATAAAATAGGATTACTTTAAGTAATTTACATCTACCCAGCCGCTCTTTTCAAGTTTCGGGGAATATACCCATGTGTAATTTCCTCGGTTACATCCAAGCAACTCCACTTCGTTGCCGTTGTTCAGTCTTCCGATGATATTATCATCATCCTCAGACGGAGCTGACCTTAAAGGCAGGGTCCCCTGTACACCACGAACTGTGGCATGGTTGAGGGATGCCATGTAAGCAGATCCATTTTCTATAGTATCAACACCGGAAAATCCGTCACGGGCGAAAGCCGGAAGTGATGTTGTGGGAAGTACCATGATTGCAAGTGCTAATGTGATGATTGCTGTTACGATTGTCCTTTTCATTTTTATCTCCCCTTTTTCTGAATGATTTATTTTCTTCGAGTTTTTCGTGCGTTTTGTTCTTGTTGAACCTATCTTAACACATGACTTTTCACACATATATCACACAGAAGGAGAAATTCCATCCTATTTTTTCATAAAATTCAAAGTGATGTCTCCGGTATTGGTTGTAATAGTCATTTTGTTGGGTCCGCCCTTCCGGCTGACCTCATTTTCATCTTCAAACTCCTTAACCATCTTTCCGTCCTCCATGATCTTCACATCTCCGACGGAGCTTTTCGCTGTCAGGTCATAATCCTTTCCGGCCAGGCTGGTCGTAAGATCCAGGTCACCTGTGTCGGTGCTGATTTTCGTTGTGCCGGTGAAGGCACCTTCCAGCTCCATGTCGCTGGTGTCCGCATCGATCGTGAGCCCGCGGCTGTCAACCTTCTCAAAGGTCATATCCCCGGTATTCACCTGGACATCTGCCTTCTTCCAGCCAACTCCCATGATATTGACATCTCCGGTCTGTCCGCTGACATTCAGAGATTCCAGGACCTGCTCCGGCACGCAGACCAGGATCCTCGGATAAAATGTTGCTTCGCCCAGGTTCAGGTTGATCCCACTGAAATCAACCAGTCCGGAATTGATCTTCAGGATCCCGTTCTCCACGGTAACCTCCGGCTGACCCATCCGGTCTCCGCAGATGACCGTTACCTGGTTTGGAGCGATGCTATCCATCTCAGTCGACTCCAGCAGACCTTCCTTCTCCACCCAGCTGCTGTCTCCGTAGTAGCCGGATCCCATGATCCACAAGTCCACATCTCCGGTTGCCTCGATACTATGGAAACCTTCGGCTTTGTAGGTGGTAATTCCCCTCTCGCCCGGGCTGGCGATCCAGTCATAATGTTCAGCCAGCTTCTCTATATTCTTACTGCCGCCGGTTGCCAGGCCGGTGACAGTAAGGATAACTCCGATAAAAAATATAACGGAACATACGATAAAAAATCTTGTAAGCTTACTGTGCTGTTTCATATCCGGCACCTCCATTCATCTCAGAAAGTTTCTTCTTTCTCCTTTTCTCATTGATATTCCTTGCCAGGCTGCCAATTCCCCGGAACAGCGCTCGGATTCCAAGGACCATTCCCACAGCTACCACCAGGGAGAGGGAAACTGCCATCAGACCGATGCCCAGGAACATGGCTGCGGATGACAAGGTTACGGGAAGGGCGGCGCAGCCAACCACGATCATTGCGATTCCTCCGAATAAGCCTCCCACGATTCCAAGGAAAGCTCCAAGGAGCAAGGCGACAACCGCGATCAGAAGGGTGAATGCCAGCATTCCGAGGATAATCGCCAGCGGAATGGATACCGGTGCACTGCAGATGCCGATGATGATCCACCATACTGCGGAGAGCTTATTCCCGACAGATACCTTCTTCTTACCGGCAGGTACCTCTCCTTCCAGAATGCGGCTGGCGTAATCCGCCTTAATCTGTTTTGCAGCGGCCTTGGGGCTTCCAAATGCCCTGACCAGCTCCTCTTCTTTTTCTTTCATCACATGTTCTGCTTCTTCCTCTGTAAGTCCTTCCGTGTTCACGGACTCCAGAGCATCATCCAGGTACTCATTGAAAAAATCCGTTGCTGCGACAATCTCTTCCGGCGGTAGTTTCCGCAATTCCTTTCGCAGACTTGCTATATATTCCGATCTGGTCATGCTTCGGTCACCCCTTCCGTTGTTAACAGTGGCGTCTGCCCGGCGTCGAGCAACTGCTCGATCGATGTCCGGTATTCATACCACTGCTGTCTGTAGTCCTCAAGTTTCTTACGTCCATCTTCTGTGATCGTATAATATCTTCTGTTTCTGCCCTGATGCGGCTGGTCATAAGTCCTGCAGTAATTATCCTTCTGCAGTCTTCTCAAAACCGGGTATAGTGTCGATTCGGAAATCGGGATCGCACTTTTCATCGTCTGTGTGATCTCATATCCATATGTATCCCCTCTTGACAAAATGGCAAGAGCGCAGGCATCGAGCAAACTTGATTCGATTTTAAAAGCCATTCGAGCCTCCTTTCATCGATGCTGTTTACTATCTTACGTCCAATACTATATCGCGTATAATATTGTTTGTCAATAGGTAACTTGGAAAAAATTTTTGGTGCTTGGAGACAGGGGACGGTTCTCTGTCTCCCCTCTCCCTCTCCCCAAAAAAGAAAGGACAGCTCTCTGATTCCTACCAATCAGAGAACTGTCCCTCTTTGCCAATCTTGATGATTATTGTCTCTCGAAAACTAATTCAGCTCCGAAGATTTTTGTTTTAATATTGTCTCCGTCATCAACGAAGGTAGCCTTCATGTCACCGCTGGCCTTAAATCCTCCGTCTACCAGTTTCCAGGTGAATTCGCTGGTCTCACCGCTGCCTTCCAGTGTACCGGTGCCATCTTCCTTCAGCGTCATGGTGATTTCGTCCTCAAGGTCTCCGGTCTGCCCGGCAAATCCTACGTCGGAAGCCTTCCATGTTCCCACGTACTTACTATCCGACAGATCCGCCTTGCCTCCGCCTCCGCATGCGGTCAGAACAAGGGCTGTCATAAGCAGGAGGACGACCAGGGAAAGGGATAAATACTTCTTCATTATATACCTCCTTATTCTCATGAATCTTTCATGTTTGCAGTGAGAGTTTACTCTCACTTATAATATAACATATTTTATTATATAGAAGCAGTTTACCATATATCCCGCAAAATTGCCAGAGATTGAGACCTGTTTCTATGTTATAATACTAGAGTTGCATTGAAAAGAGACGGGGGACGGTTCCTCGGAAAGAAATGCTGACAACCGTCCCTTTTTTTTATATAATAGAAGCAAAAAACACGAATGCGAAAGGAAGTTCCATGTACCCACCAGTCCACCGGAAACCGGAGCCATCATTTTCTTATGACCGGCTGAATATGCTGTGGGACCGTTATCCCCATTACCATACCAGGTCGACCTTCGCGAGCCTTGATGAGCTGCTTGCCGACCACGAGTCCTACCGGAAAGATTTTGATGCGTTAAAGGAAGAATATCTGGAGAATCACTATGATCATTTTCTTGTGAACCTGTCGTGGGCTGACCTTCCCTACCGCTACGCAACCAAAGAACAGATTGAGCTTGCCGGACCCAGTTCGTCCAACCCCTACGTGGAGGCTTTCCTGGCCCAGTTTCAGGACCTGGACACGGACAGGAAGGCATGCTTCCTGTTCCCGGAAAGTGTTGTCTCCCAGTTTTTTGTGATCATGGAGATCTGCCGGAAGGCGGAGCAGGTCCATCCGATCAGGAATCTCTTCCCGGACGAAGACCGGATTCATTATCTGGCCGTGTTCGACAAAAAAAATATGGACGAAGTGCTCCTGATGTACCACCTGCTTTACACGAATTCCAGCCAGGAAGTATTCGGAGGCTACTCCCTCTACGACTACTCCCTTCCCTGGTACCATACCCACCTGCGGGAAAACGGAGTCGTGTTGCGATCGCCTTATCTCCCGGACCGCCTGGCCAAATACCAGGGGAACCTGCCCTTTTATCACAATCCCGCCAAGACGGTGTATGTCCGCCGGAATATTGATCATATCCTGGAATGCGGTTATTTTTCTTCCGAACTGGATTTCTTCCTGCAGCTGACCAGGGTGATCATGCCTTTCTTCCAGTGGTGGTACACAGACCTGACCCTCTATGAAGAAAATGACGGGTTCAAGACCAACTGGCGGCTGGAGAGGACCAGGATCCGGACGAAGCTGACCGCGGAGGGGGTCATCAAACCCAAGTGGAAAAATGAGCTCACCCTCTTTCACCTGGTAAGAAAAAAATATCCCGACACCCTGTATCAGTACCGGCCGGACTGGCTTGGACGGCAGAGTCTTGATATCTACATTCCGTCTCTCCGGACAGCGATCGAGTATCAGGGAGTACAGCATTATCAACCCGTGGAATTCTTCGGGGGAGAAGACGCCCTGGCCCAGCGCCAGGAACTGGACCGGCAAAAAAGACAGCTTTGCCGGGAAAACCAGGTCAGGCTGATCGAATGGCCTTACAGCCTGGAACCCTCCCCCACAAATCTATCAGACCAATTAAAAAAGGATAATTCGGACTAAAATGAAAAGAAGAAGAACAAGAAAGAAAAAATCATTCCAAGAAAATGCATTAGAAATCCTGGGGGCGATTGGCAGAGAGATCCCCTTCCCCGCCAAGGCCGCCCTGGTCGCCATCCTGGTCCTTGTATTCCTGTCCGGTTTCTATGCCAAAGTGATCCGCGGCAGGACATGGATGAACCACACCAGCATCAATGGCATCGATGTCTCCGGAAAAACCATGGACCAGACCCTGGACCTGCTGCCGGACGGAAGCGACTACTCCCTGCTGATCCGCGGCCGCGACAACGGGGAGTTTAAGATAACGGATACCAATATCGACTATAGGATCACCTTCGACCGGAACAAACTTAAAAAACTCTTTAAGAAGCAGCATACCATCATCCGCTTCCCCTGGACCTCCCGCAAATATAAGGTGGCCGGAAATTGCAGCTTTGATGAAGAAAAATTGAAGGAGCTTCTGGACCAGTGCCTTCTGATCAAAGGAAGTGATTACTATACGGTCACCGAGCCGGCCGACGCGGATGTATTTTATTCCGAAAAAGAAGGGAAACCGGTCATCAAAGAAGAGGTTTACGGCAACACCCTGAAGAAAAAGGCATTCCGGCAAGCCGTGGAGGATGCCCTGAAAGAAGGGGCAAAGGAGATCAACCTCGATGACAAGAAGACCTATCCGGACATCTATAAAACCCCGAAGGTAACTGCCGACAGCAAAGAGATCCAGGAAGGTGTGAAGGCCTACAACGCCTACATCAACCGCTTCATCACCTGGGATATGTGGGAAGGAGAAAGCTACACGCTTAAACCGGCCCAGATCCGCTCCCTGGCCTACTACAAGGACGGCCAGATGCACTGCCGGATCTACAAGCTGGAAAAGCTGATCCACAAATTCTGCGACAAATATACAACTGCAGGCAAAACCCGCCATTTTGTCACCCATAAAGGGAAGAAAATAAAAGTGACAAAAGGGGATTACGGCTGGATGCTTGACTATGCCAAAACCCTGGACCAGGCTGAAACCACCCTGGCTGCAGCCCTGGATGAAAAAGCAGTAAACAAATATCTGAAGGCCCCCACCGAGACGAATCGGGAAAAGATCACGACCCACCTGGAACCCCAGTATAAATCCAAAGCATTTTCTATCGATTATGATAAGTATCAGGACTGGGATCCGGACAACTACACCGAAGTATCCATCTCCGAGCAGATGGTCTACGTCCACCGCAAAGGGAAGATCGCCTTCAAATGCAAGACCATCTCAGGCCTCCCGGTCCCGGGCAGAGAAACCGGAAAAGGCGTCTACTATGTGAAAGGCCGGAGCAAGGACCGAGTCCTCACCGGCGATGACTACGAGACCCCGGTCAAGTACTGGATCCGGCTGACAACCACCGGAACCGGCTTCCATGCAGCCCCCTGGCAGAAGTGGAAAAAGTGGAGTAAGACTTACTATAAGAAACACGGCTCCCACGGCTGCCTGAACCTATCAGATAAAGACGCCGGGAAGATGTATAAGATATTGGAGAAGGGAGAAGCTGTTTTTATTTATTAGTAAATGATATATGCTTTATGAAATCGTCTGGGGGTCATGAGATCCGCAAGGACAGGCTTCGAAAATGGACTGCTTTCGCGCTCTTAAAATCTGTTTCTTCCTCGCTCTCTTCCTAAACTCGCGTTGCTCA
>CAMOYC010000123.1 GCA_946629665.1 uncultured Lachnospiraceae bacterium
CGAAACGCTGAATCAGAACCCGGACGCAGGTCCGGAAGAGCTGATCGCCCACGTAGCCGAAACGGTAAAGAACTATGCCGGCGAGACACCGCAGTTTGATGATATAACCATGCTCTGCCTGAGATACAAAGGCGCCAAAGGAGACAGGGGACGGTTCGCTGTCTCCTGCACCGGAGACAGAGAACCGTCCCCTGTCTCCACCAGCGAGGACTAAGATATGCGTTTCAGACCATGTATCGATATCCATAACGGAAAAGTAAAACAGATCGTAGGCGGCAGCCTGAAGGACCAGGGAGACTTCGCCCGGGATAATTTCGTCTCGGACCTGGACGGGGGCTACTACGCCTCCCTCTACCGTAAGCTGGGACTAAAAGGCGGCCACATCATCCTGCTCAACCCGGCGGGAAGCCGCTACTACGAGGCGGATGTGGCCCAGGCGGAAGCCGCCCTGAAAGCCTATCCCGGCGGCCTGATGATCGGCGGCGGGATGAACGCGGACAACGCCGCAGCCTTCCTGTACAAGGGAGCTTCCCATGTGATCGTCACCTCCTACGTCTTCAAGGACGGGCAGATCCACTACGAGAACCTGGACCGGATGATCCGGGCCGTGGGCAAGGACCACCTGGTCCTGGATCTGAGCTGCCGGAAAAAAGAAAATGACTACTATATCGTCACGGACCGCTGGCAGAACTACACAGACGTCAGATTAAACCGGGAAACCCTGGATCAGCTGGCCTCCTGCTGCGATGAATTCCTGATCCACGCGGTGGATGTGGAAGGCAAGGCAGGCGGGATCGAGGAAGAGGTCGCCGCTCTGCTTGGAGACTGGGGCAGGATTCCGGTCACCTACGCCGGCGGAGTCGGCAGCATCGAGGACCTTAACAAGCTCAAAAAACTGGGCCGGGACCGGGTGGACGTGACCATCGGCAGCGCCCTGGACCTGTTCGGAGGCCCGCTGGATTTTGATGAAGTACTAAAAAAATGCCAGAAAAACGCATAAGACACTTGCTAGACACAACTACTATAAACACAACTACTAGAAAAAAACACTGGAAAGAGGGTAGGAATATGGGTAAAAAAGCATTAATCGTCGTTAGTTTCGGAACCAGTCACGAGAGAGCGATCAAGGCGATCGAGAACATTGAGAGGGTGTGCGAGGAGGCATTTCCGGAATATGATTTCTTCCGGGCCTTTACCTCCGGTATGATCATCCGCAAGCTGGCCCGGACCCGGAACATGACCATCCTGAATCCATCCGAGATCATGGAGAAACTCAGCCGGCAGGGCTATGAGGAGGTCATCTGCCAGCCCACCAACATCATCAATGGCCTGGAGTATGAGAAACTGATCGGCATGCTGCAGCCCTACCGGACCCGGATCCCGGTCATCCGGATTGGCAAGCCCCTCCTGACAGACCTTCGGGACTACCGGGAGACCGCAAAGATTGTGATGGATCAGCTGCCGGAGCCCCTGGGCCCGGACCAGGCCTTTGTCCTGATGGGCCACGGAACCGACCACTATGTCAACGCCTCCTACAGCCAGTTCGACATGATGCTCCACTATCTGGACCATTTCGACACCTTTGTGGGAACAGTGGAAGGATTTCCGGGCCTGGATTTCGTGGTCAAGCGGCTGAAACGGGCCGGGAAAAAACAGGTTACCATCATGCCCCTTATGATCGTTGCGGGCGACCACGCGGTCAATGACATGGCCGGAGAGGACGAAGATTCCTGGAAGTCAGTCCTGGAAAGAGAAGGCTTCGAGACCAGGCTGATCATAAAGGGTCTGGGCGAGATCGACGCCATCGGCCGGCTGTTCGTGGAGCATATCAAAGAAGCAGACCGACTGTAAGAAAATCTTTTATGGTGTCACCTAACGTTGCATCGGAGCTGATAAACTCAAAATAATACTGGTCTGATAGAACATATCACTAAAGAAACTACAAAAACAGCAGTTTTTTTGGAGAAAAGAGCAATTGTACTACTTCCCCGTCGGTAGTAGAATAATTATTAACAGACTGTAAAATGTCATAATTGTAAAGACAAGATATCTAACAGCCTGCCGTGGGGGCAGGCTGTGAAGTTATCACTCATTTTTATACACTTATTGATCAAGCAACGGAGTAGTCCTAAGATGGGGAGGATTGAAATGGCCGTGATTGATTTCCACACGCACGTGCTCCCGGGCATTGACGACGGGAGCAGACATGCACTGGAATCCTTAGACATGCTTAAGCTAGAAGCTGAGCAGGGAATAGACAGCGTAGTAGCGACATCACACTTTTACGCAAAGCACGACAGGATTTCTTCCTTTCTGAACCGCAGGCAGGACTCCTTCGAGACCTTGCAGCGGGCAATCTCACAAGAGTACGCAAACTCAGATTCCAAAAGTACGGAACAATTGCATAAGGACCTTCCCCGGATCTACCTGGGCGCAGAAGTAGCATTCTTTGACGGAATCAGCCGAGCCGACGACATCCACAAGCTAACAGTTGAAGGAACCAACCTTCTCCTGCTGGAGATGCCCTTTGGCCGCTGGACCTCAGGGAATATGGAAGAAGTCCGCTATCTGGTCCACCACAGCGGCCTTCAGATCATGCTCGTCCATCTGGAACGGTTTCTTCTTGTGCCCGAAAACAAGAAGAAAATATATGAGCTGCTGGAATTACCTTGCATATTACAGGTCAACGCCGGCAGTATGTTAAAATGGAAAACACGCGGCCAAAGCCTCAAGCTCTTCAAGACCAAGGGCAGCGGGATCCTGGGCAGTGACGCCCACGGAACCGACTACCGGGCCCCCAACCTGGCAGCCGGCCGGGAAGTCCTGGCTAAGAAGCTGGGCCAGTCCTTCCTGGACGAGATGGACCGGCTGGGAGCAGAGCTCCTTGCGGACGCGACAGTTCCGGTCATCTAGAAGACCGGCACACATATCACAGGAGAGAAGAAAATGACTAAGAAAGTAAGCATCATACTTTGCATCGTACTTGCCATCATTTTATTCGCACTTCTCATGTGCGAAAGAAGCAATCCCGCAGGCGGCACTGATTTTATCAGCAACCTGTTTTCGATGGCAGCAAACCTTTTGTAGGATGCCAGAGATAAAGATAAGAAGTATTTTATTGTAATAGGAACGGAGCGATACCGATATGGCGCACAATTATTACGACCGGCGCAAGCGCAAGGAGGATGCCATGCGCAAGCTGGGCCTTCTCGCCGTTGCCGTGGCAGCCATAGCAGTGGCCTTCCTGTTCGTGTCCAAACTGGTAGACCGAAAAAATGCAGATCCGGCCGCCAGGGGCGCAGCGGAAGCAACGACCCAGGAAAAGGCGGAGGACATCATCACCATCGACGGTGTGGACTACCGGCAGCGGTATAATGTCAAAGCCTACCTCTTTATCGGCGAGGACGACACCGGTAGCAAGGAAGCCAAATCCGAATACGACGGCACCGGTCAAAGCGACGTTTTACAGCTGCTGGTGATCGACAAGGACAAAGGCAGCTATACAAGGATCCCCATCAACCGGGACACCATGACGGATGTCAAGTCCCTGGATGATGACGGGACCTACCTGGCCACCACCCGCATCCAGATCTCCTACGCCCACGCCAACGGGGACGGACTGGAGGTCAGCTGCGAGAACACGGTGGACGCGGTGTCGAACCTCTTCCACGGGATCGGCATCCAGGAATATGCCTGCCTGAATCTGGACGGGATCAAGACCCTCAACCATATGGCGGGGGGCGTCACGGTGACGATCGAGGATGACTTCTCGAATAGTGACGAGAGTTTAGAGATGGGAAAAACAGTGACGTTAGATGATGAACAAGCGTACCACTATGTTCACGACCGCCTCAATGTCGAAGATGGGACCAACCAGAACAGAATGAAGCGGCAGAAGATATATATGTCTGAGCTGACTAAGATCTACCGGCAGAAACAATTGAAAGACGATGAATTCGCAGTGCGCCTGTACCAGGAACTGCAGGACCATATGGTCACCAGCCTGAGAATAGGAGATGTGAGTCGGCTGGCAAAGTCTCTCATGACCTGTGAGGACCAGGGGGAGACGGAGATCGAAGGAAAGACCAGTGTCGGAGAAGACGAATACATAGAGTTTGAAGCCGATCAGGGCTGCATTGATCAGATTACAAAGGACCTCTTCTTAGAAGAGGCAGACGAGTAAAGATAACAGATAGATGAAGGAGAAGTCTATGAGCGCAGAGAAGAAACAAACCGAAGGGAACCTGCAAGTCCTGGAAGGCGGACAGGTGCCCAAACTTGATATACCAGATAACACAGATGATGAAGAGATCGATCTTCTTGACCTCTTCTATTACCTAATGGATCGGCTTCATATCCTGGTACTGTGCTTCCTGATCGGAGCAGTCCTGCTGAACGCCTATTCCTACTTTTTTATCAAGCCGACGTATCAATCAACGGCAAAGATGTATATCGTCTCTGCTTCTAAAGACTCCGTGATTGATATCTCAGACCTGAATGTGGGAACTTCCCTGACCCAGGATTATGAGCAGTTGATCAAATCCTATCCGGTGATGGATGAAGTGAGTGAAAAGCTGGGCCTCAATATGAAGTTTGAAGATCTGGCCAAAATGATTACATTGGAGAATCCTGCAGATACCCGTATCTTGAATATCACGGTGACCAGCACGGATCCTCAGCAGGCCATGGATATCGCCAATACCACCGCAAAGGTTGCGAAGAAGTACCTGCCTAAGACCATGTCCAGCAATCCGCCCAACATTGCCCAGGAGGCAAGACTGGCAGACCACAAGGCCGGACCAAGCTACTTCAAATATACAGTGATCGGAGCTTTGATTGGGTTGGTTCTGGCAGTAGCATTCTTTGCTTTCCAGTATATGGTAGATGATACCATCCATTCGGCAGAAGATCTGGAGAAATACTTTGGACTTGTTCCGCTTACAACGATTCCAGAGAGTGATGTCCTGGACGACAGTCAAACCAGGAAACGCAGAAGTTCCAGCTTATTTAAAAGATTAATGCGAAAAAAATAAACACAGCGATAAGGAAGAGAATAAACTAAATAATTTATGACAGGAGAAACAAACTGATGCAAAAATTAGAATTGAGAATTCCTGAGCTTCCTTTTGCCGTGGAGGAAGCTATGAACCGGCTCCGGGTGAACATCAAGTTCTCCGGAATGCATACCAGAAAAATCATGGTTGCCAGCACCTTCCCCAACGAGGGAAAGAGCACGGTAGCCTTTAACCTGTGGCGGATGATGGCAGAAGCCGGCTTCCCGTCTGTTCTTGTGGACGCTGACCTGCGCAAGTCTGTTTTTAAAGAAAGACATGCTGCAGACCAGACTAGGGACTTTAAGGGTCTGGCCTACTACCTGTCCGGCCAGGCAGAATATGAAGACGTGGTTTACGCAACCAACGTAGAAAATGGCTACGTGGTTCCCATCGCGGAGATCCTGGAAAATCCTTCCAACCTGCTGGAAGATGCCCGTTTTAAGGAGCTTCTAAACCGGCTGGCTGAGGATTACCGGTTTGTCATCATTGATTCACCGCCGATTGACAGCGTCTCTGATGGATCTCTCATCGCAGCCCGCTGTGACGGGGCAATCCTGGTTATCCGGGCGGGAGAAACTCCCAAGTCCCAGATCCGGGAATCCCTCCAGCAGATTCAGCGGGTAGGATGTCCCCTCATCGGCACCGTACTAAACCGGGTAGAGACCCGGAGTGCATCCTACGGCCGTTACGGCCGCTATGGCAGCTACTATAAGTACGGGTATGGCTATGGTTACGGCCGAGAGAAATAATTACAGTAGTCCCGCGTTTTTCACCCCTATTAACAGAGTGGCGCGAGATTATAAATGCGGCACCTCAGTGGTCTTACTAAGGGTTTGCAACCGGCCCCATCCGGCTTCAGAATCTAAAAAGAACCTGACATGTCGCCAAAAACTGAAAACGGATGTCTACGTGGCTAAGCATCCGGACAACTGGAGGTACAAGCCAATGAAATTTTTCAAAAAAGCTGCGGCAGTACTTCTTGCTGCAGCTTTAATCGCAGCACCCGCTGCTGGTCTTCAGGCTGCATCTTCACCGACCAAGAGTGAGATCTCTGCTTCTAATGTGTCTACCAAGTACAATACGA
>CAMOYC010000124.1 GCA_946629665.1 uncultured Lachnospiraceae bacterium
CTAACTGAGCCTTCTCATCGCCGAAATCTACACCATCCGGATACTGGATCATAGTGATTGCTGTCTTCTTAACAGTTCCCTTCGCCTGAGCAGTTCCGTGAGGGATGGCAATTCCCATACCCATGTATGTGCTGACAAGTTTTTCTCTCTCTAACATAGCGTCTACGTATGCCGGCTCAACGCAGCCTCTCTCCACCAGGAGCTCGCCTGCGCGGCGGATTGCTTCTTCCTTGGTTACGGAAGGCTGATTCAGCTTGATGCTCTCGCGAACCAGAACGTCCTTCTTAACCGCAGGCTTCGGAATCGCATCCTCAACCGGATCTTCTACAGGTGCTACAGCCGGAGCATCCAGGGTTGTAACCTGAAGGTAGAGCTGATCCAGTGCCGGGTCATTTAAGAAGTTGCCGATGGTCACAAGCTGTGCCTGCGGAGCGGATGCTTTCGCACGGTCAGCCAGTGTAGTCTGGACAACTGCGATATCACATTCAGCCGGAATGTTATCTACAGAAGTGTTCTTTACAACGATATCAGGGCGAGCTGCCTTGATCCTGTTACGGAACTTGGTAGCACCCATAGCGGAAGATCCCATACCTGCGTCACAGGCAAAGATGATCATTTTTACGGAAGCTGCATCTGTTACGGTAGCTGTTCCCTTGGACTGTGCCTTCATATCAGCCATCTGATCCTGAGCATCCTCTATGGAAGCACTTGTGCTGGTTGCACGGATGATAACTGAGGAGATTACGAAGGATACTGCTGTAGCAATCGCAACACCGATGATGATGAGAAGCATTTTGTTCTTCGGAGCCATTGCAAGGAAAGCGATGATGGATCCAGGTGATGCCGGGCCCTTCAGACCGCAGCCGGTCAGGGAGAACCAGGTGATCGCACAGATGTTACCAACGATCGGTCCAATGATAACAATGGGGTTCATCAGAACATAAGGGAAATAGATCTCATGGATACCGCCGAGGAAGTGGATGATGATCGCACCGGGTGCGGAATCCTTGGTTGCCTTGTCTTTTGCAAACATCCAGTAAGCAAGAAGTACACCAAGTCCGGGACCGGGATCTGCCTCAAGCATGTACATGATGGACTGGCCTGCAGTCTTAACCTGCTCAGCACCGATCGGTGTGAAGATACCATGGTTGATCGCGTTGTTCAGGAAAAGAACCTTTGCGGGCTCGATGAAGATTGCTGCTAACGGAAGCAGGTGATGCTTGATCAGCACATCAACACCGGCAGTCAGGATAGCCAGGATTGCCGTCATGAACGGTCCAATTACGTAGTAGCCAAATATTGCAATGAGCATACCGATTATACCAACCGAGAAGTTGTTGATCAGCATCTCAAAGCCCGCGGGCATACGTGTCTCCATAAACTGGTCAAATTTCTTGATGATCCATCCTGCGAAGGGACCCATTACCATGGCACCCATCAGCATGGGCTGTCCGTCTGTTCCGCCAACACCGGCGATACATCCTACAACTGCGATAGCGCCGATAACGCCGCCACGTGCTCCGCCTACCATCTTACCACCGGTGTAGGCGATCAGGATTGGGAGCAGATAAGTTAACATGTAAGGCTGGATCGATGCAAGCTGCTCATTGGGCAGCCATCCATCCGGGATGAACAAAGCGGTAATGAAACCCCATGCAATAAATGCTCCGATATTGGGCATTACCATTGCAGAGAGGAACTTACCAAATCTCTGTAACGCGTTTTTCATAATTCATACCTCCATTATCTTAATAACTTCATGTTGATAATATTTCACAAGCGCTTTTTCGATGTACCGGATACCCGCGGTCGTATCCTGTTCAAAAAGTGCTTGAAGAAACCGTTCATTTTCTACCAAAAGGGCGCTGAGGCGTCCGATTGGCTCTATTATGATCTCGTCTTTTGCGGAGGCAGGGACTGTCATCACGACAGCGCCTCTGATCCTGCCCTTATCTCCCATAAGGGGTTCCTGCAAGGCGAGATAGATAAATCTGCTGTGCTCCACTTCGTCTGTTTTGCAGTGCAGCAGAGAAATCTCCATTTCTTTTACGTAAGTGTCACTGATTTTCTCCCGATTCCGGAATCCTTCCATCAGCTCCTGCCGGGCGCTCTCGGAATCGGAGAGGGCTTGGGCGGCGATCTGGATCAGTTCATCCACCGAAGCCACCGATTTCACCGGAACGATCCGAAAATGCTCCGTGAGCTCTACGATCTCTGTCCCGAGATCTGCCATGATCCTGATGTTATCAATCGAAAGAGAGCCGGCAAGTTCTGTCTTCCTTGTCATCCTCTCCTGCAGATGCTGCAGGTTTATCTCATTCAGAGCATTTTTGATCCTCATCTTATCCTGCACCTGCAGGACTCTGTCCACGCAGATATGCGGGAAGGTTGTATGGATCTCTGCGGTGGAGATGATCAGGTCGATACCGTCTTTCTTCAGCTGTTCTTCATCGATCGCAAAAGCGGAGCTGATATTCCTGATCTCAATCTCCGGGAAACTTCTCACCAGGGAAGCCGCCAGCATTCTGGAGCTGGCAATTCCAACCGGACAAACCACAACGACCGCCATCTTTCTGGCATTCTTCTGAAGTCGTTCCGCCGCTGCCGCAAAATGCATGGCGATAAATCCGATGTCCGATTCTTTCAGATCCTTGGGATAGATCACTTCTCTAAGGACTTCACAGGCTGTCTCCACTGCGGAGTAGATTGACGGATACTTTTCTTTGATGATGCTTCCCTGCGCATTTCCCGGGATCAGATCCAGAGCTAATCGTTTCTGCATCGCCTCGATGTGAGCTGCCAGGTCATCGATCATAATGCTGTCGCTTCGGAAAGGGATCTCCGTCATCTGCTCTACCACCCCAACCATGGACAAGACAATGTATCGGGTATTGATCGTTTTCAAAGGATCATCCATACCCGAGGATGGTGTCCATACCCGGAGAGTAAGCAGGTAAGTAGTAAGATGGGCAATCTCTTCTTCCGGAACATCCATGTTAAAAGTCTCGCTGATCCGGCTGCCAAGTTCCACAGCCAGTGCATACTCTCTGGTGTTGGCAATATTGTCAACGCCTGTCGGCATGGATTGGAGATAGCGGAAGTTGATCATTCGGTAGATCGCCAGGGATACCCGGTTGATCAGATTGATCCGGCTGCTGTCCACATAATTAAGCTGCAGGGCTTCTTCGCAGTAAGAAAATGCCTCTCTGGCAAATTCGAGGATCTCTTTCTTAAAGAAAGGAATCAAGGGATGCTTCTTCCAGTCCTTTACAGGGCCTTCGTAGTCATGATCGTCAATGATTGCAGGGAGTCGGTTAACATCAAAGAATTCAAAGACTGCATTAACGATCGCCTGGCGGCGGTTCGCTTCCTCGCCGGTGATGAAAATACCCAGTCCCGGCCGGCGGTTGATCTTAATGTTATAGTCTTCCAGCCATTTGTCCAGGACATCTAAATCGGAATAGAGGGTTCCTTCTGAGATATCATAGGTAGAAGTAAAGCTATAAGCCTTGATGGGGCTTACCGCAAAGAATAAGGACCCGAGGATTCTTGCCCTTCTGTCATCCTTGCTGTAATGGATGGTCTCCTTCTCGATATCGAGGAGCTCTTCCACAAGGGCCAGATTTTCAGGAGTCTCTTCTAAAGCAACTCCCGTTCCTCTTTTTCTTACAAAGCGAAAATCATTTTCGCTCATCCACTCTTCCACGACCGAAAGTTCCCGAAGAATAGTTCTTGAGGATACGGAAAGCTTTTCCGAAATTGCTGACAGGGTTACCGGCTGCCCTCCCATCTGGACCAGGACGCTGATAATTGCCTTCTGTCGTTTTGAAAGAGTTTTTCTTTCTTTTTTGCGATCTGCTTCACCGGCAGATGAAATAACTTCCTTATCAATCATGATACTTTCCCCCTCTGCATTTTCATTATATAGGAAAAATGATGAAAACAAAAGTTAATGATATAGCATTTTTGTCATAATTGCCAACTGACAAATGTCGCTTTTAAACGTCCTTTTCGCAAGTGACATTCTTTTGCCGGAATGATTTTTTATATATTATTTTTACTAAAGTAAAAATGGCTGTTTTCAGCCACAAAGGGTTGAAAACAGCCTGTCATTTATGCTTTAGCAATTACCTGTATATACATACTTAATATGTTCTCTTGCCACCTCGGCAAGGCGATATATTTTCTTGATATCGGTTGCCTCCCTGTCGGTCATATGGAAGCGGGGAAAGAATCTGGAAACATGAAGGGGGACATTGTATCCGATCCGTTCTCCTTCCCTGTTTTTGAGCCGGGAGATCCAGCGGGTCAGCTGCCGCATCTCCTCCTCGGAATCATTCTCTCCGGGGATGATCAGGGTAGTCAGCTCAACATGGCAATATTTAACCGCTTCCTTGATAAAGGAAAGAACCATGTTCAGATCTCCTCCCAGAAGGTCTTTATAATATTCATCCGAAAACCCTTTCAAATCGATATTCATCCCATCCATATAAGGAAGGATCTCCTGCAGGACAGATACGTCTGCCGTTCCATTGGTCACCAGCACATTTTTCATTCCCTGCTCACGGACCAGCCTGGCCGTATCCCTGACATATTCATAGCCTACCAGAGGCTCATTGTAGGTAAAAGCCACACCGATATTCCCGGAATCCCGATAATACAGGGCGGTGGCAGCCAGCTCCTCCGGGGAGATCATGTCGGCCTGGTCCTGAAAACGCATGGCCCGGTCTGACCAGCTGATCTCATGATTCTGGCAAAAAGGACATCGAAGATTACAACCGTAACTGCCCACAGACAGGATCAGGCTGCCCGGGTAAAACCGGCGCAAGGGTTTTTTCTCGATCGGATCCAGGGCAAGGGAGGTCACTTTTCCGTAATTGGCAGCTTCCACCTGTCCGTCCCTGCAGGTTCTGGCCCCGCAGAAACCCAGGACCCCTTCTCCAATTTCACAGTGTCTGAAGCACACATTGCATCTGGCCACAAACCCACCTCCTCTCAAAATAATCAGATATGACGTACGACCTCAAAGCGCTCCAGGGTATACTCTTCTTCCTCCCGGATACCGCCCTTCTGTCTTGCGATCGCCACCTGCTGCTCCACCGTGTCTACGCCATCCAGATCCGGCAGCAGCAATCCTCTTTTTCTTCCGTGGCTGACGATCACGCCGTATCGTTTTACATCCAGCTGGTCCATGGAATCGATCGGTTCCGGCTCACTGAGCACATCAACGTTGATCTCAAGCCAGGGCAGTTCCTCTTCCTGGATCGGATCAAAGCGGGGGTCTCTGGTGGCAGCACTCACCGCATTCCGGATGATCTCCCGGGCCAGATTCTTCTCCACGGGAAGAATGGTCCCGATGCAGCCCCGGAGCCTGCCGTGCTCGTGGATGGAAACAAAAGCTCCTGCCCGCCGGGTCTTCAGATCCTCCGGGAGCTTTTCCGGCACCTGGATCATGATTCCGTGGCGGATATAGCCTTCGATCGAATTCCTGGCAAGGGTCACGTAGGCATCCTCCTGCTCCATTCTGGCTTCCAGTTCCTTTTCCTGCCGGTCAAGATACCGGTCCAGAAACTTTCTGGAAGCATCCTCCTCTATCCGGGAGCCGTCAGATTTTCTCGGATGGAAGGTGCAGATTCCATAGCCCACGCCGGTCACATCCTGATGGGATAATTGTTTCGCATCAACATCCTGGCCATCCAGGGCTCCCGCCATGATCACAAACGAACGGTGCCCGCATTCCGCTGCCTTCTCACAAAATGTTTCATCAAAATCAAAAAGCCGGCCAAAGTCAGCTTTAGAGCAGACATCCATGATCCGCTCATCATACTGAGGTCCTTCCGGAGCAAATCCATAAGGTCCATAGGTCTGCAGCTTATGAGACAGGTCCCCGCTGGCAACAAACACTGCCTTCCTCCCGGTCTGCCGGACTGCTTTTTTAATGATCTGCCCCAGCCGGTAATGGCTGACAAGCGGCTGGCCGGAAAGCCCCACTCTCACAATCCTGCCTCCCTGATACTTTCGGCGGATAAAATAAAGCGGCACCATCGTTCCGTGGTCCAG
>CAMOYC010000125.1 GCA_946629665.1 uncultured Lachnospiraceae bacterium
GAAATTACTGCCCTGGATCGGAGTAATTGGGACACGTCGAATGTAACGAATAGGGCTGGCCTGTTTGGCTTTTGCGGCGGCCTGACCAGCCTTAATATAAGCGGTTTTCAGACATCCAGCCTGACGGATATGTCAGGGATGTTCGAGTGCTGCAAAGGTTTGACCAGCCTGGATCTTTCCGGCTTTGACACATCGAATGTCACGACGATGGCATCCTTGTTTTCGGGCTGCAAGAATCTGACCAGCCTTAACCTCTCCGGCCTTGATACGGGAAAGGTTACTTCTATGGTTTCCATGTTCGATTCCTGCAGCAGTCTGACCGAGCTGGATCTGGGCAGTTTCAACACGAGCCAGGTAACAGACATGGAATCCCTCTTTAATGGCTGCAGCAGCCTGACCGAGCTGGACCTTAGCGGATTTGATGCATCGAATGTAGAGAATTTAAAAGGAATGTTCCGGGATTGCAAAAACCTGGCAAGCCTGACTTTTGGCAATTTTAATCCTTCCAGAGCTGAAAGTATGTGGGAGATGTTTCGAAACTGTGCGAGTCTGACAAGCCTTGATCTGAGCAGCTTTGATACATCCAGCGTGAACTTCATGGACTCCATGTTTAATGGCTGCAGCAGTCTCACCAGTCTGGATCTTAGCAACTTTAATACATCGAATGTCAAAACGATGTCGTCAATGTTTAATGCATGTACCAATCTGAAGGCGCTGGACCTTAGCAATTTTGATACCTCCAAGGTAACGCAACTGTCCTGGATGTTTCGCTATTGCTCCAGTCTTGAGAGCGTTAATGTAAGCAGCTTTGATACGTCTGCGGCAACATCCCTCAGCCAGATGTTCAGGGGCTGCAGTTCTCTGACCAGACTGGATCTGAGCAATTTTAATACGTCGAATAACACCTGCCTGAGCTTTTTGTTTGATGGCTGCAGCAAGCTCACCAGTGTGGATCTAAGCAGTTTTGATACGTCAAAAGTTACGACTATGGAGTCCATGTTTAACGGCTGCAGCAGCTTAAAGGCTCTTGACCTTAGTAATTTCAATACCTCCCAGGTGACCAATATGTCATGGATGTTCAGAAACTGTGCTGCGCTGGAAAGTCTTGATGTGAGCAATTTTGATACATCGGAAGTTGTAGATATGTCCCAGGTATTCAATGGCTGCAGCAGCTTAAAAAGTCTGGACTTAAGCAACTTTACTACGCCTAAGATAACCACCCTAGATTCTGTTTTTCGTGCCTGCAGCAGTCTGGAGGACCTGGATATCAGTCACTTTGATACGGCAAATGTAACACGGATGGATGGTATGTTCAGCGGATGCGGGAAGCTTAAGACGCTTGATCTTTCTCATTTTGATACCTCTAAGGTAACCTTAATGAACTCGATGTTTAAAAATTGCAGCAGTCTGGAGAGCCTCAATGTGAGCAGCTTTGACACGGCAAAAGTAACGACGATGAAGACCATGTTTTCTACCTGTTCCGCTCTGACAAGCCTTGATCTGAGCAGCTTTGATACAAGACATGTCACAGATGTTGAAAAAATGTTTGAGTCCTGTACCGCACTCAAAACGATAAGAGTATCTGCCTTTAAAAATAATGGCCCCAAGCTGCCGGGTGTCTTCCATGATGATCAGTTCCATTTCTACACCAGTATCCCTGATGACATCCCTTCAGGAACCCTGCTGACAAAAGGGCAGGTTAATCCTAGCAAGGCCCAGGTTACTGTGGAAGACCAGACTTATACAGGCTCCCCGATCAAAGCTCCGGTGAAGGTAAGTATCGACGGAAATACTGTGCCTGCCAGCCACTACCGGCTAAGTTATTCGAACAATACAAATGCCGGCACAGCAAAAGTAAAGGTAACCTTCAGCTACGAATTTCTGGACTTCCAAAAGGAGTATCCTTTTATAATCAAACCCTGTGATGCGTCAAAAGCTGTCATCACGGCAGCGGACCAGGAATACACAGGGGAGGCTCTGACGCCAGCTGTAAAAGTTGTCCTTGATGGAAAGGAGCTTCCGGCTGAGTCCTATACGGTCAGCTATAAGAATAACATCAATCCGGGTAAGGGCCTCGTCACAGTGAAGTTCAAGGGGAATTACAGCGGAACGGCGACCAAGACCTTCGCCATTAAGGGAACCCTCCTTGGCATTGTGGAAAAGGGAGGAGACAGTCTTCCGGAAGGAACCGGAAAGCATGAGTACCTCCCGGTAAAGAAGACCACCACCTTGAAGGTTAAGAAAAAGGGAGTTCATATTGTAAGGACCAGGTGGAGTCTGGGAAAAAAGAGCCGGAAATATGCCGGGATCAACCGTAAAAGCGGTAAGCTGAAGATTAATAAAAAAGGTCTCGGAAAGAAGATCATTGTCTATGCAGATGTCTATTATACCAGAACGGCAGGGAACTCTGGCCGTGGATCACAGCTTTCCGGTCAGGCAGTTTCCGGCTTGGCAAGAACGGAACACAGAAGACTGAAAGCGGTCGTAATGTCTTTTGAAAAGATGTCCAGAGTAAAGATCAATGGAGGCAGAACCGTAAAGGTTAACAAAAAGCTCCAGCTCAGAGCCAAGGGAACCCCGGCCAGAAAGCATACCAGGATTACAAAGACATTCATATGGACATCATCCAACAAGTGTATTGCCCGGGTCAGCAGGAACGGCGGCAAGGTTACCGGCATAAAGAAAGGAACGGTAACAATCACCTGCAAGCCCGGGGATAAAATCTCGAAATGTAAAGCCAGAGTAAGAATCACCGTAAAGTAACATAAAGTAACAGGAAAGAGGCCATTCTATGAATTTGTGGAACAGCGTAGATCTTTCTGCCACGATAAAGTCTTATGAATACACGAAACATACCAAGTATCAGATTCATCGGACCATTGATTCCGAGGATTTCAGGAGTATGAATTCGCAAACTATTTTTGCCTTTCTTTCGAATAAAATGGAAATCGTGGCCTTTAATGACTATCTTAAAAGATATCTGTACCGGCTCAGTGGGATGGAAGAAGACTTTGAAAGCATCCCCGATAAAGTCTATCAGGATGCGATAGCAAGGTCTTTTGCAGAAAACTCTGCCCCATGTTCATTCAGCAAGATCAAGAAAGTGCCGACCGCGATCATCCATTCTTGGCTGAAGGCGGAGAGTGTGAAGCGAACCACTATCTTTGTGCTGGGCTTCGGCCTGAAGATGCCGGACCAGGATGTGGCGGAGTTTCTCACAAAAGTGAATAAAGAAGAATCTTTTGATTTCTCGAATCACCAGGAGGCCATCTACTGGTTCTGTTATCATAATAATGAAAGATATGCGAAAGCAAAGGAACTGTTGGAATACTATGATAGCCTGGAGCCGATGAAGGAAAAAAATGAGAGCCTCTGGCAGGCCATGTGTCATGATCCTAAGATGTATATCCATAATGAAAATGAACTGAAGGTGTATCTGAATTATTTAAAAACACACCTTAGTAAGAAAGACCAGGCCCTGGAAGAGTTTAAGAAACTATACCAGAGGACCTGTGACCTGATCGCATCCATTCATAATGATTCCTGCATGATCGATGGGAAGGAAGGGAATAAAACAGCCGCGGATATCAGTCCTTCGGACGTGGAGAACGCACTTTATGCCATTATACCCAAAAGCGATGACGGAAATATGGTCAGGATGTCGGCCTCTCTTTTGTCCAAGCAGTTCCGCAATAAAAGAATGACTCGGCAGCATATCAATTATGTTTTGAAAGGAAAGAGAAAACCGGAACGATTCGATATGATCACCATGCTCTTTTTTCTTTATTGCCATAACATTTTCTATGACAACAAGGGGGAGGGGCCTGCAGAACGGTTTCGGGATTATATCGATGAGATCAACAGCATTCTTAATTCATGTAATATGGTAGGGATCTATCCGGTGAATCCCTATGAGGCTTTTATCCTGATGTGTCTTGTCACGGAGGACCCTTTGGCCGCTTATTACGATGTATGGTCTTATTCCTTTGGACAGCCTAACTGAGAGGAGGGGTGCGGATGCTTCCCGGTAAATGGAAAGATTGGCAGGTGGCAGAGATCATCGGCAGCGGTTCCTACGGATGCGTCTATCGCATTGAAAAGGACGATGCCGTTATGGCAGTAAAAGTCATAGAGATCCCCCAGGAACAGGAACGGAACCTGATCATGAAGGAGCATGGGGAAAATGCAGAAGCCTACTGTCAGAGTATCGCCCATGATTTTGAGACGGAGATTCAAACGCTGAGTCTTTTGGGGGACAGCAAAAACATTATCAAAATCGTGGATTATCATGTAGAAAAGAAAAAAGAGATTGGCTTTACCATCTATATTTTCATGGAATGTCTGACTTCTTTCCCGGAGTATGAGATCAGCCATAAGATGGATGAGGCAGAATGCATCCGGCTGGCTGTGGAGATCGGAGGTGCCCTGGCGGATTGCCAGAAAAACAATGTGGTCCACCGGGACATCAAGCCCGAGAACATACTGGTTACGGAGGATGGACATTTTCTTCTCTGTGATTTCGGACTGGCCAGAAAACTTCGATATAAGGAACAGATCAGCAGTGTGAAAGGAACCTACAAGTATATGGCTCCGGAGGTTTATCATGGAAAGGACTATACTCCGTCCATTGATATCTATTCTCTCGGCCTGATACTCTATCAATGTATGAACCGGGGGAGAGGACCTTTTCTGTCCTTTGACAAACAGGTCATTTTCTTTAAGGACGAGGAGGCGGCCCTGGGAAGAAGAATGGACGGGGAACCGATTCCTGCCCCGGTGGATGCTTCTTTGGAATTCGCCGGAATCATTCAAAAGATGATCGCCTTCTCGCCTGAAGACCGGTATAGGAATGCGTCGGAACTGCTGAAAGATCTGGACCTGCTGCAGAAAGGTCGATATAAAGTCCGGAAAAACGGCGGTCTATTCCGACGGTACCGTGGACATATTATGATCGCCTGCCTGGCGTTTCTGGCCCTTGCGGCCTATGCTGCCTGGTACCGGTCTCCTGTGTGGAAAGAGGAGGCTTGCGGGACGGCCTGCTGGTCCGGCCTGAACCGCGGGGGGACTCTGACCATCCACGGAAAAGGAGCGGTGGAGTACCCTGACAGCTGGGAAAGCCGGAGGGATCAGATAAAAAGGATCGTCATAAAGGAAGGGATCACTTCCATCGATGGGGATGGGGGCCTGTTTGAAGGCTGCAATAATCTGGTTTCCTTGCAGTGTCCGGCGAGCCTTGCATCGATCGGGGAGTATTCTTTCTATAATTGTGCCAGCCTGAAAGATGTTTCCCTGGATGTCAACACCAAACAATATGGCTATAACGCCTTCCAAGGCACTCCGTGGTTTGAGAAGAATACCGATGAAAATGGTTTTCTGATCCACAATCACGTGCTGGTTTCCTTCAGCAAAGAAGCTGAGGAACCGGTGATTCCCGAGAATGTTAGAGAGATTGCTGATTTTGCCTTCCATGACCACGATGAGATAAAGAAAATCAATCTGCCTTCGAACGTGGCTTACATCGGGGAAAATGCATTCTCTGACTGCGATAATCTGGAAACAGTCAGGGCGGATAATCCCGCGATTGAGGCGGGGGCGGATGCCTTTGTCTTCACGAAATGGGCGGAAGGGAAAAAATGGCTTACGCTAAACCATACGCTGATTCGCTACCAGGGGAAGGAAGAAGTTCCTGTCATCCCTGAAGGAATCGAGACGATCAGCCCCCAGGCCTTTGCCGATAACCCCTATATAAAGAAGCTGGTGATTCCGGAAGAGGTAAAAAAAATCGGCGAGAACGCCTTTGCCTACTCCAGCCAGCTGGAATCTGTAAAGATCAAGGGGCCGGTGGAGATGATACCCGCCTCTGCCTTTGAAGGCTGCGCTTCTTTGGAAGAGTGCATTCTTCCTGACACATTAAAGACCATTCAGGCGGAAGCTTTCACTTCCTGCGTCCGTTTAAAAAAGATTCAGATACCGGAAGGGACAAAACTCCTTTCGAAAGACGGCAA
>CAMOYC010000126.1 GCA_946629665.1 uncultured Lachnospiraceae bacterium
TTCAAATCTCTCATCGGGACGATCTGCATGATATCACCTCCGTGGCTAAATCATACATCATATTTAGCCATGTTTCAAGACACATCAAAGAAATCCTCTTTTTTTACATTCGGTGTGGTGATACGGTGAATTATACTTTTATACAAAAATGGCAAAACCGTTTAATGGTCGCATAAAAAATAGGTATTCTTGGCTCGTTTCCGATGGAAACGGGTCATTTTTGTTGTATTTCCAGGCTATTTTATTAATAAATATAGTTGCATAAATTTAAAATATAGTGTATTATAGATATATACTTTTAAATAAGTTGTGTAAATTCCGAGGTGATGTTATGGGAAAACGACGACCAGCATGGGATTACCAGCATTATCTCCGGTATCTCAAAGAAGGCCGCGGGCAGGGCACCGGAGCTGATTACAAACCCTGGATTTATATCCATGACTTCCCTTCACGTGGTGTCTCCGCACGTATACCCGGAAGGACAACCGGCCGCATTCACCATCTCCTGTCAAGGCAGGAGGAATACTACTTCTACATCCTTGACACCGATCCCGATGTGCTGGATATCCGGGAACAGTTCCCGCTCCGTCTTACCGAAACCATGGAAATCGCCCTCAGGCTGAATGTAAAGCATCCATGGAAAGGGGATTTCCCATTCGTCATGACAACAGATTTCCTGATAACCAGGGCGGACGGCCTTCATGCCAGGACCATCAAGCGTTCTGAGGAACTGGACAATCCGAGGATTATTGAAAAATTCTCTATCGAGCAGGTTTATTGGGCGGCCCGCAGCATCGACTGGAAGATCGTCACGGAAAAACAGATCAGCCGGGAACGGGCATTAAACTGCCAGTGGCTCTATTCCGGTGAATCGCCGGAAAGTTTCATCCCTGACCCTGAAGCCCGTCATGAGGCCCGGTCTTTCCTTTTGAGTCTTGTGAATGAAGACCACCTTCTCCCGGCAGATGGCATTGAACTTTTTGAAAACGCCTTCTGTCTTCCTGCCGGAAGCGCCATTGCCCTCTATAAATCCCTTATTATTACCGGTGCCATCTCACCGGATATGGGCAGGAAGCTCTTTTCCTGATCCGGTCTTTTTAAGGAGGCGATTTCATATGCCAGAAAGTTTATTCCTCATTAATCAGGTCATCCATGATCTTCAGGAGGACTGCGATTACCGGATCCTCTGGACTTCTTCTTCTCCGGATTCCCCTTCCTACTGGCTCCGCCTTCCCGGCGGATCCAACGTCCCGGAGGAAGTATCCCTTGAGGAACTGTCAGGGGGAATCGAAGCAGGGCGCTATTCGTTCGCCCCGGACGTCTGGCGGCCGGTAAAAGGCGGGGAAGCCGGCGAAACCGCCCTCCGGCTCCGCGACAAGGCATGGGAACTGATCCGCGATGCTGTTACCGACGAGCCGGATATCTATGATCCCAAAAAACGCCGTACAATCCTGCTCGGGATCGAGGCGGCAACCGGCACAAAGGTCCCTAACCTCTATAAATACATTGGGAAGTACTGGAGATATGGCAAGATCCCTGATGCGCTTCTTCCGGACTATTCCGCCTGCGGCAAAAGACGGGATCCCTACAAAGAGTCCTCCAAACGCTCCGGAAGGCCGAAGGTTCCCGGCGCGGCAGGAAAAAAGCTGGAGGCAAAAGACCTGCGGAACTTCCGGAAGGCCTTTACAAAGTACTACCTCGGGGAAGAAAAACTCTCCCTTGAAAAAACTTATATCCGGCTGGTTGGGGACTTCTACACCATCAAGGACAAGGATGGGAACAGCGTCGCACAGATGGAACCGGACCAGATCCCTTCCCGCCAGCAGTTCCTGTACTGGCACAGAAAAAACCGGGACACCTTGGAAGAAGTGCTCAGCCGGGATGGAGAACGATCCTATCCGTTGAAAAGCCGCGGGGAAACCGGGCGGACGGAAACACACCTGCGGGGCCCCGGTATCGCCTGCCAGATCGATGCCACAACGGCTGATATCTACCTGGTCAGCAGGGATGACCGGACCGCCATCATCGGGCGGCCGACCATGTACTTCCAGATGGACAGTTTCTCCCACATCGTGACCGGAATGAACATCTCTCTGGATCCGCCCTCCTGGGAGAATGCCGCCAGGACAATCCTCAATTCCGTGGAGGATAAGGTAGAATTCTGCGCAAAGTATGGCGTAACAATCACGGAAGCGGAATGGCCCTGCATGCACTTCCCCTCTGTGATCCTCGCAGACCGCGGCGAGATGGAAAGCCGCACGGCAGACCTGCTCTGCAAGCATCTCGGGATCGCTGTGGAGAACGCACCCCCGTACCGTGGTGACCTGAAGGGGATCATTGAGAAGCATTTCGACCTCATAAACATCGACATGGCATCCCTGCCCGGGAAGGTGGAAAAGGATTTCCGACAGCGCTGCACCAGGGATTACCGACTGGATTCTGCCCTGGATCTCTATGAATTCACAGCCATCATCATCCGTTGTGTACTGCAGTACAACAACTACCACTACATGGAGGCCTTCCGGAAAACGCCGCAGATGCGCCAGCTTCATGTAAAACCGATCCCCAGAGATGTCTGGAACTTTGGCATACGCTACATGAGCGGGGGACTGCGGACTATGGACAGGGAACATATACGGTACCATCTCCTCCCGAAGGGAGAAGCCTCCGTCACAAGGTTCGGCATTCATTTCGACGGCCGTTATTACAGCTGCGGCCAGGCCGAACAGGAAAAATGGTTTGATACCGCGAGGACGGATTCCTCCTGGAAGGTGACAGCGGCCTATGACCCGAGAGATGCCGGCCTGATCTACATCAGCCCAGTTGCCGGCGGGGAGCCTGTGGAGTGCCATCTGCTGGACAAGGACCAGGGCTTTGAAGGGATGGGCACAGAGGAAGCGGCACGCATAGCTGCCTTTGACCATGCAGAGAAAGCCGCCTATGAACCGACAGAGGATTTCCACCGGGTACAGCTGGAGGAATTCATCGCAAAGACAAAAGCGGACGCTCTTGCAAAACTGCCGGCGAAAACCGGCAAAAGCAAGGCTGCCAGGATCTCCGAAATAGAGTCAAACCGCAAAAAGGAAAAGGAAGCAATCCGCGAAAGGAATACAGCCGAAACCATGAGGAAACACGGCGGCCTTCCGGAAAAAGATGCAGGTGCAGATACCGCAGGTATATCTGAACCGGTCTCCCCGATCACCAGGATGCTGCAGGAAGCACTGAATAAGGCGCTGAAAGGAGGTTCCGATGACGATGGCAATCATACATGATGCCCATTACCGGGAAGAAACCCTGGACGAATTCCGTTTCAATCCCCTGATTGAGGCGATGCCCGCGCCTTTTGAACCGGGTGACGCAATCGCGAAGCTCATGATCCGGCCGCCCTATTCCGATAACGACCGGGAAGGCCCGTCCTCCTACCGTCAGCTGCTCACCCAGCGGATCGTCAGGCTCCACCAGCCGATGGAGCGGGAAGTGGATGTTTTCGGGCGGATCGACAGATGCATCCGCTGGGGTTACGCAGACAGAAACCCGCTTTCTCCGGCTTATGCGGCCCAGCTTGCGGCAGGCATGTCCGCCTCCGTATCCCATGGGAGCCTGAATTATGCAGGCGGGTACCATCCACACACGTATGGCTTTTCCATCCTTGGGATTTCCGGGATCGGCAAGAGCACAACCGTGGAAAGCATCCTCACCCTCTATCCGCAGGTCATACGGCACACAGAGTACCGGGGCATCCCGCTTGTCATGCACCAGGTCTCATGGCTGAAGATCGACTGTTCCTGCGACGGGTCCCTCAAAGGGCTGTGCATGGATTTCTTCCGGGAACTCGATGACCTTCTCGGCACATCCTACAGCGAACAGTACAATTCCCGCCGGGCGACCCTTGACCGTATGATGATCGCCATGTCCCGCCTTTGCGTATCCCATAACGTAGGCGTCCTGATCATTGATGAGATCCAGAACTTATGCAGCGCCCAGAAAGGCGTTCCGGAGAAAGTCCTGAACTTCTTCGTGACGCTGGTCAATACGATCGGTGTTCCCGTGATCATGATCGGGACACCCAAAGCCCTCTCCATCCTGCAGAACGAATTCCAACAGGCGAAGCGGGGAAGCGGCCAGGGGGACGCCTTATGGGAACGCATGCCAAACGACACTTCCTGGGATCTTTTCTGCCGGGCCATTTGGACATACCAGTACACGAAGGGACATATCCCTTTTACAACGGGAATGAAGGACGCCCTTTACGAAGAAGCACAGGGAATCCCGTTCCTCGCCGTCCATATCTATAAGCTCGTCCAGGAAGATGCGATCCTCTCCGGAAAAGAATCCTTTACCGAAGCAGACCTCCACCGCATCTCTTCTGAAAAAATGAGGCTCACAAAACCGATGCGGGAGGCCATGAAAGCAGGCAAGGAAGTCGATCTGAAACAATACGTTGACATCACACCGTTCTCCTTCAGCGATTACAAAGACAACTATTCCATCGCGGCAGAAACGAGAAGTCCTGCTGTTAGACCACCGAAAGAAGCCACAACACAGGAAGCTGCCATCGTCACGCTCATGGGACTTGGCCTCTCTCAGGAAGAAGCCCGCTCTTTTGTATGTGCAGCCATGGCCGAAGATGAAAGCGGATGCCTGGCAGCCCCTGTCATTGCACGGAAAGCTTACCAGATGTATCTGGCCAGGCCTGTAAGTAAAGAAGCCCCAGCCAGTCCTATCTCTGGACTGCGCGGTTATGAGTCCGTAAAGGAGGCGGGTCTGATTGATGAAGGGCTATAAACACAACACAAACAGAAAGCCACCCGGAAAGCTCCTCCTTTTCCCGGATCCATACCCTGGGGAATCTCTCTACAGCGTTCTCTGCCGTTATCATGTCAGGAGCGGGAACATAAGCGACTGCTGTACCAGCAACCAGCTTTTTGGTTACAACAGCAGCCTGATATCTACCCTTCTCACGCCATTCCATCTTGAAATGGCAAAGCACTGGTTTCCTGAGCATTACGAGGCAGTACAGGAAAAGATGCTCCATCAGAACACGGCATACAACCTTTACGCAATCAATGCCATTTCCAGTGAACGGGACCGCATAAATGATGTCATCACCGGCCGTCGAACCACGGAATCTTTTCCAAGGTGGATGCATCCCAGAACCGTTAATCCAGCCGGATACCTCCGGTACTGCCCGGAGTGTGCGGCGGAACAGATAAAGCTTTACGGAGAGCCGTACTGGCAGGTACTCCCGCAAGTTGATGAGGTCGAGTACTGCCCCCGGCACAAGATCAGGATCAGAAACAGCCCGGTGACACTGGAACGTATAAAATTTCGTTATCATCCGGCTTCCTCGGTTTTGACGAAAGATGAATTGCGGCACCCTCGAAATGCCAGCACACAGGAATGGGATGCCCTTTTCGATAAGGAGAAAGAATTCTTTATTCAGTTGGCCTGCAACATAGACTGGCTTCTACAAAACGGAGAACCCTACGCAGGACAGGAAACAATGACCAGAATCTACCAAAAGATCTCATGGAGAAAAGGCACTTACAGCTGGCTCGGAGTAAACCATAAGAATCTCGAAGCGATCCTTTGTGATCTGATTTACTGCAGCCAGCTTACTTCGTACCTTGAACATAAAAACATAACTCTCTTCGCCAACAATGTCTATAGCTGCCTCTATTCCCTTCGCCTTTGCTCCCATGTGCTGATTATGACCGCTCTATGCGGAACGCCAAAAGCCTTCTATGATCTTTAACAAAGGACGTGCCTTGCTCTCGGCACGTCCTTTATCTATCTTTATTGTTTTATCCAACTATAATGAAAATCTGGTCATTTTTTGTATATATCTATAATTCACCGTATCACAAGCAATGCAATCCGGGCCGAATTGCAAAAAGCTTGTTGGTAGGCTCCGCCCCC
>CAMOYC010000127.1 GCA_946629665.1 uncultured Lachnospiraceae bacterium
CAAAGATCCTGGCGATTTTAGAGCAGTTTTAATGCGACAGCCCCTTTTGTTAACATTTCTTTTTTATTGGCTCTGTTCAGGATGCACTGAAAAATCTTTTCAGCTCTTCCTGCAGGGCCTTATCCATTTTTTGGAATATAGTATATGCCGGTTTCTCTTTCGCTTCGGACTCCATCTGGAGGTATACCATTTCAGAGAGAGTAACCTTTTTTCCTGATCTTCAGTTTTCCGTTCTTAGAGATGGAAACCACGGAAGGGTTGCTGCTTTTATAGGTCACCTTTACTTTGGGATATTTTTTGAAAAGTTTCCAGGTTTTCATAACCCTCCTTTTTTGCAGATTCAGTAGTCAAATTTGACACCATCTTCAAATTCTTTTTTCAACCACCCTGTTTTACCATCCTTCGTCAAGCCATAGAGAATCAGATCCGGTTCTTCTTCGGCGGGATTTTGCTGGTAAAACATATGGGATAGTCTCACTTTATCTCCCTTGGAAAGGGTGAACCCGTCCTGATTCCCATCTGTATAGGAATCAGACAGGGTGTAATCTTCACCGGTGTAGGTTAATTCATAGTCATCAAGCGCATCACAGATTCCGTCTTCCAGCTCAAAAGTGTGCTTCCTGGAATCCAGGATATACGTAGCTTTAAATTGAATACTTGGCACATCAGAACTCACTTCGTTGATACCCATAAAATGATTGGGATGATAATGTGAGGTCTCAAGATTGATCTCTTTTCCACTCGCGTCCAATACATTATTCCTATCAAGAACATTAAGGTCTGCGACTTCTTCCAGGTCATCCCCTGTGAATCTGCATACGACCGTTGTATTTCCGCCATACTGTCCATATGTATATAGGATATAGGTATCTTCCTTTGAATAGCTGTAATAATAGATCCCCGCTAAACCTCTTGCCACAAATACCGGGAAGGAATGCTGGTTAATAATGAACGCTGCCTCTCCCTCTTCCCCGTCTCTTGTGCAGGTAAAAGAATCCTCTTTCCCGTCTCCATCCAGATCAAACTGATAGGAGGTGTCCAGCTCCAGCTGCTGGAACTCTCTTTTGGGATCAGCAACGGAGGTTTTGGTTTCCGTAGTAACCCTGTCAGCTGTCCGCTCTTCATGATCAGCAGAAGAATTACTGCAGCCATTGGGCAGCATCAAAACCAGGAACGTTATAATGATCAACAGATATTTTTTTCTCATGTGTCCCCCCCCTAAAGGTGCCAGGCACCATTACAAAACTATTAACTCTTTAACACTTTCTTAATGGTGCCTGGCACCATATCGGTCCCCCATGATATGGTTAATTATTCTTGTTTGCCCACACACCGGCAATGACAACAACTACTGCAAGAATTATGCCTATAGTCTTTATGATCATTTTCTTCCTCCTGTCCTTTTCGATTATGTTGATTTAAATCTGATTTCAGGAAGAAGGGGATTAAAATTGATCCTCCTTGTGATGAATATATGCGATCAGGGACCGTCTCATCTGATTGGACGGAAAGCTGGTAATCCTCCATAGGTAAGTGGAATAAAAACCAATCATTCTATTTCCAAATATAGCACAGGCTATATTAAAATAGATTTTCTGGCTCTGGGTCTTTCGATTCGGCAGGTTTTCCTGGCGAATAACCTTGAGAATCCTCTCGATTTCCGTTCCGGAAGCGGGGAAGCACAGTGCCAGCGGTTTTGTGACACGCCAGATACTTGCTTCCGTCTTCGAACCGGGCAGCTGCCTTGATAATTCCGGTGTCTGACAAAAGGAACTAAATGCAGACTGCAGTAGAATGCAGCATACCAGTATAATGAGCAGATGTTTTATTTTTTTCGTCGGCTTTCCCTTTTCTGTTTTCTTCTTCATAGTATTACTTTAACAGCACTTTAAAGAAAATGTCAATCAGAGAACCATCCCTTGAGTTCGTTCTGCAGGGTCTGGTCCATTTTCTGGAAGAGGGGATAGACGTCTCCGTCTTTTTCTTCCGACTGCATCTGAAGGTATACCATCTCGGAAAGGGTTACTTTCTTTCCGTTTTCGTATTTGGGTATTGTTCCCTTCTTCAGGTTCCTGAAGTGTACCTCATATTCTCCCTTACTGTTTTTGGAGTACAGCAGAAGGGGGCAGCTGGTGGAGAGATCGCGGCCCATCTTTGCAGGATTCTTTGTCGGAACCCATTTCATTTTCTTCATGCCGCGCTGGAGGCTGGTGCGTTCCACCAGCTTATTCGCGAAAATACTGGCTGTTTTTTTGCTGAAGGGCGGCATGGCCAGTTGGTTTTTCACCTTGGCCAGGAAGTAGTGGTTTTCTACGGAATAATAGTAGCCGTTGTGATAAACGATGTTCCAGGCATGCCCATCGTCTTCCACCGCCATGCAGGGTACTTTGCTCAGATAGCAGAGATAGCAGAACAGGCTGGAATAGTAGACGCAGGCTCCGCGGCGGTTATAGAGAAGTCTGCCCCAGATCACGTTGTTTTCCTCAATCGTGGCCACATAGTAGGGATTGAATATCAGTTTTTTGGAGAGGTATTTTTTTCCGTAGTTCAGGATCGCGGTCAGGCCCGCTTCGGTCGGGTCGCTTATTTTCTTTCGGTATTTTGGAAGGTAATCCTCCAGATATTTTTTGAAAAACGGATTTGTCTTACACAGCTTCATCTCCGTTTTGCGTGGCAGTTTCCCTGGCTGGTACTTCTTCCCCTTATAATAGAAATGCGGGGTTCCCGTGTCATCCATGTAGAGGCCGTTCTTCTTTGACAGGACCGTGATATAGATCTCCGCCTTCGCCGCTTTATAGCGTTTGGTCTGTTTCACTTTGGCGCTCAGGGTCACATATCCTTTTTTCTTGATCTTTATCTTTCCCTTTTTTGAAATGGAAACGACCGATGGATTGCTGCTCTTATAGGTCACCTCTACCTTGGGGTACTTCTTAAAAGGCTTCCAGGTTTTCATCCTCTTCTTCTGTCCGACATGGATAAAACGTTGTACGCCGTCATCCACGGTCTGCCGCTCTTTCCTGGCTGCGGCCTTCGTGCTTACTGTAAACAGACTGAAGATCAGTGCAGTCATCAGCAGGAACACGGTGTTTCTTAAAATGCTTCTGTTCATTTTCATAATTCTCCTCTCATTCGTTGGTGACAGGCACCATTACAGGCACCATGTCCGCCAGCATCTGAAGAAAATCTTCAGCTTCCTTGCTCCGTTCCCTTCCCGCCTGGGAAAGAAACCCGAAGGATACGGTCCCTTGAAATCCGTTGATCACAGAAATACCGAATCTCTGTTCTTCCTCATTTCCTCTATACCAGTAGCTTCCGATATTGCACAGATGGGTCTGCTGCAGCATGCGGATCATCAGGTGGTTACTGTTGGTGGTAACGACCTTTTTCAGTCTGCATCGTCCGGAATAAAATGCCTTGTGGGTCATCAGCAGTTCTTCTACCGAATAGAAATCATCCTCCATCTGAATGCAGCTGCACTGGTCCAGCTCCTCCGGCTCAATGAAGTCTCGCCCGTAAAAGGGGCTTTTGGGGCCGGAATGGACCACCAGGTTGCTTTGCAGGAGCTCCGTGTATACCATATGTCTCTTTCTGAGCCTGTGCTCCAGCCCTGTCATTTTATTGGTGGGGACAAATAAGAAGCCCAGATCATAATTCTGCTCCTGGAGCAGGAAGAGCAGTTCCTCGGTCCTGCATTCTGTGTATTTCAGCTTCAGCTTTTCTCCTATATGACTAAGAAAATAATCTCCGCCCAGATAGGCCAGCCAGCTGCTGGAGTTTGCAGCGATCTTTAAGGTACTCTCTGTGCTCTCCTCGCAGATTTCCCGGATCATGGACACATTTTTCAGAGCATTCTCTGCATAAATCCGAATATCCTGGCCCTGTCTGGTGAGCTCTATTCCACTCCCGGTTCGCCTAAACAGAGCAATGCCCAGTTCCTGTTCCAAGGACCGGATCACCTGGCTGACATGCGGCTGAGTCGTGTATAATGCTTCTGCCGCCTTGGTCAGGGATCCTTTTTGAGCGCTGGTTAGAAAATAAGTAAGCTGCTGTAAATTCAAGCAATCCTCCACCTTCCCATAGATATAATAAATTATTATATCACAATCATAACAAACTGGTAATATCCGAATTCTTTCACGTACATTATAATAAAATGTAATAGGAGGATATAGACATGAAAGCAACCGCCGTCGTCCACATGGAAAAAGGCCCCATCGGAAGAACTCTGCTCTATTTTGCAATACCGGTACTATTTTCCCAGCTTCTGCAGGAATTCTATAATGTTGCTGACTGTATCGTGATCGGACATTTTGGAGGAGAGTATGCCCTTGCCGCAACCGGAATCTCCGGCATGCTGCTATCTGTGCTGATTAATTTTTTTATAGGCTTCTCTTCCGGAATCAGCGTGATTACTTCGAGACTGTTTGGCTCCTACCATTACGAAAAGCTAAAAGAGACCCTCACTGCTGTTTTTCGTCTGACAATCTTTGTGGGAGTCTCTCTGACCATTTTAGGCTATGTCTTATGCGATCCTCTTTTAAGACTTCTTAACAGCCCGCCGGAAGTCCGGCCCGGAGCGCTTTGTTACCTGCATATCTGTATTTTCGGGCTCAGTGCCCAGATCATTTATAATGTAGGGACAGCGGTTTTGCGTTCCTTAGGCAACACAAAAACCCCAACGGTCCTCTTCTTCTTTTCAGGAATCTTTAATCTCCTTTTGAATATCGTTTTGGTCGTCGGCTTCAGAATGGGAATCGCCGGGGCAGCTATAGCGACCTTGTCTTCCCAGTGGCTTCTGGCCGCAATGATCCTGCGCTGCCTTTTGTCCCTGGATCCTGCCTACTCGCTCAGCTTTCAGGGGAAAGGTCTTTCCTATAAAGAAATGCTTGCCATACTGAAGGATGGAATCCCGGCAGGCCTGCAGGCAGTCTTTATGAGCATCTCCAGCATGCTGGTCCAGATCACCATCAACAGCTTCGGTCCCGATGCCATGGCCGGTATGACAGTGTATGCCAAGATAGAAGGCTGTCTCTATTATCCTTCTTTTGCCTACGGGATCTCCCTGACCGGCTTTGTCGGCCAGAATCTGGGAGCAAGGCAGTATGAAAGAATCCGGCGGTCTGTAAATCTGAGCCTCACCACAATGACAGCGCTGATTTTTCCGCTCAGCCTGATTTTACTCTATGCCTCCCCCGTGCTGCTGAAAATATTTACCAGTGATCCGGGAATCCTCTTTCATGCCCACGAGGCCGTTCTGTTCACTTTTCCGGTGTATGTGATCTACGCCATCAACCAGGTGTGGCTGGGCGCAATCAAGGGACTTGGCAACAACTGTTACCCCATGCTGTGTACTTTCTTGTGCTACGCGGTTTTCCGCGCGGCTTGGTGTCAGATTCTCAGCCCCGTTTACCACAGTATGCGGATTGTATATCTGAGCTATGATATCAGTTTCTTTCTCATGCTCGTTTTACTGGTTCCGATGTATCTCCATATGTTCTCCACAGTGACTTCACAGGATTCACAGTGACAGGTACCAGGTCTACTTCTTCACAGTGACAGGCACCATGTCTATACAGACGCTCGTCCCTTCTCCGGGCTGGCTCTCAAGACGGATCGTGGCGCCGTGCAGAGTGACGATATGCTTTACGATTGCCAGGCCCAGGCCGGTGCCTCCGGTTCTTTTTGACCGGCTTTTATCTACCCGGTAGAATCGTTCGAAAATCCGGTCCTGATGCTCTTCAGGGATCCCGATTCCGTTATCGGAGACGATCAGTTTCTGATCTCTTACCGTAATGTGTACATAACCTCCGGGTTTGTTGTAGCGGATTGCATTATCACAAAGGTTGTAGAGCACTTCCTCCATCATATCCGGGTTGGCGTTCACGATCGT
>CAMOYC010000128.1 GCA_946629665.1 uncultured Lachnospiraceae bacterium
TTTGAGTGTGTACATGAGATGAAGCTGATCTTTGACCTCATCTACCAGTCCGGTTTTGCAGGAATGCGCTACTCCATCTCCAACACTGCTGAGTATGGCGATTACATTACCGGTCCCAAGATCATCACTGATGAGACCAAGAAGACCATGAAGAAGATCCTTGCTGATATCCAGGACGGAACCTTCGCGAAGGAATTCCTCTTAGATATGTCCGATGCAGGCAAGCAGGTTCATTTCAAGGCTATGAGAAAGTTAGCAGCTGAGCATCCGGCAGAGAAGATCGGAGAGCAGATCAGAAGTCTTTACAGCTGGAATGGCGAAGATAAGCTGATCAACAACTAATTACCAGATTATATATTAATTATAAGCGGCAGGTTTCATGGATCCATGAGACCTGCCTTTTTCGCGGGTTGTCAAACTTCTCGTTTTACCAGATGATGATAGCCTTTTTCCACAACTTGTGTTATCATAAAAGATAAATATGAGAAGTGTGCCCTTTTGTAAGATGACACACCTGTAAACAAGAAAATGTACCATACAGGAGGCTTATATATGCTGACTAGCGCAGATTATAAGAATTATTGCCTGGAGGAATGCAAGGAACTGCCGGAACTGAACGGGCAGGGCTATGTCCTCAGGCATGCCAAAACCGGGGCCCGCGTGCTCCTGGTGGAAAATGAAGATACAAACAAGGTATTCAGCATTGCTTTTCGGACACCTCCCGCAGATGACACCGGCGTAGCCCATATACTGGAGCATTCCGTCCTCTGCGGTTCGAAGAAGTTCCCTTCCAAGGATCCTTTTGTTGAGCTGGCTAAGGGTTCTCTGAACACTTTCCTGAATGCCATGACCTATTCCGATAAGACGGTCTATCCGATCGCAAGCTGCAATGACCAGGATTACCATAACCTGATGCATGTCTATCTGGATGCGGTTTTCTATCCCAATATCTACAAGAAGGAAGAGATCCTCAAGCAGGAGGGATGGCATTATGAGATGGAGAGTCCGGACAGCGATCTTACCTTTAACGGGGTTGTATACAATGAGATGAAAGGAGTCATGTCCTCACCGGATTCCATTCTGGAGAGGAAGGTCCAGGCTTCCCTTCTCAAGGATACACCTTATGCTTTTGAGTCCGGCGGAGATCCGGATGCGATCCCCACTCTGACCAGGGAGAACTTCCTGGCCTTCCATACCCGCTATTATCATCCTTCCAACAGCTATATTTACCTGTACGGTAATGTGGATTTTGCGAAAGAGCTTGCTTTTATCGATCAGGAATACCTGTCTCATTTCGATAAGAGGGAAGTGGACTCTGAGATTCCCATGCAGGCCCTTTACGAGGAGCCGGTCAGGGTCGAGGATACCTACTCTGTTTCCGAGGATACGGAGGATGGAATCTATCTGAGCTATAATGTCCTGGTTGGGGATAATGCGGACCGGGAGAAGGCGATGGCGATGGCTATCCTGGATTACGTGCTCTTTACCATGCCGGGAGCGCCGGTCAAAAAACGGCTGATCGAGGCCGGCCTGGGAACGGATGTGGACAGTTTCTATGACGGCGGGATCCAGCAGCCCATTTTCTCCATCAGTGTTAAGAATGTGGGAAGGAACAAGGAAGAGGCTTTCGTGAAGAAGCTGGAGGAGATCCTTGCCGATCTGTCGGCAGACGGGATCAGTAAAAAGGCTCTGTACTCCGCTATCAACAGCTTTGAGTTCCGCTTCCGGGAAAGTAATTACGGCAGCAACTCCAAGGGCTTGATCTACGGTCTCAATTTTCTGAACACCTGGCTGTATGATGACAGGAGAGCCCTTGACCTGGCTGATTCCCTGACCCCTCTGGCCAGTCTGAAAGAGAAGATCGAGAGCGGTTATTTTGAAAAACTGATCCGGGATGTATTCCTGGATAACAGCCATAAATCATTTGTAAACCTCTATCCGGAAACCGGAAAGAACGAGAAGGCGGATGCACAGCTGAAGGCGCAGCTGGCAAGATTGAAAGCCAGCCTGACCAGGCAGCAGCTCTACCTGCTGCAGGAAGATTCCAGAAGGCTGAAAGAATTCCAGGAGACTCCTTCCACCCAGGAGGAATTAGAGGCGATCCCCATGCTGTCCCTCTCTGATATTTCTCCGGATGCCCTGCCCTTTAAGAATAAGGAGATGGAGATCGGAGGACTTACCACGGTGGTGCATGAATACCATACAAACGGTATTGCCTACTTTGACTTCTGCTTTGATATGTCAGACCTTCCGGAAGAGCTGGTACCTTATGCCACCCTCTTAGTGGACTTCTACCGGTATGTGGATACCAGGAATTTTACCTATAATGACCTTGCCGCGGAGATCAACCTGAAGATCGGCGGCCTGAACTTCTCGACGGGGATCAGCTCTCTGGTCTGGAAGAAGGGTGGATACCGTCCTTATTTCAGCGTGAATATGAAATGTCTGGAAGAGCAGATCGAAGATGGAATCAATTTGGCCCAAGAAGTTCTCATCAATACGCTGTGGACAGATTTTGGCAGGATGAAGGAGATCATTTCGGAAGAGAAGACCCGGATGGATGTCCGGATCCCGGCGACAGGCCATGTATTTGCTTCGGGAAGGGCCATGTCCTATGTGAGTCCCGCAGCAAAATACAAGGAAGAGGCGGAAGGCATCTGCTATTACCATTTTATCTGTGATCTGGATGCTCATTTTGATGAGAGGAAAGAGCAGATGGCCCTGCAGCTTGCCCGGGCCCAGAATTGTATCTTCCGCAAGGATAACCTGACGGTCAGCCTGACCGGCGAGTTCGATTATAAATCCCTTCTGGATGAGCGATTTGAAAACTTTGGCCGGCTCCTTTGGGATGGGCCTTGTGTAAGATCGAAACCGGTCTATCCTCTGTACAGAGCCAACGAAGCGTTCAAGACCAGCAGCAAGGTAAATTATGTGGCAGCAGCGGGCTGCTACGAGACAGAAGACCAGGGTTATACCGGAGCTCTTCGTGTCCTTCGTACTATCTTATCCTACGATTATCTGTGGGTGAATGTTCGTGTTACCGGCGGAGCCTATGGCTGTTCCTGCAGCTTCAGCAGGGACGGATACGGGACATTTGCATCTTACCGGGATCCTAAGGTGGTCGAGACGCTGGATGCCTACCACAAGGCAGTGGAATATATCAGAAACTTCGATGTTTCTGCCAGGGATATGACCAAATATATCATCGGTACGATCAGTGGAATGGACCAGCCCTTAGAGCCTTCCGCCCTCGGTGCCCGTTCCTTTGCCGCCTACCGGTCCGGCATCACCTTCGACATGATCCAGAAAGACCGGGATCAGGTTCTTGGCTGTGACCAGGATCAGATCCGGGCTCTGGCTGATTGCCTGGAGCATATGCTGAAAACTTCCGGTATCTGCGTGATCGGTAATGAGAACACCCTGGAAGAGCAGAGACAGCTCTTTGCTACTGTGGAGACTCTCAGCAGATAATGGCATAAAGAGAATTACAGATGGAAGAATTACGGGGTGGCAGACGGCGTGAGACGGTGGCTGTCACCCCGATTTCATGAGAAGACTCAACCGATCGGTTATGACCGATCGGACAAGATAAAGGAGAATACAGACATTATATGAAAAATAAGTTTAAATCAGGCTTTGTTACGATCGTGGGCAGACCCAATGTAGGGAAATCCACCTTGATGAACCGGATGATCGGCCAGAAGATCGCAATCACCTCCAACAAGGCACAGACTACCAGAAACCGGATCCAGACGGTATACACCAGCGAGGATGGCCAGATCATCTTCCTGGATACGCCGGGTATCAACCGGGCAAAGAACAAGCTGGGGGACTACATGCTGACCGCGGCGGAAAGGACTCTCGGGGAAGTGGATCTGATCCTGTGGCTTGTGGAGCCCACCACCTATATCGGTGCCGGAGAGCAGTATATTATTGATAAACTGAAGGCAGTGAAAACACCGGTTTTCCTCGTGATCAACAAGACCGACAAAGCGACCGAAGAGGAGATCTTAAAGGCGATCGTCGCCTACAAGGACCAGTGTGATTTCGCAGAGGTTGTCCCGGTCAGCGCCCTCATGGGAACCAATACGGATGACCTGGTAGCTACCATCATGAAGTATCTGCCGGAAGGCCCCATGTACTATGATGAGGACACCATCACCGATCAGCCGGAGAGACAGATCGTAGCGGAGCTGATCCGCGAGAAAGCCCTGAGAAATCTAAGTCAGGAGATCCCTCACGGGATCGCGGTGGTGATCGAGAGGATGAAAAACCGTAAAAAAGGCGATATCGTTGACATCGAGGCAGTGATCATCTGTGAGAGAGATTCCCACAAAGGGATCATCATCGGCAAGAAAGGTGCCATGATCAAGGAGATCGGTACAGAAGCGAGAACGGAGATAGAGAATCTGCTGGATACCAGGGTTAACCTGAAACTGTGGGTTAAGGTCCGTAAGGACTGGAGAGACAGCGATATCCTGCTGAAGAATTACGGCTATAATAAGAAGGAATTATGAGTGATCTGAGTACAGTAACCGGCATTGTCCTGACGGTCTACCCGGTCGGAGAGAACGACAGAAGGCTGACGATCCTCACCAAAGAAAGAGGGAAGATGCAGGTATTTGCCCGAGGCAGCCGCAAGGTGAACAATTCACTTCACGCCGCGGCTCAGCCCCTTGTGGCAGGAGAGTTCCAGGTGGCTGACACCAGAAATTATGTTTACCTGAATTCTGCGGAGATCCGGGACTACTACCCCCACATAAAGGAGGATCTGGACCTGATATATTACAGCACATATTTTGCAGAACTGGCAGAATATTTTACCATGGAAGGCCAGGACGAAAGGAATATATTAAACCTGCTTTCCGTTACATTTTCTGCCATGAAGAAGAAGCTGGTCGGGCTGCCTCTGATCCGCAGGATCTTTGAATGCAAGATCCTGCAGTTTTCCGGGATGGGCATCGAGTGTTTCCGCTGTCTGTCCTGCGGGAGGGAGGAGGACCTTCACAGCATTTCTTTCCGGGCCGGAGGTGTGTTCTGTGACCACTGTAAGCCCCGACTGACCCTGCCAGATCTGAGGGACCTGGAAACCAGTGTTCTTTATGTGCTCCGGTATGTGATGTCGGTCCCGCTTACCAGGCTTTATTCCTTTGACCTGACCGAGCCGGTCTTCACGGAGTTTGCCTGGATCGTGAAACGGTTTATGGAAGAGCATGTTCCCCACAAATTCCGTTCGGAGGCCATGCTTAACGATTTTTCTTAAATATACTTGCATAAAAATGTTATACAATGTAGAATAAAAAACATGTTTAGGTCCTGATTCAGCGGACAAAACTGATCTGTGATCATATTTATCAATTAGGGAAGACGAGGTATAAGACATGGAAAAAACAATGGACAAGATTATTGCAGTTTCTAAGGCAAGAGGTTTCATTTATCAGGGCTCTGAGATTTACGGAGGTCTTGCCAACACATGGGATTACGGTAATCTTGGTGTTGAGTTAAAGAACAATATAAAGAGAGCATGGTGGAAGAAGTTCATCCAGGAAAGTCCCTGGAATGTCGGCGTGGACTGTGCGATCCTCATGAATCCCCAGACATGGGTTGCTTCCGGACATTTAGGAGGCTTCTCCGACCCTCTGATGGATTGTAAAGAGTGTAAAGAGCGTTTCCGTGCGGACAAACTGATCGAAGATTTTGCCCACGACAGAGGCATCGAACTGGATTCCTCCATCGACGGCTGGTCCCAGGAGAAGATGAAAGCCTTCGTCGATGAACATCATGTTCCTTGCCCGAGCTGCGGCAAGCACAATTTCACGGACATCCGCCAGTTCAACCTGATGTTCAAGAC